>JADGER010000105.1 GCA_016744315.1 Sulfurovaceae bacterium
TTTATCAAAACAATTCGTACAGTTTTGCTTAATAAAGGGGCAAGGTAGTTAATCTAACCACCAAACCCTAAATTTTTTCCCTTTTATTTTGCCTTTTCTAAGTCCATCAAAGGCTTTGTTAATACTTCTTTTATCTATGGCTACATATGATTGAAATTCAAAAATATCTATTTTTCCTATCTGATCTCCTGCTACACCCATCTCTTTGCTTAACGCACCTAATATATCACCAGCTCGAACTTTATTTTTTTTACCACCATCTATACAGATAGTATTATAACCTGAAGGCATAGAAAATTTACGATCTATAGATAAGCTTTTGATACTTTTGAGCTGTATATTCTCACTCATATCCAAGAGTTTCTCTTTCTGCCTTGGTGTATACAAACAAACAGCTTCCCCTTGTGAACCTGCACGGGCAGTTCTTCCTATACGGTGTGTATAGATTTCATTACCATGAGGGATATCATAATTGATAACAAGTGAAATATCTTTGACATCAATACCTCTGGATGCTACATCTGTGGCTACTAATATTCTTACAGAGCCATTGGCAAACTGTAAAAGAGCCTCATTTCTCTCTCTTTGGTCAAGATCACCTTGTAAATCCAAAGCCAAAAAATCTTTTGAACGCAAAAATTCAGTTACTTCTATAGTATCTACTTTCATATTACAAAAGATAAGTGCTGTGGATGGTTTATGAGATTTGAGTACAGTGAGGAGTGATTGCATTTTATCTGTAGCTTCTACCTCGTAAGCTACTTCGTTGATAGTTAATTGTGCATGTTGAGCATCAATTTTTATCATTGTTGGAGTCTTTAATATCTCCTCGGAGAGTTTTTGTATATCTGATGGAAAAGTTGCAGAAAAGAGCATCCCTTGTCTTTTAGTTGGAAGATTAGAAATTATCTTTTTGATTTCATCATAAAAGCCCATATCAAGCATTCTATCAGCCTCATCAAGTACAAGAGTTTCTATTTCTTTTAATTCTATAGTTTCTCGTGAGAGATGATCTTGAACGCGTCCGGGAGTTCCTACCAAAATATGTGCTCCTCTTTGCAAAGATGCTATTTGTGGACGCATAGGAGTCCCACCACAAAGAATAAGTATTTTGAGGTTTTCTTTATAGCGAGCGAGTCTACGCAACTCTTTTGCAACTTGATCTGCTAGTTCACGAGTAGGGCAGAGTATAAGAGCTTGGGGTTTATAAGAGGTAGTTTTGATTTTGTCTATAAGAGGAATACCAAAACTAGCCGTTTTCCCTGAGCCTGTTTTTGCCTGAGCAATTATATCCTTGCCTTCTAATAAAAGAGGAATAGTTTGCTGTTGTATAGGAGTCATAGTCGTATACTCTAAGTGTTTGAGGTTTTCTATAAGTGCTATAGAGAGTCCTGTAATGGTACTAAATGGTGTCATAACGAGCCTTATTATTAAGAGGAGTAATTAGAATAAAAATGAATAAAAGAGGATAAAAAAGAGGTACGGGGAGACTCCCCGTAAAAGATATTATGCTTATGATTTTTTAAAGTTCAAAATCTCTTTGAGTGCCTGATCTTTGAGAAGTAATTTCTCTTTTTTGATATCTTCAATTTCGATATCACTCAAATGAAGTCTACCCTCATTAGCATCTTTAGCTTTTTGATCTAGTGCATTATGTTTCTCAAAAATTTTCGCAAAATGTGCATTTTCTTGTTTAAGTTGTGTTATTTCTTCTCTATATTCGTGTAGCATGGATGCTCCTAACTATGTTTTTGTTATTCTATCTACTTTGTTATTAGAAAAGAGTTAAGCAAAGCTCTATTACTCTAAAGGAGAGAATTTTGAATGATAATAATATACAGCTAGAACTTACTTATAAGACGATAGAGAACCTAGAGACTTTTTCACAGCTTCTCAACAAAGATATTAACCTTATATTAGAAGAAGCCCTTAGTCAATACTTTGAAAATGAAGAGAAAAAAATCTTGGAAAAAAATCAAGAAGATAACAATATGATGACAAATCTTGATTTTGATGAGTTTTGGGATGAGGTTGATATTTAAGCTTTTAGCAAACTTCTAATCACTGCAAGAACTTTATTACAATTTTTATGATAAAATTTCATTGACCGACAGTCAGTCATTCTAGTAGATTAGGGAAAAATATGGCAATAATTGTAGACAAAGACCAAAAAAGACGCAATATAGCACTCTCATGTGAAGCTCTTTTACTCCAAAAAGGTATCAAAAACTTAACCATAGCAGAGATAGCAAAGACTGCTGGCGTGGGTAAAGGTACTATATATGAGTATTTTAAAAACAAAGATGAGATTGTTTTTGAAATCATCACACTATTTATTGACCAACACCAAAATAGACTAAGAGATATTATCGCTGAAGAAAAAAGTACCAAAACAAAACTCTATGACTTTTTAGCTCTCTTGCATTTAGAATCCGAAAAGGAGCATCTTAAACTCTATAGAGAGTTTATAGCTATATCCCTACAGAGTGCCACACCTGAGATGGTTGCGTTTAGTACTAAGTGTCATATTAGTTTTGTAGAGACAGTGCAGGAATTGATACAGGTAGGCATAGACAAAAGAGAAATCATACCCCAATCACTAGGCTTAGTAAATACTTTAATGATTTATGGCACAGGATTGGTAGTAGAAGCAAAACTCATACATGCAGATGCACTTAGACAGATAGAAGAGATGTTAGATAACTGGTTTAAAATCATAGAGATAAAGGAAGAAAAATGAAAAAGTCATTGCTATTTATAGCTACACCAATGCTACTCCTAGCCCAAAATTATACTTTGCCACAGCTTATAGCCAAAGCAGAGCGACACCATGAACAACTCAAATCAAAAGGGTTTCAAGTCAAATCTACCAATAGCCAAATAGAGTCTGCACAGAGTAGCTTTTATCCCACTATTGATATATCAGCAAAGTATACAAATGTATCACCCAACTCGATGGTTTCTCCTGGAGATACGACTACGGGTGCGATAGCTATCTCTTATGATATTTATGATGGAGGACGCAAAGATGCGATGCTTACAGCCAAGCAGTTTGAACATCAAGCCTCACAGTTTGAGAAAGATGCTTTTGCCAAAAGTATAGTACTAGATATGACCAACCGTTATTATAATATGTATAAAATCCGTTCTAATCTCCGTACCCTCAAAAGCCAATCAGAAGAGCTAGTAGTTCAGATAGATAGAATCAAGAAGTTTTATGAAAATGGCTTGGCAACACAAGAGGAGATAGATAAACTACTAGCAGTTTATGAGAATAACCAATATCTTGTAGCCAATAGCAATATGCAACTTATCACACAGATAGAAAACATCCGACTCTCTACAGGTATCAAAGTAGATGGATTAAAAGAGAACCGATATAAAGAGCCTAAAAATGTAGTGTATGAAGCCTATGAGATGAGCAAAATAATCTCTGCCAAAGCCAAAGCAGTAGAAGAGAATGCCAAAGCAGTGGATGCAGGGTATATGCCACAAGTTGTTATTTCTGATAGTTATCGTCATTCAAATTATGGTGATGTGTTTGAAAGTGGTCTTGGAGCAAGTCTCCTCGTTGAAGATGAGAACAGACTCAATCTCTCTGTAGGGATGAGAGTCTTTGACAAAGGCAAAATGAAAAAAGATAGCGAAGCTTTGCGTTACCAAAAGATGGCACTAGAATCTAATGCTATCTATGCCCAACAAGAACAGAGAATGCAGTTTAGACTTGCAAAAAGTAGACTAAAAACAATTAAAGACAAACGAAAAAGTACACAGAGTGCTTTGCGAGCGAGCAAGAGTACTTATGATGCTATCGTCAGAAAGTTTGATGTAGGAGCAGTGGATAATATCGCCTATCTTGACGCACTCAACAAACTAACACTAGCCCAAGCCAGAGACAAAGAGACACAATATGATTATGAGATAGCAAAATCTATCTACTACTACTATGCAGGAAAGAATCCAAAGGAATTTATTCGATGAGAAAATTACTATTAACAGCAGTTTTGTTAGCCAGCACACTTCATGCAGAAGATATTTATGCAACCTTTAGCGTTCAAGCTTATAAAAGTGCCAACTTAGCCTTTACCTCAGGGGGTATTGTGGATGAGGTACTTGTAGATGTATCTTCAGAAGTCAAAAAAGATCAGATATTAGTCAAACTCCAAAACAGAGACCTCAAAGCAATGATAGCTATCTCCAAAACAGCTCTCAACTACTCTAAAAGAGAGTACGACAGACAGCTCAAAATCAAAAATATGATAGATAAGTCTAAACTTGATTCTTATGCGTTTAAATATGAAAATGCCAAAAATCAATTGGCATATCAAGAAGAGATTTTGGATAAAACCATCCTCAAAGCTCCTTTTGCTGGTGTGATATTTGAAAAAACGGTAGAGGAGGGAGATGTAGTCAGCGGTGCAATGATTAGAACTATCCTCAAAATACAAAGTAGCAAAGCCCAAAAACTCGTGATGAGTATAGACCAAAAATACTGGAAATCCCTCAAAATAGGTCAAATATTCACCTATACAGTAGATGGAGATAAACAAAAATACGAAGGCAAAATCACCAACATCTACCCTTATGCCAACAACAACAACCGCAAAATTAAAGCAGAAGTAGCCGTAAATGGATTTGTAGTTGGGTTGTATGGTGAGGGGTATATTACAACGGAAGAGTAGAAGTTATCATTGATAGTAGAAATGTTAGATGTTAGGGGTCTGGTGATTTGTGATGTGTGAAGCGTAGCGAATGCATCATGAATAACCTGACCTCGGCTAAAACATGATAGTGTCTCAACTGAGGTCAATCGTAAAAGTTATGGATGCAACCATAACTTTATTGTAGATTATTATGTTTACATCCATAAATTGCATAGTGTGGGAGCATCCCACCACAAAGGATAGAAAATGGAATTAGTTTATTTATGGGTTGAGGAGTATAAGAATATTCATAAGCAGGGGTTTAATTTTTCGCCTCGATTTAATTGTGATTATGATTATGAAAATGAGAAATTAACAATTACGCCTACACCTGAAAAAGCTATAAAAAACTTTTTTGATGAAGAGGGTAAGATTAATGTTACTGCTATTGTTGGTGAGAATGGGAGTGGGAAGACGGCTATTTTATCCTCACTGGTCTATTTACTTTCAAATAAAAATTTAAAAATCAATATTGAGTGTAATGCTGTTGCTATATACTATGATGAAAATTGCAAAGATGAAAATTGCAAAAAATATTATAAAAAGACAGTAGGAGAAGTTTCTAAATTTATAACTAAAGAATCAATAACTCCTATCAGCGAAGATAAAATTTATTCAATTTTTTATGATTATAGTATTGATTATAATTTTAAGACTCTATTTAATGGAAATATGAGTAGTTCATATAAAGCAAACTACAAAGATACTTGTATTCTAATTCGACCCGACAAGACAGATGCTGTTATTAATCTTGATAACATTGAATTTGAGGCAAATCAAAATATATTACAGTTTATTGTAAGAAAAGATATTAATTTTCAGCATATAAATAATTTTTTTCTACCTTCTAAAGTAAAATTAACTTCAACAAATCCTAGAATATATGGGTTTGAAAAACATGCAGGTAAAGAGAGTGCTATTAAGATTAAAGTAGAAAAATTAAATCATAATTGGCTTCCAGATGATAATTTTTCTATATCTAACTTAAATAAAGAACAATTAGAGCTATTCACTAAACTTTATATTATTCAAAACACTTTCTTCAAATCTGATAAACTTAAGGAGACTGATTTTAAAAAAAAGATACAAAATTATTCAAATACAGAACAGAGTATTGAAGAACTTTTAAATATTATTTCTGGTTCTAAATTTCATGAACTTTATCATGAAAAGTTAGCATATGAAATTCCTAAAATCAAACAAAGTTTTGATTTCTTAGATTATATTAAAGGGAAATCTAGTTATAAAATAGGTTCAATGATCGTTATTGAAAAAGAAAAAGAACTACTTAAAAATTTAGCTCCTTGGATAGATGTAGATTTTTTTGATGAAGAAGGTAGAAAATTCTCTGATTTGAGTTATGGACAAAAGTTTTTAATAAAGTTTGTCTATGATGTTCTATACTATGTCAATAATGTTAAATCTTATAAAGCATTAAAATATACCAATATTGTACTTTTGTTAGATGAGGTTGAAACTGGATTACACCCTCAATGGCAAAAAGAATTTTTATTTTTATTTATGGAGGTATTAAAACCATATACATATAGATTTAACTTCCATATTATAGCCTCATCACATTCCCCTTTTATAATCTCAGACCTACCAAAAGAAAATGTAATATTTTTAAAAAAAGATAAAGATGGTAATTGTGATAATGTAACAAAAGCAACTGATATAAATCCTTTCGGAGCAAACATCCATACCTTACTTAGTGATGGGTTTTTTATGCAAGATGGATTGATGGGGGAGTTTGCTAAGGGGAAGATAAATAAGATTAAAAGATTTTATGAAATAGTAAAAAAACTTGAAAATAAACAAAAAAAACGATTAAGAAATCTATTCCTGAAAAAACAAACAAAATTTTGGCAAATTCAAAATATCATAGGTGAACCTTTTTTAAAAACAATTATAGGAAATTATTTAACAGAGATTGAAAAAATATTAATTGAGGATAAGGCTGAAGAGAATGAGATAAATAGATTTATTAAAAAATTTGGTAATGATAAGATTAAAAGTTTTCTTAAGAATAAAAATGATTAATCTTGACTATAAATCTCATCAAAACAAAGAGTTTGAAATCGAAAATAGTTATTATGATAGTTTAAAGTCTAGTCTATTTGAAAAAGAAAAAAAAGTAAATCAGAAACAAGCATATGAAAATATAGAAGCAAGGTTTGAAAGATATATGCAAAAAGATGATTCTTTCAAAAAAGTATTTAGAGATGAAAATTTGGAAAACATTATTCTCATTAAAAATGAAGATATAGAGTATTTTATCGAAAGAATCGAGCGTAGAATTAAAACTTTAACAGAGACAAAGAAAAAAGAGTTTTATATTAAAGTCAAACGCCTATTTAGATATAGTGATAAATTTCAATCAAGTGTATTGACTCCTTTTTTTACAGATAATTTTAATTTTACTATTTGCTTTTATTGCAATAAAGATTTTGTTACAAATTTTCAAAAAGAAAATAAAGAACTTGTTTCAACTTTTCAGCTAGACCATTTTTATGATAAAGGTACATATCCTTATTTGGGACTATCACTTTATAATCTTATTCCCTCTTGTCCTACCTGTAACTCTGGAAAAGTCAAGGGGACAGCTAATTGCTATAAACAATGTCTAAGTCCAAACCATAAAGATTTTGACTTCAACAAAAAAGTAAAATTCAAACTACTGCTAAGTGATGACTGTAAAAACCTACATATAAAATCAAAAGATGACATAGAAATACCTCTCAAAGAGAATTATTCCAATGAATATGAGAAATATATAAAAGTATTTCATCTGGATAATCGTTACCAAGCTCACAAAGACATTGTTTTTGAGATGATGAAAAATGCAGAGCTTTATCCTGAGAGTAGATTGAGAGAGTTACAAGAGTTGACAGGTATCCCTTATCAGCAGATAAAAAAGGATATTTTCAATCTGATAGATGATGATATGGATTTGTCTAAGAAACCTTTTTCCAAACTCATCAAAGACATCAGCGAGGAGTTAAATTTAATATGAAAAAGCATTAGATGGTGGGAGTATCCCATCACAAGAGTACAACAAACAACAAAAAACTAAAACCTAAAAACAAGGAACAAAAATGTACAAACTAGCCATAAATAGACCCATATCTACGCTGATGTATATCATCACGCTGGTGATATTTGGGTGGATGAGTTTTAAGAGTATGCCGTCGGCTCTCTTTCCGAATATAGATTTTCCTATGGTTACTATCAAGACTATCTATCCAGGTGTTGAATCATCTACGATAGAGTCGCAAGTAACTGACAAGATAGAAGAAGCTATATCGCGTATTGGTGGGGTGGATAAGATCATCTCTACTTCTAGTGAGGGGGCAAGTGTTGTGATGGTACAGTTCTTCCTAGAGCGAGATATCAACGAAGCGACCAATGATGTGCGGGATAAAGTAGCCGCCGTCATACTGCCCAAAGATGCCAAAACACCACTTGTGAGCAAGCTCGATATCGGTGGTGCAGCGGTTATCAATCTCTTTGTCACAGCCAAAAAAGAGTCTATACAGAATCTTATGATATTTGCTGATGAGAAAGTGAAGCCAAAACTCCAAAAGATCAATGGTGTAGGAGCTATTAATATCATAGGGTACAAAGATAGAGAGATCAAAATCTATCCGAACCCACAAGCTCTTAACAAACTAGGTATCACTATCACAGAACTCAATGCCATTGTCTCTAGAGAGAATGTCAAGATAGGTGGAGGGAAGCTCATCAGCACGACCAATGAGTTTACTCTCAAAACCAAAGCAGATGCTCTGAGTGTAGATGAACTCAAAAATATCATCATTAAAGATGAAATTAGACTGCAAGATATAGCCAAAGTAGAAGATACACTCAGTGATGCTAAAAGTTTTGCGTCATACAATGGCGTAGAGGGTGTGATGCTCGAAGTCCAAAAAATATCAGGTACAAATACTATAGATATTATCAACCGTGTCAAAGAGACTGTACCAGCACTAGAGAAGAGTGCAGGCGAGGATTATGGGATACAAGTATTGCAAGATACTTCACCGTTTATTATCCACTCACTCAAAGATGTGGAGTTTGACCTTATATATGGTGCATTTTTGGCAGTTATTATTATCTTTGTCTTTTTGCGTAACTTTACTATTACGCTTGTTTCAGCTCTCTCTATCCCTGTTTCTATAATGGGTACGATAGCTTTGATGAACTATATGGGATATGACCTCAACAAAATGACACTTATAGGTTTGACACTTTCGATAGGTATTATTATAGATGATGCCATTGTTGTCTTGGAGAATATCTATAAGAAGATGGAAGGTGGCATGAGCAAGTTTGAGGCAGCGTATGAGGGTACAAAAGAGATGAGTTTTACTATCCTTGCTATCTCTGCAATGCTTTTAGCCGTTTTTATTCCTGTGGCAAATA
>JADGER010000253.1 GCA_016744315.1 Sulfurovaceae bacterium
ATAGGGCTTTCTAATGAGTATTTCTTATGGAGAATTTTGAATGTTTTTATGGGGGTTTTGGTTTAAGGTTTTTGGGGTTGGATGGGGTGAGTAGTTACAAAAAGTTTATATCTCTTATGTATTTATAGCTTTAATATTGTATCTACCATTCTCTTCTTGTAAATCAATCTCTATATCAAAAATTTCAGAGAGGTTTTTTGAAGTTAATATTTCTTCTTTTTTACCTTGTTTGAATATAGTTTTGTTGTGCATAAGTGCTGTGTGGGTTATCTCTGGAAAAATCTCTTCGATATGATGTGTGACCAAAATAATAGATGCTTTTTTAGAGAGTTTTTGAATGAATTTTATAAAACTATATTGGGCTTTTATATCTAGTCCAACTGTGGGTTCGTCTAGTATAAATGCTTTGGGATTATGAACCAATGCTCTACCGATAACACAACGCCTGAGCTGTCCTGTACTCATCTGATGTACTTTTTTATCTTTGATCTCTGAGAGTTCAAGAAATGCTAAGACTTCTAATGCTTTTGTATGCTGTTGCTCTGTGAAGTCTTGGTGTTTGAAGATACCAATAGTGCTGTAGTAGCCACTGAGTATCACTTCGTAAGCAGTTAAAAAGTTACCATGGTTTTCAAAGTAGTTGTGTAAATCATTTGTAATAATCCCCAGATTTTTTTTGAGTTCAAAGATACTCCATCGGTCTTTACCAAATATTTCTTTTTTGAAAGGGTAGTTTGTGTTTGGGTAGAGGTCATTTGAGATAAGTTTGATAAGCGTGGATTTCCCACTACCATTGGCTCCCAATATAACCCAGTGTTCATCACTATGAATAGTAAGCGTAATATCTTCTAAGACAGGTGAGAGTTCATACCCTGCATAGATATTTTCAAAATCAATTATCGTTTGTGTTTTCAAATAATCCTCCTGCGTAAAAATTTATATTCAGATGTTTATATGCTCCAATCAAAGGCGATTGAAGCTAGAGAAACATAAGTTTAGTTCATCATACTTCTCATAAATTTTCTAGGTGAAGTAAATGTCTCTGCACCTTTGTTCATGTCTTTACTCATAGAATCCATGTTTTTACTCATGTTATTTATATCTGCTGCCATAGCTTCTTGGATTTGATGGATGTTGCCACTCATGACATTCATACTCTTATCCACCGTTTTGATACTGCTATCTATACTAATCATATTGGAGCTGATAACATCTATCTTTTGACTAATATTTCTCATCTCCGTGGACATTACTCCAACATACCCTACCATTTCATGCATCATTTTTGTAAAAAATAATACCAATACTAATCCACTTATAACACTAAGTGTAATTAATTGTTGCTTCACTTCATTTATCCTTTTTGTTTCTTCTCTAAGGCTACCACAAAGAGATAATCTCTCTAGCTAGCCTAACCTCGGCTGATACATAGCCTTGTTTTTTACATTATTTTCCTTTAATCCGATATTTTTATTCTATTAGGCAAAAACTCTTCCATTCCCTTGCTTCTTTATCTCTGAGAAATTATCCAAATAGTCCAAATATGCTATAAGATATTTTCTGCTGAGTGCATGTTTTTCTTTGAAGTTTTTTATATCTATATAACTCTCTTTTTTGATAATATCTTTCATATCATTTACAACTCTACTGAGACTGTTGGCGTGAATGAAAAGATTGTGTTGTAGTCTGATGACTAGCTTTTTGGAGCAGAGTGATTTTAAGATCTCATCACCCATTTTTCTATCTATATCTAAATCATCATAGATATTGTAGGGAGCTGTTGGGGATATGCCTTCTTCTTCTAAACGCTTCAAGAGTATCTGTTCTAGGGAGCTTCTAAAATCCTCTGTTATATCTGCATTTTTGTAGAGGTTTCCTTCTTTTAGCAAAAACTCTTCTGCTACAAGTTCTTTGAGAACAAGCTCTATAAATCCATCACTTGCCCATTTAAGTCTTAGTTTTATAGAGGCATTTGAGAGTAGTGCAAACTGGTTTTTGGTATAAGTGTTTTTGATACTGTCATAGATGATCTCTTTTGTTTTTATAGGATAGATGATAAGTTCTCTCTCATCTACAAAGCAGTTTTCTAGCTCTTTGGCACTCTCTAATGCTTCTTGGTGAGAGAGTGCAAAGCGTTGGGCAGAGGAGATGAGACCCAAACCTTTTTTATGTGCATTGAGTAGTATGGAGTAGGCTTTTGGCATC
>JADGER010000254.1 GCA_016744315.1 Sulfurovaceae bacterium
CAACCTATCCTAACATTAATCAACTCAAACTCAAAATACTCAAACCTGATATTTTGGATAATTGTACTGTTGGATTGAGTTGTGAGTGGAATAAAAAATAATGAATCAAACAATCAAAAATAAATTTGCTTCCGCAGATATAGAAATCAAAAGATCTGATCTTTCTAAAGTGATTATCACAAAAGAGAGACTTTTTAAACTTATTGCATTTTTGGATAAAGAGTATGATTATAAAATACTCAATGCTATCACTTGCTGTGACTGGATAGAAGAGGGGCATTTTGCGCTTACCTATATGGTAAGTACCCTTAATCGAAAACATACAATTATGATACAAGCTATGATAGGGCGTGAGGATGCTCAGATAGATACACTTTATAGAAAGTTTCCTCAGGCTGAAATCATGGAAAGAGATTTGCATGAAATGTATGGGATAAATTTTCTAGGGCATCCAAACCTCAAAGAGCTAAGTTTAGAAAACTGGGTACATACTCCACCTTTGCGTCGCGAGTTTGATACACTAAAATTTGTCAATGAAAACCTTACTTTTCGTGAGGGGCGTGATGATAATGTAGATACCAAAGTAGAAACAAAAAGATTACGAGCTATCAAAAAAGCCAAAAAGAAAGCACAAGATGCAAACACCTAAACATATTACTATTTTTCATGGACCTCAACACCCTGGTATTACAGGGAATATGAGTATAGAACTCGATCTTCTTGGTGAAACTATCCAAAAAGCAACAACCCATGTAGGCTATCTTCATCGGGGTTTTGAAAAACTTATAGAACGAAGAACTGTTATCCAAGCCTTTACGATAGTTTGTCGTATTTGTGTCCCTGAACCTGATCCAAATGAAGCAAATTTTGCTATGGCAGTCGAAGAATTAACCAAGATGGAAGTACCTCAAAGAGCCCAATATATTCGTGTGCTTGTATTGGAACTTTCGCGACTTGCTGCACAGTTCTTGTGGATGGCAGGACAGAGTGGATCTATTGGACTCTATGCTGTAGGGCAGTGGGCAATAGCTGATAGAGACTTAATATTAGATCTCTTTGAAGAGCTAACTGGAGCAAGAGTGTATCATATGTATATTTACCCTGGAGGCGTTCGTAGAGATTTGCCAGAAGGTTTTTTGCAAAGAGTCAGTGAATTAATGATTTATTTGGATAAAAGACTCAAACTCTATGATGATATATTTATCAATAACGCAAGCTTCAAAAATAGAGCCATAGGTGTAGGTGTAGTTAATGCCAAAAATGCTTTGGAACAAGGATTTGTGGGGCAAGTATTACGAGGCTGTGGAATCAAAGCAGATGTACGCAAAGATGCTCCTTATCTTATTTATGATAAATTAGAGTTTGACATACCAACGCAACAAGCAGGTGATGTCTATGCACGAGCATTAGTACGAAGAGCCGAAATGGATCAAAGTATTCATATACTAGGTCAAGTTATAGAGCAGATGCCCCAAGGGGATATAATGCTTAAAATGCCTACACATAGAAAGTTTAAACTCCCAAAAGATGATACTTGGGTCAAGGTAGAGAGTGCTAGAGGAGAGTTTGCCTATTATATGGCAGGTGATGGCAGTGAAAAAATACGCAGAATGCAAGTAAGAGGTCCCTCTTTGGTACATGCGTATACACTTTTGGAAAAGCTGTTAGTAGGTGCAGAACTAAGTGATGTGGCATTAATTATGAACTCTCTTGGTATCTGTCCTCCTGAGATAGAACGATAAGGAGTCAAAAATGAAATGGCAAATAGATATAGAAGGAACGCTAAGTCCTTTGGCTATACTTGGTGCATTTTTCCAAAAACCAAATACAATAGCATACCCTACCATCAAAAAAACAACAGCTACAGGCTACAGAGGGTTTCATACCAATGTTTTAGCTGATTGTATTGGCTGTGCAAACTGTCAAGATGTTTGTATGAATGATGCAATAGATATGATAAAAACTGACCAAGATTTCAATAGCAAAAATGCTTCACAATGTATTCCTCGTATTGATTATGGGCGATGCTGTTGGTGTTCTTTGTGTACAGATGTCTGTCCACCTGATAGTCTTAAATTAGACGAAGAGTATGTAGGAGTCACTAAACATGCAAGTGATTTTATCTATATGCCCAAAAATAAGTAGGAGAGAGTATGCGATTTTTATTTTGGTTTAGTATGCTTTTATTGATGTGGCT
>JADGER010000255.1 GCA_016744315.1 Sulfurovaceae bacterium
TTTGATAGAGTGTTTGTTGGAAAAAGAGATCACTAGCGGTGTATCCTGTAAGTGTAAGCTCTGGAAATACTACGACACTAACCTCTTTTTTATAGGCTTGATTGATAAGAGTTATAATCTCTTTGGCATTAGTTTGTGGGTTTGCGATACTTGTTTGATTGACTGCGGTGGCTATACGGTAGAATCCATGCATTATAAAAGTTCCTTATGGTGGGATTACTCCCACCGATTGATTAGTCGCGACTCTCTACAACTCTGATTGATTCAATAGCATCATCTTGGTCTATAGCGTCAAGAATAGCAAAGCTATCTGCATCATCATCTTCTATTCCACCAAATACAGTATGCACACCATCAAGATGTTGTGTAGCTACAAAAGTGATAAAAAACTGACTTCCACCAGTATTTGGTCCAGCGTGTGCCATAGAGAATGAACCTCTTTTATGTGCTACACCATTATTTGTCTCACATGCAATAGCCCAATCTGGTCCACCTGTTCCTGCCATAGCTCGATTACCTGTAGGTCCTGAGTGAGGACATCCACCTTGAGCCATAAACCCAGGGATTACACGGTGAAATGTTAGATTATCATAGAAGTTAGAGTTTGCTAACTCAGCCATATTTGCCACACTTGTTGGTGCGAGTTCTGGGAAAAGCTTAAGCCAAATAATCCCTTTGCTTGTTGTTACCTGTGCATATTGTAGTTTTGCTAGTTCAGTTTCTGATAAATTGTATTCTTTTAATTTCTTTCCAAACATGATTGTTTAGTCCTTCTTAGTTAAAATTTCGCTATGATTATAGCGAAATTTTTTTTAGGAATGATTATGAAACTATGTGTTGCACTTGACCTACCTTCTGCGGATGAAAATATTGCCCTTGCTACTGCTTTGGCGGAGCATAATATATGGATGAAAATAGGATTTAGAAGCTATATTCGTGATGGAAAACCATTTATTCAAGCTCTCAAAGAGATAAACCCAAACTTCAAGCTTTTTCTTGATCTCAAACTCTATGATATTCCAAATACCATGGCAGATGCAGCCGAAGAGATTGCACACTTGGGCGTTGATATGTTTAATATCCATGCAAGTGCTGGCGAAGTGGCTATGCGTACAGTTATGCAAAGATTAGAAAAATATGAAAACCGTCCATTAGTACTCGCTGTAACAGCTCTCACTTCTTTTGATGAAGATAACTTCAAATCTATATACGAAAAAAGCATAAACCAAAAAGCCAAGCAGTTTGCCACAATGAGCTATGCTAATGGATTAGATGGTGTGGTCTGTTCTGCATTTGAGAGTAGGGCAATCAAAGAGGCAACCCATAATAACTTTTTGACCCTCTGTCCTGGGATTCGTCCTTTTGGTGAAGATGCAGGAGATCAACAGCGAGTAGCCACCTTGGAAGTAGCCAAACAAGAGAGCGTAGATTTTCCTGTGATAGGACGACCAATATATCGTGACTCCAATCCAAAAGAGAAAGTTATGAAAATTTTGGAGCAGATAGGATTTCTTAAAAGTGAAATATAAGAATAGAGTAGTGTCTCTTTGATTTAAATTTTAACTCAAATCTTAAAATGTATTATATAAAAAGATAGGGTGAGAAGCAATGACGGTAAGTTAGTGTGAAGTCCATACAGAATGTACTCAATGAAGCAGAGACATATCTTAGTAATATGCTAGAAGAAGATTTAATTACCATAAGTAAAAGTGCCTATAGCCAAGCTAGAGAAAAAATAAGTTATAAGGCTTTTATAGAATTGTGCAATGATATAAAGGAGCAGTTCTATCAAGAATATGACTATAAGAAGTATAAAGGGTTTAGACTTTTAGGTGTTGATGGAAGTATCATTATTCTTCCCAATAATGAAGATATTAGAAAAGAGTTTAGTACAACAAATATAAGAAATCAATACGAAAACAAGAATAAAGAAATTGTACAAGCAAGAGTATCTCTATTGTATGATGTACTAAATAATATGGTTGAAGATGCAATATTAGCTGATAGTAAAACACATGAAATTAATATCACAATAGATGAACATTTAAAGAAAGTAAAAAAAGAAGACCTTATTGTGTTTGATAGAGGATACCCCCAATGCCAATGAAATAAGGAAAAAAAAGGTAAAGTAACACTAACAAAAAGAATTTTTAAAGAGAGAAAATATGCTAAAAAAAAGACATTAAAAAAG
>JADGER010000106.1 GCA_016744315.1 Sulfurovaceae bacterium
GTTACTTATTTATGATTTTGAATATATTTAATCCATTATTATAGTTATAGTGAAGGGTCATTTGATGTTTTTGTAGTATTTGATGGACGATATAGAGTCCTAGTCCAAACCCTTGCTGGCTACTGCGTTTATCACCTTTTGAAAATGCTTGTGTAAAATATTCTAGTTCAAAATCTAATTTTTCACCTTTGCTAATAAATAAAATATCATGTGTATCATAAGTGATATTTAACTGCGTACCATATTTTTGTCCATTATCAATAAGGTTCTTAAATACAATACTCATAAGGTGAAAATCTACATTCATAGTTTCATTACTAATATTAGAATTTATTTCATCATCTATATAAAGCCAATCTCTCGCTTGGTCTATAAGTTCTCTAATTGGTATAGGCTTTTTATCGACAGTATAGTCTCCTGAAGTTATCTCTTCCATTTGGGCTAACTCTTGCAATAGAGAAGCTAATCTTGTAAAAATAGAGTCTAGCATCTGTTTATTTGAACCCTCATCTAATATCTCAGCTAATATTTTACCTTTGGTAATGGGAGTATTGAGTTCATGAAATATATTACGCAAAAATAATTTTCGTGATTCTATAAGTGTTTTTGATTTTTCGACTGCTTGATAAAATGCATTTGAGAGTAGGCTAATTTCATCTTTTTTATTTGAAAATTTATAGCTAGGATAGATGCCTTCACCATAAGTTATAATCTCTTTTTGTAATAATTTTAATGGTGCAAGGCTACGACGCAAAAGAGTATACATTATTATAAGCAGAATAAAAATACCAAAGAAAATAAAAAGAGGCAAAGAGAATCTATCCCAAAAATTTAGTTTATCTTTTAATAATAAGCGTATTGATTTGCTATGTATACTAATATAATTATCCCCTTTGTAGTGTAAAATATTGTAGTTTTTATGAGGTCTTCTGTGTGGAGTGCGTATTTTATCTCTTGGAATATGATGTTTAGCTTTGCTTAGTATGTTTTTTATTTGATTTTTAGGAACTTCTACGAGGTTAAATTCTTCTATTAATTCTATAGGTTTTTCTCTTGTTACTCGTATCTCTTTAAATAATATTCTAGATTTAAATATAAGATCAGCGTTATCTCTTTTGGCTATATGCGTTGTGATAGAAAATGCAGATATAAAGGTAGTAATAATTGCAATAATAAAGAGAATATTGAGTTTGAAAAGAATGGAGTGTGTAAACATTTAATCACCTATATATTTATAGCCCACACCTCGTATAGATTTAATATACTCAGGAGTTTTGCTGTTGTCACCAATTTTGTGTCGTATTCTTCCTACTATAACATCAATACTTCTATCAGAGCTATCCCATTTAATAGCATTGATACTATTAATAATAAATTCTCTACTTACTACTTGGTGCTTTTTATTCAAAAAAAGAGAAAAAATCTCATATTCTGCAAGAGTAAGATTAAGCGCTACTTGTTTTTTTGAAATTTGCATTTTTGTTGTATCAATACTAAAAATTTCCTCTTTATTAGTGATCGAAATATTATCATATCGTTTAATAATAGATTGAATTCTAGCTACTAATTCTCTTGGGTCATAAGGTTTTGCAATATAATCATCAACACCTATATCAAATGCTACAACCTTATCACTCACATCATGACGAGCTGTAGAAATAATAATAGGAATATTAGGATAATTAGATTTTATTCTTTTAGAGAGTTCTAACCCATCCATTTCTGGCAGACCTAGATCAATTAATACTAAATCATATTTTTCTATAGAGAGTTTGTCTAATGCTACTAATGGTGAATCAACACTCATAATATTTAGTCCATATCTAGGAAGGTACTGCTCCAAAAGAGCAGTAATTTCTAAATCATCTTCTACCATTAATATCTGTGACACGCTAGCCCCTTAGTACTATTTTTTTTGCGATAACTCTATAAGTTTTGTGCGTTGTTGCGGAGTAAGTATAGCAAAAACTTTCTCCATAGTATCTGCTCTATGCTCTATTCTTTGAGTATCTCTTTTTTGCATCATCTCATTTCTTTTTTGATCTTTAGCCTGCATTACTTTTTTGAATGCTTCTTTGTCAAATTTATCAGCACTCATAAATTTACTCATATCACGAGTACCTTTTTTGGCTTTTCTATCTTTTCTATCTTGTTTCATCTCTTTGAAGTGATCTTTGATTGATGCTATTTTTCTTTCAATCATACTCTCTTCAATAATAGTATCTAGAGCTTTTTCTTGTGTACTATTAAGAGTAAGTTCATTTTGTATCATTTTGAAGAAATGATGTTTCTTTCTATCCATTTTTTTACAATGTGTTTTATGCATTCTACATTTTTGCATTCCATCACTCTGATCAGATATAGGTTGCCCTGCAAAAAGTACACTCGCTATTGCTAAACTCGTCATTGTGACTACTACTGCTGTTCGTTTCATTTTAAATCCTTCTGTGTTTTAAGTATTGTAATGATAATAGAATTATGTCAATCATATGCAAATAATTTGTAAACAAATGTAAATAAAATAAACATTAAAAATATTTAGATATAATATGGCTCATTTTCTACAATAAATAGAAAAATATTTGCAAAGGAGAGTTACCATGCCAAAAATGAAAAGTGTTAAAGGCGCTGTAAAGCGTTTCAAAGTTAAAAAAAGTGGCAAGATCAAAAGAGGAACAGCTTATAGAAGCCATATCCTTACTAAAGTTGACGGTGGACATCATAGAAGTATGAGATCACCAAAATATGTTGACGGTGTTGATGCCAAAAATATTAAAGAAATGATTAACTAATAATAATTATTGCAACCAGTTCCCCCGATTTGGGGCAAGTTCAAACAGAGATAATGTTTGACACCTACTAGAACCAAACTTTATATAAGAAGTTTGTGTATAAGTATCAGGTAAAGGATAACCATGAGAGTAAAAACAGGGGTAGTTAGAACCCGTCGTCATAAAAGATTATTAAAAAAAGCTAAAGGGTTCTACAGTGGTAGAAGAAAACACTTTAGAAAAGCAAAAGAGCAACTTGAAAGATCAATGGTCTATGCTTATAGAGATAGAAGACAAAAAAAGAGAGATTTCAGAAGACTATGGATCGTAAGAATCAATGCAGCTGCTAGATTGAACGGTATGAACTATTCAACATTTATGCATGGTCTTAAACTTGCAAATATAGAACTAGATAGAAAAATTCTTGCTGATATGGCAATGAATGCTCCTGAGAGTTTTGCTAAAATAGCAGAAGCTTCTAAATCAGCTATCGCAAAATAATATAATTTTCAAGAGATACTCTATCCGTAGAGTATCTTTCCTTCCAAGCTATACCTCCCCCTCACATTTTTAAATTACAATAATAGGAGAACACATGGACATTTTATGGGCATTGATATTAATATCGTTTGCTACATGGATTATTGCAAAAGCTTGTGATAGCTTTGAAGTATCAGCAGACTATCTTGGTCGAAATTTAACAGAAGGTGTTAAAGGAGCTACAATTAATGCTATTGGTAGTTCTATGCCAGAATTATTTGTAACTTTTACCTTTTTATTTGTATATGCAAATACAACTGGATTTGCAGGTGGAATAGGAACAACCGCAGGAAGTGCGGTTTTTAATTCTATGGTTATTCCTGCAATGAGTATTATTGTTGCACTTAGAATGTTTTCAATTGCATCAATAGATGTTTCTAAAAAGGTAATTTTACGCGATGGACTTATGTTGATAGCAGTTGAATTTATTTTAATTGTGACAATAGGTGAAAAGCTTGAGTGGTGGCATGGAATGATGTTAATGCTACTTTATTTTGGCTACGCAGGATATATGTTGCTATCTATGAAAAGAGATCCTCAAAGAGCTGAAGATGAAGAAGAGGATGATAACACAAAAGAAAATACCGATAATAGATTTTTGTCATTTGTAAAACTTGATTTTGAACATGCAATTATTGGTACAAATAAAATGGTAACGAGTAACTCATGGTGGTTATTAATTATATCTACGATAGTGATTGCTGTTGCATGTTATTTTCTTGTGGAAGCAGCAGAACTATTTGCACATGAAATGGGTATTGCAAGTTACTTTGTAGCTGTTATTATTGTGGCTGCTGCAAGTAGTGTGCCAGATACAATTTTATCAATGAAAGATGCAAAAAAAGGGAACTATGATGATGCTGTATCAAATGCTTTAGGAAGTAATATTTTTGATATTTGTTTTGCTCTAGGTTTACCTTTATTTTTGTATGCCATAATTAATGGACCAATTATAATTCCTGCTAACATAGTTGGAGATATTGTAGAACTCAGACTTTTATTACTATTTTTAACAATAGGAGCATTTTTAATATTCTTTTTTGGTAATGGATTAGGTAAGAAAAAAGCGTATGGACTTTTAGCGATGTATGTTTTTTTTACAATATTTATTATTGCAAGAGCTTATGAAATGCCTTGGGTACAACCAATAGCTGATGGATTACATGCTATTCAGGCATTTTTACAGTAGTATACTTTAGAAGTGGGATAGAAAATACTGAAAGTCTACAAACAAGGATATTCACAGCATATGATTGCTAAAGTGTTGAGATTAAAGCATACTATTGTTTAGAGGGTTACGAGGAAGAGTGTCTAGCCTTGATAACCCTTATTTTATTATACAAGCCCAAAGAGGCTTTCCAAAGGAATTTTTACTCAAATGGATTTGTTAATTTTATATTTTTTAGCTGCTGTTGTGATCTCATTTATATGTTCGGTTTTAGAATCAGTGTTACTTTCAGTAAATATGCCCTACATTTCTGTACTAGAAAAAGAACGACCAAAAGTAGGAGTACTTCTTAGATCGCATAAAACTAGTATCAATAAATCTATTGCTTCTATTTTGATCTTGAACACTATTGCAAATACTTTGGGTGCTGCAGCTGTAGGTGCACAGGCAGAGAGCTTATATGGAGCTGGTGCAGTCTTCTATGTTTCGATTGTATTGACTTTTGCTATACTATTTTTATCAGAGATTATACCAAAGACCATGGGTGCAGTCTATTGGAAGTCTTTGGCTCCAACAGGTGCGTATGTAATACAATTTCTTATATGGATTACTTACCCTATCATTCTTATGACGCTCTTTGTTACCAATCGTATTAAGAAAAATGATGAGGGAACGAGCCTTACTAAAGCAGAACTGATAGAAAGTACGCTTATGAGTGAGGATGAAGGTCTCATTGATGAAAAAGAGTCAGATATTATAGAGAATATTTTATTGCTTGACAAGATAAAGATAGAAAAAATACTTACCCCTAGAACAGTAGTCTTTGCACTTGATGGTACAAGAAGTATTAAAGATATTGTAGAGAATGAACCTTCTATTTTTAATTTTTCTCGTGTACCTGTATATAGTGAGAGTATAGAAAAAATTACAGGTATTGTAATGACAAAGAAAATCTTTGAACAAGCCTTGGGAGATAATAGTGTAGCACTCAGAAGTATAGAAAAAAGTATTTATACAATAAATGAGAATATTCCCGTATCAATGGCACTAGATCTTTTTATCAAGAAAAAAGAGCATATGTTTTTAGTTGTTGATAGCTATGACCAGACGGAAGGTATCGTGACACTTGAAGATTGTGTTGAGACTATCTTGGGAGTTGAAATTGTAGATGAGAGTGATTCAGATGCAGATATGAGAGAAGTAGCCAAACGCAAAATGCGTCTTAAACGCAGACTTCAAAATAGTGAGAAACTCTAAAAAATATAATTGAGATTTGATGGCTATTTTAGCCCATTTCTCAATCTACAACCACCTTTATTTTCTAAATCACAAGATCTATTATAATATCGGTAGGCTATGTCCAAGTCTATTTCTACACCTTCTCCATATTGATATAAAAATCCTAATGCACTGCATCCATAACTATAGCCTCTGTAGCATGCTTTTTTGAGATATTTGTGAGCTTCTTGGTTATTTTGTTTGACTCCTTTGGCTTCTATATGCGCTATGCCTATACGATAGCATCCTTTTGCACTACCTTGGGAGCAAGATTGATAGTATAATTGGTATGCTTTATTAGCATCTTTGGGTACTTTTATCCCTCTGGAATATTTGTATCCTAATTCTTCAAACTCTAGTGCTTTTGTAAGATTATACGCAGTTGCTATTTGCTGTGGTTTTTTAAGAATTTTATTAATTTCTAAAGCTCTTTTGGCATATTTTCTCATGGCTCCTTTGTTATGATGCTCTTTGTAAAGCTCACTTAGTATTTCACAAGATTGGGGATTATTAGACTTACAAGCCTTTTTAAGATAAAACACTGCTTCTTTTAGATTTCGTTCTACATTTTTATTTTCAGAATATAAAATTCCCAAATAAAGACAGGCCTCTCTATAAAAAGAACTACATTTATTTTTGTATGTTGTAATGGCTTTTTTGTAATCTTCTGGAGTACCTCGTATTTGAGTATTAAGATGTCGGAGTCTAATACACCCTAAACCACTTTTTAGTTCACAGGCTTTTTCTAGGTATTTTTGAGCCTTTTGTGGGTTACTTTGGAGTGCTTTATGCTGAAGGTGTAGCGTCCCTAATCTAGCACATCCTCCACCACTTCCCATTTCACAGGCTTCTGCATAGCGTTCTTCTGCAAGAAGATAGTCTAGTTGTACACCTACACCCTCTTCATAAGCTATACCCAAATAAAGACAGGCATCACTATTATCTAGTTCACATGCTTTGTAATAGAGTTGTGTTGCTAGTGTTGAATTGGCTGTGACTCCTAGAGCCTTTTCATATATTTTAGCTAACTCAAAACATCCTCTTGCATAGAGTGCATCACAAGATTTTTGAAAATATTTTTTGGATTTAACTAAATCTATATTCTCACCTTTGCTATACATAACTCCTTGATTAAAATAATCCAAGCTATTTCCATAGAGTCCAAAAGTAAAAAGAGAAGCTAGGAGAATATATTTTAGTAAAGACATCTTCTACGCTCTAAATGGTTTATAAAATGAGTTATGAGAGAAGGCTAGCATCTCTTTGTCTCCACTACTATCACCATAAGCTGTAATTGTCTGATACTCTTTAATTCTAAGAGTCTCTTTGATACGCTTTACCTTTTCTATTCCATAACAATTTTTTGTAGCAAATTTGCCTGTAAGTTTATTATCTTGATACTCTAAGCGTGTTGCAATAAGTTCTATACCATACTGCGTAGCCCAAGCCTTTATCCAGCACTCCATAGATGCGGATACAATGACTACCTTATCACCTTTTTCTTGATGGGATCTAATTTGCTCTATTGCTTGGGGACGAGTAATAGTATCTATCTCTTCTAGGGCATATTTTTTGGCAATGGCTTGAAATTTTTGACTCTCCCAGCCTTGAAAAAAATATGCTATAAGTTGCTCTTTTGCTTTATAGTTTGGAATTAGTTTTAAACTATAGGCTAGAAGCATTGGAGAGAGTTTGAGTAATCCTAGGTAATATTTTTTTGTACCTATAGCATATTTAATAAATTCTACTAGGCTATCTTTTGTTGTGATAGTTCCATCAAAGTCAAAGAGTGCTAAATTTTTGGGTTTCATTGATTACCTTTTTATTTGAGAAAATTTTGTATATATCTTTTGTTCTAGCGTACCAAGACTTTGCAGAGATATAGGAGATGGATTTTTGGGTATAGCATAGAGTTCTTTGTATCCCTCAACTTTGCTAAGTGCTTGAAAAAAACTTGTATTAAATTTGAGACTAAAGTGTTTGTAGATATTTTCATTTGGAAAATTATCTAATAATATTTTGTAGGTATTATTTTTGAACCATACAAACTCTAAAGAGACAAAAATATTATTTCTAAGTATCCATGCGATAAATTTACTATCTTTACTCTCTTGCAAGAGGCTTAGAAACTCTAGTCTTTTGGAGAGTTGAGAGGCGGGGTGTGTATAGCAAGAACTCCATGTGGTAAAATAGTAAATAGGTTTTTCTGGGCTTATTATCATGCGTGACCTATCTGCAAGTATAGTTTTATCTGCAAAGAGATTTATACTTTTTTGGTCAAGATAATATGCTGGTGGTCTAAACTCTTTGGCTTTTTTGAGTTCATCTGATTGATAAGCATTGGCTATTTGAGTAAAGAGAGGATTTATCATCAATATCAAAAGAGCAAAGCTAAGTATAGGTAGAGAATTTTTGATTTTTTGTGCTACAGCATAAAGAGCTAATACAAAGCCTAATGCCAAAAGAAGATTAATAAAAACTACTATTTTCACAGTTAAAAGAGGCGTATTATTCATAATACCAATATGTCCCAAAAGAATCCATACATAGCCACTTGTTAGTAAAATAAGAAGATGTTTTTCTATAACATTTTTTCGTGCATAGAGTAGATAAAAAAGCCCTCCTAGGTATAAAAACTCTTTTAGGGAGTTGATACTTTCTAGTGGGAAGTGAAGGTGTGAAGCCAAAAAATATCTATTTTGAAATGGTTCAGAACCAAAGAGAATAAGGTCTGTAATATAAGGGAAAAGATAAAAAGAAGCAGAGAGTAAAAATGAGCCTAAAAAAAGTAGATAATAGAGAATATTTTTTTTGAAGTTATCAAAGTTATTTAGAATAATCCATATCGTAGCTAATACAATAGGAAAAAACCAGTAGTAGAAAAAACCAAATAATACCCCACCAATAAGACCACCAACTATAGCATGTATCCGAATTTTGGAAACAATGCTAAAGTAATAAATCCACCAAGGGATAATAAGAACCAAGGAGATTAACTCATAAGATTTTCTAAAATACATGGCAAAAGGAAGCAAAGAGAGAGTAGCTAAAGTCATCAAAAATGCTTTCTCTTTTTGATAGAGTTTAGTCCAAAAAAAGTATATTATAATAGGCATAGTATAAATAGTCACAAATGCCCCATATTTAAGTGCTTTATAATAGCTAA
>JADGER010000256.1 GCA_016744315.1 Sulfurovaceae bacterium
TTTGAGTTTTTCTTTTATTTCCCCTTGAAACTCCATACTATTTTCTTTGATAGTTCCACCTGTACCTAATAATTTTTTGATAGTTTTCAACACTGAACTTAACTCTTTTTTATCTAAGTAAAAAGGTTTTACAATAGTTACTACTTTGCCTCTTCGTTTCTCTTTTGCAAAATGAAGTTGATGTTTATTGGGTAAAAGTATCTCTTTACTCTCTTTTTTACTTGGTTTATTTTTGTTATCAGCACTCCACTCATCATCAAAACTAGCACCCATTTCAAATAAATTCTTTTTATTAGACATTTTTAGACCTTTGTTGAAACTCTTCTTTAAGACTCTTTAACTCTCTCTCTCCATTACT
Source organism: Sulfurovaceae bacterium (assembly GCA_016744315.1). Taxonomy (GTDB): domain Bacteria; phylum Campylobacterota; class Campylobacteria; order Campylobacterales; family Sulfurovaceae; genus SZUA-451. The sequence goes on from JADGER010000256.1 coordinate 359, forward strand.
AGTAAGTAATTTAAAATTTCTTTGAAATACTTCTGCTCCTATGCCCCAAGTATGTTTTCCATTATTCAAGATAATTGCACCATTAGGATAGACTTGCTCTACAGGACCATCAAAAACAAATGCTTCTTGTATATAGAGTGCTTTATGCTGATCTGTTTTATTAACTTGTCTAAAGTGTGGTATCTCTGTACTTATAATCTCTGTATTTCTTTGTACAGACTTTAAAGATGTATTATAAAAGTCAATAATACCTATCTCCTCTTTGGCATATTGGAGTAACTCTTTTACACCTTGAAGAGTAATTTTATCTAAGTGAAGCTGTGTATATTTACTCATAATCTCTTTGGCTTGTGTATGTGAAATATCATTCAATACTATTGCCTCTTTACCATGAGAGCGAACTGCTTGCCAAGCTAAATCAATTCCATTATAAAAAACCACCCCAAAATCAGCTTCTTTACCTGTGCCTCGTTTCATAATTTGCCCTGCTCTTCTACTCTCTTGTGGAAAGATAAGTGCTTCACCTCTGTTTCCCCAGTTTGGAATAGGCAAAACAAATCTTTTTGATCTATTAACTACTGTAAGCCCTAAATTAAAATTTAATTTTTTTGGGTGTAATTTTTTGAACATGATTTTATCCTTCTAACTATAATCTGTGTCAAAAATCATACCTAAAACAACCATTAAGACGAGTAAAAAAATCATTATGTAATATAATTTTTCTTCACTAATATTTTTCATAATTTATCCTCTATATTATCTGTGCTATAATCTTAATATGTTATTACTTATTCTTAAAAAGTTTGCTTATATTTTTATAATGCTATTACTTATATCTATAATCTCATTTTCAATGATTCATTTAGCTCCTAATAGTTTTTTTGCAGCTGGTGGGTTGAACCCAAATATTACTCCTGAATCTATAGCTCATCTCAAAGCAGTTTATGGGCTTGACAAACCTCTTGTAGTGCAGTATTTTATTTGGCTCAAAGCTCTGATACAGCTGGATTTTGGTCTCTCTTTTGCCAGTGGGAGTAGAGTGATAGATGAGATTGGCTCTCGCATAGATATTACACTGCTTATGAATTTTGTAACAATGATTGTTATATTTTTTATTGCTATCAAATTTGGTGTGCAGAGTGCTTTGCGAGGTGGTAAATATGATAATGGATTCAAACAACTAGCACTTTTGAGCTACTCTATGCCATCTTTTTATCTTGCCATACTTTTTATACTCTTTTTTGCTCTTAATCTCTCTTGGCTTCCTATTAGTGGACTCGAAGGGTTTGAGCCAAAAGAGGGTTTTGCACATCTGCTTGATATGGCATACCATTTAATATTACCTATCTCTGTAATGATTTTTGTGGGGTTTGGATCGTTGTTACTGTATGTTCGCTCACTCACGCTAGATATTTTAAAAAGTGATTATATATTCTTTGCCAAAGCCCAAGGAGCTTCACAAAAAACACTTAAAAAAGTTTATATCTATCCTAATCTTAAACCTTTTATTATTACTATTTTAGGACTCTCTCTACCTGCACTTTTGGGTGGAAGTGTAATATTGGAGCAGATATTTTCTATTGATGGGATGGGATTACTCTTTTATCAAAGTGCGTTGAGTAGAGACTATCCTGTGATTATGGGGATTATGATTATTGGTGCATTTTTAACACTTCTTGGCAATGTAGTAGCAGATTTAATCCTTCTCAAAATTAATCCCCACTACAAAAGAGCTACTTAGTAGCTCTATATTCTATCAACAACCTCAATTCCTAATATATCTAAACCTTGTTTTATAACTTTGGAAGTAAG
>JADGER010000004.1 GCA_016744315.1 Sulfurovaceae bacterium
TTGAATATTTGTAGTAAATCTTCGATTTTCTCTCTCTTTTGTTTTCTTGTATTTTACTATTTTTTTATTAGAATGATATTAGTAGTGGAATGGGCTAATTAGAAGGGCTATGATAACGGAAATGTTAATTAATATACCTGAATTAGAAGAACAGCAAAAAATAGCCAATACTTTAAGCTCTCTTGATAATCTTATAGAAGCACAAACTAAAAAAGTGGAAACACTTAAACAACATAAAAAAGGCTTGATGCAAAAGCTTTTTGTAAATAAGGAAGAAAATTAATGAGTACACAAAAAAAACTTTGGACTTATAAAAAATTACCAAATCTAATAACTAGACTAAGAGATGATTTAAACGACAAAGATTTTGTATTGATTTATGCCTATAATGGCACAGGTAAAACGCGTATGTCTATGGAGGTTAAAGAAAAGGGTAAAAAGAAACAAGGAGTCAATAGAGATACTCTCTACTTTAATGCTTTTACTGAAGATTTATTCCATTGGAATAATGACTTAGAGAATGATACTCATAGACATCTTATTATTAATGAAGACTCTATGTTCTTTAGTGGTTTTAAAGAGTTAGCACTTGAAAGAAAAATATCTAACTATTTATGGCGATATGCTGATTTTAATTTTATTATTGATTATGAAGCTTGGACTATTATATTTTCAAAAAATGACGATGACCACATCAAGATATCAAGAGGAGAAGAGAATATCTTTATTTGGTCTTTTTTTCTTGCTATTTGTCAATTGGTGATTGATGATACTGAGGGAGTTGGTACATATAATTGGGTGAAATATTTTTATATTGATGACCCTATCTCATCGCTTGATGATAATAATGCTATTGCTGTGGCAAGTGACCTTGCTTCATTACTTAAAGATAGTGTAGGAAAAGTAAAAACTGTTATATCCTCGCATCATGGCTTATTCTTTAATGTAATGGTCAATGAACTAAAAAAGAAAAAACATAAAAGATATTTTTTGCATAGAGATAGAAATAGTGATACCTACACACTACAAGCTACTGATGAGACTCCATTTTTTCATCATGTAGCAACACTAAGTGAACTTCAAGAAGCAGTAAAATCAAATAAAATCTATACTCATCATTTTAATATGTTACGAAGTATTTTAGAAAAAACTGCAACTTTTTTTGGTTCAGATGATTTTTCTTATTGTATTAATGGGATAGAAGATGAGGCACTATATGCTAGAGCATTAAATTTACTAAGTCATGGTAAACATTCAGTATATGAACCAAGAGAAATGGTAGAAGACAATAAAGAACTATTTAAAGAAATATTATCAAAATTTTTAAATCAATATAAATTTGATTTACCTAATATATTTGAACAAGAAGGATAAGTATGAGCGATGAAAACCAAAAAGAATTAGGAAAAATACTCTGGGCTATAGCTGATGATTTGCGTGGGTCTATGAATGCCGATGATTTTAGAGATTATATGCTCTCTTTTTTGTTCTTGCGATACCTTTCAGACAATTATGAAGCGTCTGTCAAAAAGGAGTTGGGGGCTGATTATCCAGTGGTTGGGGAGGAGGATAAGCGTCCACCTTTGGCTTTGTGGTATGAACAAAATGAAGAAGATATAAAACCTTTTGAAGAGCAGATGCGTAAGAAAGTGCATTATGTTATAGAGCCTAGATATTTGTGGAATGCTATATCTGAACTGGCACGAAGACAAAGTGACGCACTTCATAAGACTTTGGAAGAGGCTTTTAAATATATTGAAAATGAGTCTTTTTCTACGGCTTTTGATGGACTGTTTTCGGAAATTAATCTCAACTCTGAAAAATTGGGCAAAAACTATTCTGCTAGAAATGAGAAGCTTTGTAAGATTATTACCAAAATAGCAGAGGGTATTGCAGAGTTTTCTAATGATAGTGATGTGTTGGGTGATGCGTATGAGTATCTTATTGGTCAGTTTGCAGCAGGTGGAGGCAAAAAAGCAGGAGAGTTTTATACGCCTCAACAAGCCTCTACCATACTCTCTCGTATCGTCTCGCTTGATAGCCAAGACCCTAGTATGGGAAAAAAGAAAAAGATTAATGCTGTTTTTGACTTTGCTTGTGGTTCTGGGTCTTTGCTACTGAATGTGCGTAAACAGATGGGCAAATATGGCGTAGGCAAAATCTATGGACAAGAGAACAATATCACCACTTATAACCTTGCACGGATGAATATGCTTCTTCACGGTGTCAAAGACAGTGAATTTGAGATACAGCACGGAGATTCGCTTATCAATGAGTGGGAGTTGCTAAGTGAGGAGAACCCATCCAAAAAGATGCGTTTTGATGCTGTTGTAGCCAATCCTCCTTTTTCTCTGCGTTACGAGCCTAATGATGAAATGGCTAAAGATTTTAGATTTAAAAACTATGGTCTAGCCCCAAAGAGTGCAGCTGATTTTGCTTTTTTACTCCACGGATTTCACTTTTTGGACAAAGAGGGAACAATGGCGATAATCTTGCCTCACGGTGTGCTGTTTCGTGGTGGAGCAGAGGCAAAAATACGCACAAAACTACTACAAGATGGACATATAGACACAGTGATAGGTTTACCTCCTAAACTCTTCTTCTCTACTGGAATACCTGTGTGTATTTTGGTACTCAAAAAGTGTAAAAAGAGTGATGATGTGTTGTTTGTGAATGCTAGTGAGTATTTTACCAAAGGCAAACGACAAAATCATTTGGGAATAGAAGATATAGATAAAATCGTAGAGACTTATCAATACAGAAAAGAAGAAGAACGATACTCTCGTGCAGTCTCATTTGAAGAGATAGAAAAAAATGATTTTAACCTCAATATCTCACGATATGTAAGCACAGCAAAACCCGAAACCATTGTAGATTTGGATGAGGTGGGTAGTGAACTGAAAAATATAGAGAAAGATATAAAGAAGTTTAGAAATGAACATAATGCGTATTTAAAAGAGTTGGGGTTGGAGGGGTTGGTTTAAGAGTATTATCCTTGACATCTTTTGGACAATCTCCTATAATACGATTTTTATCCAAAAGGTCTCTTCAATGAAAAAATTTCTCCTTGTGTTTATTCTCTTTAGTATAGTTTTGTTTGCTGGTACTGCGTATAATAAAGGTCGTGAAGCATACTTAAACGAAGAGTATTTTAAAGCTCTAAAATACTTTTATGTCTCTGCTAGAAAACATAATACAAATGCGTATCTTGAATTAGCAATAATGTATGAAAAGGGTATAGGTACAGAGGTTAATACTATGACTGCTTTGTATTGGTATCAAAAAGCATCTAATCGTGGAAATCGTTATGCAAAAAATAGATTAAGCACGCTAAAGGTAACGCCTTTGGAGAAAGAAGAAGAGTCTATAGTATGGAGTTTGGGTACTTTTTGGAATGAACAAACAGATATGCCAGAAGAAAGTAAAGAGACTTTAGATGAAAACAAAACTTCAGTATGGCACTGGTCAGACTTATGGGATAAAGAAGAAGAGAACCTAACAAAAGAGTTTGAAGAAGAAGAGACACAGAGTGATGATAGCTCTATATGGACTGCTATTAGCTCGTGGAATAAAGATGATAATAGTTCTGTAGAAGTAGAAGATAATAGCAGTGATGAAAATGGAAGTTCTTTATGGAGTAGTATCAAGTTTTGGGATAGTAACGAGAGCAATAGTTCTCCTGCTCGTATCCAAAAACCAAGACCTACAAACCAAGAAATTCTTATGGGCAGAGAGGAGTGGTAACTCTTTGCGTGTTTACAGTAACCTTTACCTACAATTTAAAATATATTAACCCCCCCAAGGAGTCCCTATGTCATTAGCCCTAGCAAGAAAATATCGTCCTAGCTCGTTTGATGATCTTGTCGGTCAAGATACGGTCTCACAAACACTTATTCAGGCTCTTGATAGCCATAGATTATCACATGCATATCTTTTTTCTGGTTTGCGTGGAAGTGGAAAAACTTCTACAGCTAGAATATTTGCTAAAGCACTGCTTTGTGAAAAAGGAGAGAGTTCTCATCCTTGTGAAGTATGTTCTAACTGTTTGATGGCAAATGAGAGTAGACATATGGATATTATCGAGATGGATGCAGCAAGTAACCGCGGAATTGATGATATTAAAGACCTTATCGAACATACCAAATATAAACCAAGCTCGGCAAGATATAAGATTTTTATTATTGATGAGGTGCATATGCTCACCCCACAAGCCTTTAATGCTCTGCTCAAAACGCTAGAAGAGCCTCCTGAATTTGTAAAGTTTATTCTTGCTACTACAGACCCACTTAAACTTCCTGCAACGATTCTCTCACGAACACAGCATTTTAGATTCAAAAAAATAGCCCAAAAGCTTATACTCCAACACCTCGAACATATACTCAACAAAGAGAGAGTAAGTTATGAGAGAGAAGCTTTGGAAATTCTAGCACGAAGTGGGGCAGGGAGTCTTAGAGACGCTCTTACACTTCTTGACCAAGCAATAGTATATTCCAAAAACCATGTAGATACGCAAACTATTACAAGTATGCTAGGGATTATAGAACCGAATCTACTAGAAAATCTTATTGATAATATCATGAACAAAGATACAAAGCAGATACTTAGCTTTGTAAAAATGGCAAGTGATTATGAGACAGAGATGATTCTTGACGAGCTTATATTATTTCTCAAAGATATTCTTCTTTCTCAAAACCCCAAAGTAACACCGATGATTATTGAGAGATTTTTCCGTGTGCTTGCCCAGTCAAAATCTCTTTTAAGTTTGGGTGCTGATGGGGAGTTTATTCTCTCGTTGACTCTATTTAAGATGATGGAGTCCTTAGAAATTAGAGATATTGATAGTATGATTAAAGTTTTAGAAAAAGAGCTAAAAGGTATTAGTGTACCACAAGAGAGAACAGAAGTTATAGTTAAAGAAGAGCCTATTATTAAAGAAGAGAAGCTCCCTGAAAAGGTAATTATTAGACCTACACCTGAGATTATTCCAGAGCCAGTTATAGAAGAGCCTCTTATTCCTAAAAAACCTTTGGTTGATAAGCATTTAAGTACATTTGAAAAACTTGTTAAAAAAATCTATGATAGAGATTATGACTTAGGAGAATGTTTTGAGAGAAATATTACTTTTGAAAGTTATAAAGATAATACGCTTACATGGGGTTCTACAGCCAAAGATGAGGATAAAAAAGCACTTATTACACATTGGGCAATTATCAAACATTTTGTAAAAGACAATTTTGGCTTAGAAACGAAAATTGTTAATATTCCAAAGGTAGCAGAAGCACCAAAAGCCCCAGAAGCACCAATTTTTCCAGAACCTATTATAGAAAATCCTATTCCTGAATATCCTCCTGAGATTAATAATATCGAAATTGATGATAGTGAATTTGATTCATTTGCAAGTACTAGCTCTATGATAGAAGATATAGAAATGCCAAATAGTTGTGTATCTCCGCTAGTAGGAAACAGTGAGGCATCCAAAGAAAAAGAGCCTACAGATATGTTACAAGAGCCAATGATAAAAGAAATTATCAATCTTTTTGACCCAAAAAAGGTTCGTATACAAAAAAAAGTATAAAAAAGTGATATAATTTTAATTAAATAATTAAAAAGGATTATCATGTTTATAAGAATTTTAAAATACTCTTTTATAAGTTTATCTTTGAGTGCTGTGGCACTTTTTGGAGAACATAATACAAGAATTATAAATGGCTCTGAGGTGGCAGATGCTAGTACTCGTTGGAACTTTATTGTCTCTTTATCAGAAGATGGTGAAGCAAGTTGTGGAGGTACGCTTATTGCTCCTAGCTGGGTACTTACTGCGTCACATTGTGTTATAGATGATTATGGTAAGTTGATGGCTGGAAGTATGGATATGAAGGTAAAATTAGGAAACTATACCCTTTCGAACCAAGAAATAGAAACCTATACGGTCAAGCAAATTATATCAAACCCAAATTATGATCCCTCTACAACTGATAATGATATAGCACTTATTGAACTCTCTACAAATAATACAAGTATAGAATATTTCCCAACTATTGCATCTAATATAGCACTAGACACAGGAAAAGTAGCATTTGTAGCTGGCTGGGGGAATTTGGTAGCCGATAGTAATTTAGAAGCTTCTTATCCTGATAGACTCAATGAGGTAAAAGTACCTATTGTAGATTATAATTTATGTAATGATGGATTTGATGGTGTTTTAACAGAAAATATGTTTTGTGCTGGATACCTAGAAGGAGGCAAAGATTCTTGTCAAGGAGATAGTGGAGGTCCTTTGATTAGTTATGAAAACACTCAAAGTAATTTAATAGGTGTAGTAAGCTGGGGTGATCAGTGTGCAGAAGTAGGAAAAGCAGGTGTTTATACAAAAGTTCAAAATTATTATAATTGGATTGTTTCATATACAGGAGAGTTAACGAGTAAAAATAGTTATTTTGTAGCTTCAGAGCTTCTTTCTGCATCTACTTTAACAAAACTTTATGTAGCTACATTTAATAGAGCTCCTGATAGTGCAGGAATTTCATATTGGTTAGATTCTAAATTAGCTATAGAAAATATTGCTCAAAGCTTTTTCCAACAGCCAGAAACACAGACTTTGTACCCAGAAGATACAAGCACAGAAGCATTTGTTGTATTAGTCTATCAAAACCTTTTTAACCGAGAGCCTGATCAAGAGGGCTTAACTTATTGGATAGAAGAGTTAGAAAATGGTTTGATTTCTAAATCTTATTTTATACTTGCTGTTATGCATGGTGCAAAAGATGATGATAGTGTTATTTTAGAAAATAAAAAATCTGTTGGTGAACATTTTGCAAATAGTGCTTTAAATAGTGTAACTGATGCCAAAAGTGTTATGAGTGGCGTAAATGAAACATCACAAAGTGTAGACAGTGCATTTGCTACTATAGATAGCTTAAGCCAATAAAAAATAAAATTAATGGAGATTTTAAAAATATGACAAACCCTCTTATTACTATAGCTATTCCTGTATATAATAATGAAAAGACTATACGAAAAACTATTGATTCTTGCTTGAATCAAAATACTACTATCAATTATGAAATATTAATAGTAGATGATGCAAGTGAGGATAGTATTCCTCAAATTTTGGCTACTTATAATGACCAAAAGATACGCATTAAAACACTTACTACTAGAGTTCCATTGATTGCAAATCATAATGTTTGTCTTGATAATGCTTTGGGTGATTATGTTGTTTTTTGTCATGCAGATGATGCTTTGGAACCGCATGCTATAGAGACAATAGCCAAGAAATTAAAAGAGAGAAATTATCCCAAAAAATATCTCCTTTGGGGACATAGTTTGTTTAGAGATTATGGTCTACAATTGCAAAAAGCAGGATTTAATACCAATGAACTTATTGTAGGGGAATATGCTGTAATGCTTCCTATGCATGGAGGGCTTACACCATCAGGGACTTGTTATAGTAGAGAGTCTCTTTTGGAGTTTGGTGGATTTATGCATGTAGATATTATGCTAGCACCTTCGGATATTACTACAATGTTACATTTGGCACTCAATGGATTTAGGTTTGAGATGATGGATGAGATGATATTTATTCGCAAAGGTGCATCTACCATGACCAGCGATACTAAAATCAAAGAGTTTTTAGAAGCCTATGATAATGCGTATCTTCATTTTATCAAAAATACAGCACATGAAGAGATAGAAAATCTGCTAAGAGTCTCTACACAGCACAAACAAAAACCATACTACTGCTACTATTCTTTAGCACAAGATAGCAGATATAAAAAACCTATTTGGAATATACTCAAAAGAGACCTTATTACACAGCCATGGAGACTCAAAAGTAAAATTGTTCGTAAACTTATCAGCAGAGTGCGTTCTTCATAAATGTCACTTAAAGCCAAAGTCCTAACAGGCACTAAGTGGGTTGCCTTTGCAAATGTATTTAAGCAAGTGTTACAGGTTTTGAGCCTAGTAGTTTTTGCACGACTTCTTTCTCCTGATGATTTTGGTCTTTTTGCCTTGCTTATGATTTTTGTAAGTTTCTTGGCAATGTTTACAGATATGGGGACAGCTTCGGCACTTATTCATATAGACCAACCTAGCCAAAAACTTCTCTCTAGTGTGTTCTTTTTTAATATATTTTTAGGCTTTTTTCTAGCAGTATTGTTGGTGCTGTCAGCGAGTTCTATTGCTCTATTTTTTGCTAATCCTCCCCTTGAATTTTTGTTACAGCTTATTTCTATAAATTTTATTATTATAAGTTTTGGTGTGGTGCAGAAAGCTCGTTATGAAAAGGCATTAGAATTTAGAGAGTTGGCTATGATAGAGACATTGGCTATCTTTATAGGTATAAGTACAGGGATTATTTGTGCTATTAATGGTTTAGGAGTTTATAGCCTTTTGGCTCAAACATTAGTTACAAGCCTTCTGTCTGTGCTTGCTCTTTGGATAGTTGCCAAATGGCGACCTTCTTTGCACTTTTCTTTTGAAGATATTAAAAGAATTTGGGGTTATACTGCCAATCTCTCTACTTTTAATTTTGTAAACTATTTTTCAAGAAATGCAGATAACTTTTTGATTGGAAAGTTCTTGAACTCTTCGGCTTTGGGAGTTTATAGCTTGGCTTATAGTATTATGCTCTATCCACTCCAAAATATCTCACGAGTTCTTTTGCGTATACTCTTTCCTGCTTTTTCTACAATACAAAATGATAATGAAAAGTTCAAAAGAGTTTATCTTAAAACTATATTTTTTATAGCCCTTGTTTCTTTTCCTATTATGGCTGGATTGGTGGCTACAGCAGATTTATTAGTAGCAGTTTTATTTGGTGATAAGTGGCTTGGTTTGGCTCAAATTCTTATGATTTTGGCTCCTGTAGGGATTATTCAATCTATTGGCACAACCAATGGCTCTATCTTTATGGCAAAAGGAAATACAAGACTTTTGCTTAGAGTAGGGATATTTAGTACGGTTGTTACAATTGCTTTTTTTGTAGGTGGACTTTTTTGGGGTGTTGAGGGTGTGGCATTTTCTTATTTGCTTTCTAATATGGTATTATTTTATCCAGTTTTTCGTATCTCTTGGGGACAAATAGGACTAAGTGTATCAGAAGGACTTGTTGTACTTTTGCCTCTTTTGGCTATTGTTTCAATAATGGGTGCGAGTGTATGGGGATTAGGGCAATGGTTAGATACGCTTTCTCTTTACCCCGTTGTACAGCTTATACTTATGATTGTTGCAGGTGTAGTTTTGTATATAGCACTGCTAACACTCAAATATGGGAACCCAAAAAAGTTCCTTAAAGAACTCAAGAGATAAGTAAATTTCTCTTGTGTTTGTCCCATCGTTTGCTTCGTGTGGCTCGTATTTCTCTCCAAACTCTTTTTTTTAGGACAACTCTTTCAAAAGTTTTTTTAATTTGTTTCCAAATTGTATTCTTTTTATTTTTTTTGGCTTCTTGTCTCAAAGAGCGTTTTTCAGAGAGATTTTTGACGATATTACTATATCTTGACCGTTTGTTAGAGAGTTTATCTACAGAGTTAAGTCCATGGTCTAATATAGACTCTAGCCATTTATTAAACATATTTGATAGCTTTACAAGCCACGCTTTTGGATCTATTCCAATATAATTTAGTATGGTATTAAAAAAGTTTAAAATAGCCGCTATAAAGTATACTATTTTATCTACAACGAGTATAAATTTTTGACCTATTTTATATCTAGCAAGTGTTTCTAAAAAGAGATTGAGCATAAGTACTTGAAAGATAAAACTCAAAAAATTAAAGCTTGTAATAATAAGATTCCATAGGATTGTTATGAGTGGTAAAAAAATAGCATACATAAATTTTTGGATAGCTGCACCCAAAACTTTTGTCCAAAAAAAGTAGACCATTGGAATAGACAAAAGCATACTTCCAAAGGCTTTGAGTTTTTTGGCAAGAGTTGATTCTAAGATCTCTTCAAACTTTTTTTTCACAACAAGCGTAAGGTTTTTTTTGTATCTATTTACAGAGTGTTCTGTAAAAAACCGAGAGAGAATATCAATAATATGCCGTTTTGTTAGCATTCCAGCAGTAGCTATAAGTATAGCTTTTTTACCACCAGCTTTGATAATGGCATGTGCGAGTGTCTTGGCTCCTGTTACTTTGGCACCAAGTCCAAATTTTAGAAAGAGTATACCAAGTGTTTCCCACCAGCCAAAAAAATAGAGCGAAAAAAGTAAAAGCATAAACGATATAAGCGTAACAATTCCCACAATATGTTTGTGTACCCATGCTTTGAGGGTAAGAAAAGAGTGTGGTACTCTTTTATTCGTCTCCTGTGTCACCATCTCCATCTCCCCCGTCACCAGTACCTGACTCTGTAGAGTTAACGCCTCTGATACCATGGAGTGCTGATCTAATTTGAGACCAAGTTCCACCCAAAAAGAGAATAACAAATATAGCAAACTGACCAAGCTCTACAGTCATACCCCATCCAATAGTATTAAACCATTTTAAAAATGCAATAGGTGTTGCAAAAACAAGTGCAAGACCTATTATTCCAATGGTGTTAAGTGTTCCAGCACTCAAAGAGAGCATATAAAATGCAATACTAACAAGCAAAATACCACTAAATGGATAAATAACATCTGAGGGTGTTTTTACTGATAAAAGCATTAATCCCAAGATAACTATAGATAAACCAAGAAGAATAAATATCTTTTTGGCTGTATTCATAACACCTTTGATATAATAGGTTTTTGCTATAAAATAAGTGAGAATTGTCAAAATAACAATAGCAATATTCTCAACTTTTTGTACCATGTTTGGAAGGGCAATAACTTCTTTGAACCAAAATTCAAAAAGATATACAGAGACCAAAGATAGAATCAAATTTATTCCTATCATTCCCCAGTTGCTTTTATTACCACTTTTTACTGCTGTTTCTTTACTCATATTACTGCTCCTTAATAGATTGAGATTTATTTTTGATGTGATTATTTACACAATCAAAAAACTTTTTATAGAGTTGCTGTTTTTGATCTTGGGAAGATGAGACTATTTCTATTCGTACTGCTTCACACTCTGGTGATAAAATATCATCATGCTCAAATGCTTTTTTAAGAAGTATAATAGTCTGAGTAAATCTGTTTTTGAAGGCAAGAATATATGCCTTAAGTGTTTCTGATATATTATGTATCTTCACATAAGATTGTGATTTTTTGAACCAAATGAGTGTAGCTATTACTATATCATAACGGCGTTTAAACCATGGTATTGCCATCAGCTGTGCTTCTCCTACATGCAAGACAAAGTGTACAGGAATAAAAAAGAGTACTTTAAAAAGATACAATCCAATACCTATCCAAATATGCCCCGAGACAAAAGCACCTAATGCAAAAATACCAATAAGTTCCATAAAGATAAATGGTGCGCCAAAGAGAGTAAGCACCATCCAATTTGGCATAGCTTTGATTTTGACTTCTGTATAATGAGCTATGCGTGATTTCTCTAATGATTTGGTAATTCCCTTAAATCCTAATTCCCAAAATATCTCTAAAAAGATTACAACAAAAGCAGAGAGAGTAAAAAAGAGTATTCTTGCAAAGATATTATTGAGCTGTAACTCTATTTCTTTGTTTTCACTCCAATTCTCTTTGACACTATAGAGCTTGTTTTCATAAGTGACCAAAAACCATTCACCAAAGCTCTTAATCTTAAGTCCAATTTTTTGCCATACTATCTTGGTATAAGGTATATATTCACCCAAAAAGAGGATAAGAATTGGCACCATTATCCAAGGATTTATAAGTAATGCTACTAAGTGATCCATCTATTTTCCTTATAAAATTTATATTTTTAATAAACTATTATACCAAAATATTTTAGTTTATACTCTTGCTAAGAAGTCTACTTTTTTGTTAAATTTGATATAATATCTGTAAATTAAGGGAGTGATAGTATATGAAAAATCTTATCTGTATAAATACATATAATAGTGTCCAATTAGTCAAATCATTTATATGGGATTATATAGAGTTTGCTAAATCTAATGAAGAGTATGATTTTGTAGTGAGTCTTGATGGAAGTGATAGTGATACTATTGCATATTGTCAAGCTCATAATGTACCACTTGTCTATTCTGATGCTAATGAAGGTGTGGGTATTTCCAAAAATAGAATTATAGAATCTTTTGGTGATTATGATTACTACTTTTTTATTGAAGATGATATAGAACTTCTCAATCCTGAAGTATTTGATATTCATATCAAACTCTCAAAAGCACTTGATATTCACCACTTTTCTCTTTTTGAAGCAAGACGCATTAGAAATCAAAAAGGGTGTTTGGAATCTGAGGGTTATCATATTATCCAAGCTATGTATGGTGGGGCTCCTTTTAACTTTTTTAGTAAAAAAGGTCTTGATATAGTGGGTGGATTTCATACAAAATTTGCTGAATATAAACGCTTTGGACATACAGAACATACTTACCGTTTTGTAACTAATGGTTTAAGTAGCCACCCATTTTTAATTATCCAAGAACTTCTTGATGGCTATTTTAGATGGAATGATCCTATATCACGAATTAAAATATCTGTAGAAGTATCTGAAAATAGACTTTTTATGGAAGAAGAAAAGCTTATACAAGAGAAGATAAAATTTTTCCCTTTAGAAACACTCTCTGTTTATCACACAAGTAATATTGAAAATATGACTGCCTTAGAGAATGTTATTATTGACCCAAATATAAAACAGCATAAACAGAAATTTTATTTTAAATTATTTTTTTTAGAGTCTCTTCGTAAGCTCAAAAATATAGCTAGATTTATCCTAAGAAAACCTCTTGCCTAATGAATAAGTCATACTTTCCTATGCTAGACCCTTTGGGGTTTTTATTATTATTACTTTATATGGTTATTTTGATAGGAGCATTAATCTATATCTCTAGACGGCTCAAAGTAGGATTCTCTGCAAAAGCTATTAGTATGTTTTTTATCTACTATACACTCTTTTTTATTGTGAGTACACTTTTGCCTTTTGTACCAGATTTACCAGATACAGAACTTTTTGCGTTAATAATTACCGAAAATTATTTTCCTCCGCATCAATCTTTGGGTGTACGGCTTTTTTATGGTATTACTTATCCTTTACGGTTTTTATCATTTTTTACTTTGGAGCTATTTATACTTTTGCAGATTTTTATTTTTATGCTCTCTTTAATGATTCTATGGAAATCTTGGCAAATTGTATTAAAGTATAATCATCAAGATATAGCTCTAGGAGCAAATCTATTTTTATTTCTCTCTGCTATTTATCCCTCTTTTTTACTCTATATACCTATACCTTTACGAGAATTTTTTATTCTTTTTGGATTTTCAGTTATGATTTATGGATTGGTAGAGAGATATTATCTTGGAAGTGGACTTTTTTATATATTCTTAGGATCACTTCTTTTGATTTTTGGAAGACCGCAACTTATTGTTATTGTTATTATCTTTTTGGCACTTTTCCAAAAAAATAGATGGATCAAATATGGATTAGTTGCAGGAAGTATACTTTTTCTTCCTATTATTTTTTCTAAACTTACTTCGTATCAGTTTACTCCAGAATTTTTTGCATATTTACGCAATGTAAGTAATGAACGATATGGGGAATTAGCGTATGGAATGGTAGAATGGAGTAGTTATTGGGAGCTTATTCGTGATTTACCTCTGCTATTTTTGCAGTTTATACTCTCTCCTTTTCCTTTTTTACATGATAAAAATCCTCTCTCTCTTTTGGCTATATTTATAGATGCTCTGTTTGTGATTGCTATTTATCTTTCTGTATTATATGCAGGGTTAAAAGTATCCAAAATATATCTTTTTATATTTCTTACAAGTAGTATATTATTTGCTATATGGGAATTTCATCTAGGTGCAGCAGTTCGTCATCGTATGCCTTTGATAGCAATACTTCTTCCTGTGGCATCGTATGGGATGATAAAACTATACCAAGATATTCAAAATTATAAGGCAAAAAAATGACTCTACAGATACTTATTTCTACTATGAATAATAAATTTATAGATAGAAATATCACTCCTCCTGCACCTTATGTGCTTATCAATCAAATATCACCCGAGAAAGGCTTATCCAAAAGTAGAAACCAAGCTATAGCCAAAAATAGCAGTGATATTGGGCTTATTAGTGATGATGATTTGGAGTATAAAGAGGATATAGAGAATATTATCCTAGAAGCATTTACAAAAAATAGTGATGCTGATATAATAACCTTTCAAGTTCAAACCCCAGATGGTTTAGCATATAAAAAATATAAAGCAGACTCTTTTTGGCATACACAAAAGAGCATTATGAGTGTTTCTTCTGTGGAGATAGCATTTAGAAATTCTTCTATCAAAGAGAAGGCTCTTACATTTGATGAAAGGTTTGGTCTAGGAAGTGATTTTCCTACAGGTGAAGAGGTTATATTTTTGAGTGACGCATTGAAAATGGGTCTAAAGATTCTTTATATACCTATACCTATAGTAATTCATCCCTTAGAGAGTTCAGGAAAAAACTATGATAATCCACTGCTTATACAGGCAAAAGGGGCTATGTTTTATAGAATATTTTCGTTTTTAGGCTATGGTGCTTCTTTGCTTTTTGCACTCAAAAAATATAAATCATCCCCGCACTCTCTAATGCACTTTTTTGCATTAATGTCAGAAGGTATACGCAACTATAGGAGTATAAAATAATGAATCAAACAACAGTAGAAAGAAATGAGATAAATGAGATAATAGATCTTTTGATAGGCTATAAAAAACTAATTGCTAGTGTCACTATAGTTATAGTTCTTATAGCTACGATATATGCTTTTTTTATTTACAAACCTATTTATCAAGCCACAGCTCTTATTCAGTTAGCCAAACAGAATACTTTTATATTTGAAGATGCTAATACACTAAGAGAAAAGTTAATTAATAAGTATGCTATTTATACAGACCCTGATAAAGCATTCCCACATATTGCTAGTATAGAAAAGCCAAAATACTCAACAGGTTTTCTTGAAATTACAGCTTTCTCTTATAATAAATCAGAATTAAGAACCATACTTACAAAGAGTGTTTCTGCAATACAAGAAGATCATAATACTTCATTCCAAGCATATATTAAAAATCAAAAAAATGTACTTACGCAGTCGAATGATATTATAGAGATGATGCAAAAACAGATAAGTCAACTAAAAATAAATAATGAGCAATTAGATACGCAACTCAAAGGCTTAGATAATAATCAGTTAGCATTGATTGCTATTAAAACAGTCACTATTATTAAAAATGAAACAGAGATAATACGATTAGAAGAAAAAGAAATACGACAAGTAAATTTTTCAAAGTCTTTAACTGTAACACTTGATCCCACAAGAACATTCAATACAAAACTTATAAATGGTATTAATATTCATCCAAAACCTATTACTCCAAGTAAAAAAATTATTATTATTGTAGGATTTATAAGTGGAATACTCCTTGGACTTCTTTTGTCTTTTTTCTTGTCATTTCTAGCAAAAAGGAGAGAATAATATGTTGTTTTCATTAATGTATCATCATATTAATTGTGATAAGTTCTCTAATGATTTAGAGATATTTAAGGTTCACCTAGAGTATTTAGTAAGCAATTATAATATAGTAACTCCGGAGGATATACTTAGTAATAGACAAGATAATCTTTGTATTACTTTTGATGATGCTTATTATGATTTCTATCACTATGTATTTCCTTTGCTCAAAGAGTATAAGATTAAAGCAGTTTTAGCAGTTCCTACAGGACTTATAGATGAGCAGACTACAGCTTCTCATACTCAAAGGCTATCGCTTTCTCATCAAGAGATATATCAAGAGAAAAATTATCGTAAATTTGGTTCTTTTTGTACTTGGAATGAGATCAAAGAGATGAGTAATAGTGGCTATGTGATAATGGCTTCACATTCTCATAAACATAAAGATTTAGCAAGTAGTGATATTAATCTCCAGCAAGAAATTTTTGGATCCAAAGAGATATTAGAAGAAAAACTAGGATTTAAAGTAGAGAGTTTTATTCTTCCTTTTGGAAGATATAACAAAGAATCTTTAACCTTACTCAAAGAGCATTATAAATATATCTTTAAAGTAGGGCAGGGAATAAACCAAAGTTTTTCTGGAGTTAATGGGCTTATCTATCGTATTGACGCGGATGGAGTAGACAATGTAGCAACACTTTTTACTTTTAAGCGTAGGATACAATATAAACTAAAATCACTGAGTAAATATTTTTATGATGGGATACAAAAATGAAAGAAAGAATATTTCTCTCTCCTCCTCATATGAGTGGAAAAGAACAAGAATATATAGCACAAGCTTTTGAGAGTAACTATATTGCACCTCTAGGACCTTTTGTTAATCGTTTTGAAGAGAGTATTTGTGAGTATACCAAAGCCCCTTATGCTTTGGCTCTTTCATCTGCTACAGCTGGGCTTCATTTGGCTCTTAGAGTCTTGGGAGTAGGTGAGGGGGATATAGTTTTGAGTTCTTCTTTTACCTTTATTGGTTCAGTCAATGCTATACTTTATGAGAGAGCTACTCCTCTATTTGTAGATAGTGATGCAAGTTGGAATATCTCTCCTACTCTTCTTAGAAAAGCTATTTCTCTTGCACCCAAAAAACCAAAAGCTTTGATTATTACACATTTGTATGGACAAATGGCAAAAATAGAAGAGATTGTAGCTATTTGTAAAGAGCATAATATTTATCTTATTGAAGATGCAGCAGAGTCTTTGGGTGCATCTTTTGGAGGCAAACAGAGTGGTATTTTTGGTGATTTGGGTGTGTACTCATTTAATGGGAATAAAATACTCTCTACAAGTGGTGGTGGGATGCTGGTCAGTAGTAATAAAGAGTGGATAGACAAAGCGAGTTTTTTCTCTACACAAGCCAAAGAACCGTATTTACATTATGAGCATAAAGAGTATGGCTATAATTATCGTCTTAGTAATATACTCTCAGCCATTGGAGTAGCTCAGATGGAAGTTTTAAATCAACGAGTAGAAAGAAAAAGAGAAATATTTAATCTCTACAAACAAGAACTCTCTGATATAAAAGAGATTAGTTTTATGCCAGAGATAGAAGGAAGCAGAGGTAATAGATGGCTTACTACACTTACTTTTGAGAAAACTAATCCATTAAAAATAATCGAAGCATTAGAACAAAATAATATAGAGAGTCGTCCTCTTTGGAAACCTATGCACTTACAGCCACTCTTTGCGAATGCTTTACAAGTGAGTGATGGGTATAGTGAAAAATTATTTGAAAAAGGTCTTTGTCTTCCTAGTGGTACAGCTATGAAAAACAAAGATATTATAGATATTTGTACGATTATAAAGAAAAATATCGAATGAATACATTTTTTCGTCCTACATCTTTGAAGCGAACAGTGTTTTTTTTATTTGCAGATTTATTTTTATCTCTTATTACTCTTTATGGGGCATATAGTTTGCGTTTTGGTCTTTATATCGAAAAGAATTTTCTTGCCTCTTTTGCATTAACTTATACACTTTTAATTATTCTTAAAATACTATCACTTTTTTGGTTTAAAGTCTATTTTGTTGTATGGCGTTTTTTTGGGTTTAGTGAAGCCAAAAATATATTTAGAGCACATCTCTTGGCTTATGGATTATTTACTATTTTATATGTATTATTTAGTGAATTATTTGCACCTTTTCCTAGAAGTATTATTGCTATAGATTTTTTTCTTTCTCTTTTTATGATAGGAGGATTGCGTATTTCCAAGAGAGTACTTATCCAAGATGTACAATCTTCCAAGGTGAAACCAACACTTATTATAGGTGTGAGTAGCCATACATCTTCTGTAGTTCGTCAGACCTTAGAAGGGGAGATAGATTATTATCCTGTAGCTATTATAGCTTTAGCTCAAGGGAACCATGCGATAAATAGTTATATTGATAATCTTAGAGTGTATAGTTTTGATGACCTCGAAAAGCTTATCAAAGATAAAAATATTAAAGCAGCAGTTATTAGTAGAAAATTGGACTCTAGTGAATTAAAGATAGTAGTAGAGAGATTAAATAGCTTGGGTATTAGTGAAATTAAACAAGTGCAGGTTTTGGGTTCAGAAAATGAAAAGTTAAAAGATATATCTATTGAAGAGCTTCTTGCTCGCCACCCAAAAGATTTAGATCAAGAGTGTATAGCTTCTTTTGTAAGAGATAAAAATATTTTGATTACAGGTGCTGGTGGAAGTATTGGATCAGAAATATCAAGACAGTGTACTCTCTTTGGTGCAAAACATCTAACCCTTGTGGATAATAGTGAATTTAATCTCTATCAAATAGGTGAAGAGCTTCCAGATGCTACACTCTCTTTGGTTTCTGTGACAGATAAAAATCAATTAGAAGAAGTTCTTAGAAGAGATAAACCAGATATAGTAATCCATGCAGCAGCATATAAACATGTTCCTATCTGTGAAGTAAATCCACAAAGTGCTATTTATAATAATATTCAAGGAAGTAAAAATATTATAGATATAAGTATTGCCTGTGAGGTATCCAAAGTAGTGATTATCTCTACAGATAAAGCTGTACGACCTACAAATATAATGGGAACAACCAAACGAATTACAGAACTTTATGCCAATAATGTAGATGCAGGAAATACAGAAATTGTTGCTGTTCGTTTTGGGAATGTATTAGGTTCTAGTGGAAGTGTTATTCCCAAATTCAAACAACAAATACAAAATGGTCAAAATATTACAGTAACACACCCTGATATTACAAGATATTTTATGCTTATCTCTGAGGCCTGTCAGCTTGTACTCCAAACAGCAGCTATAGCCAAAGGTGGAGAGCTTTTTGTACTTGATATGGGAGAGCCTATACGAATAGTAGACTTAGCAAAACAGATGATTCGCTTCTATGGAAAAGAGGGAGAGATAGAAATAACTTTTAGTGGATTACGAGCAGGAGAGAAACTTTATGAAGAGTTGCTTCTTGATGAAAGTGAAAAAAAGACTATCTACCCATCTATTTTTATAGCTAAACCAACTTATTATGAGATTATTCAACTCAATAGAGATATAGAAGAATTATTTAAAAGTGATAATAAAATTAAAGCTTTACAAAAAATTGTACCTGAATTTACAAGAGAGGCTGTGGTATAATGTATAAAATTTTAGGAGTTTATACATGAAAAAAATTACTGTACTAGCATTGTTATTAGCAACAAGCATGGCTTTTGGGATGAGTGTAGGTGAACTTAACAAAGCCTCAAAAGAAGATTTAATGAAAATCAATGGTATTGGTGAAACAAAAGCAAATGCCATTATCAAACATAGATCAAAAACAAAATTTAAATCTATATCTGATTTAGAAGAGGTAAAAGGTATAGGAACTGCACTTGCAAAGAATATCAAAAATGATGTTCACAAAAAACCTACAACTGATAAGAAAAAGACTAAGAGTAAAAAAGATACAACAACTACTTCTAGTACAAAAAGTAAAAAAGATACAACAAGTACTTCTAGTAAAAAAGATAAAAAAAGTACAAAAGAGTCAAAAAGTACAAAAGATACAAAAACTAGTTCTAGTTCAAAATAAGTGATATTTATTCCCCTTTATATTATAAAGGGGCGTATTATTACTATGACTCACTTAATATAAATATTTTTTCTATCTCTTCAGCAGGTATAGGTCTAGAATAAAAATACCCTTGAATATTCTCACAACCATTTGCAACAATAAAGTCTCTTTGTTCTTTTGTTTCAACCCCTTCAGCAATTACTTTTAGATTTAAACTTTTTCCAAGTGCTATTACTGCTTGTGCAATAGCTGAGTCCTCTTCATCATCTGGTAAGTTTCGTATAAATGCTTGATCAATTTTTAATTTATCTATAGGGAGTCTTTTAAGATATGCCAAAGATGAGTATCCAGTTCCAAAGTCGTCTACAGCTAGTTCTATTCCTATATCACTAATTTCTTGTAGTATCATTATCGCTTCATCAGGATTTGTCATAATTTGATCTTCTGTAAGCTCAAATTCAAGCCACTCTGCTTTACATCCAGTTTCTTTAATTAAGTTTTGTAATATTGCAATAAAGTCATCTTGTTTGAGTTGTTGGACTGTTAAATTCATAGCAAGTATACCAGGGTTGAGTCCCTTTTGATACCATTTTGAGAGCTGAGTCATAGCTGTTTTCATAACAAATCTATCTAATTGTACTATAAGTCCTGTTGACTGAGCAAGTGAAATAAATTTATCAGGAAATACTAGTCCCATAGTTGGATGTTGCCATCTTACTAATGCTTCCATACCTATGAGTTTATCGGTTACTCCATTGACTTGTGGTTGATAATAAACTATAAACTCTTCATTTTTCAATCCTGCTCTTAGGCTTGTTTCCATGGCTACTCTCTCAAATGCAAGTTCAGTCATAGTAGAGTTGTAATACTGATAGTTATTTCTTCCTTCATCTTTTGCTTTATACATAGCAGAATCAGCAAATTTTAAAAGATTTTGAGCAGATATGCCATCATCTGGATAGATACTTATTCCTATACTACACGAGACATAGAGGATATTATCGTCAATAGTCATTGACTTAGATAAAGAATTTAGTATCCTATTAGCAATAAGAGATGCGTCTTGTACTTGGGATAAGTTTTCTAAAATAACAGTAAATTCATCTCCACCTAATCTTGAAACACTATTTTCATCTTGAATAACTTCATCTAGTCTTTTACTAACAGTTTTTAAAACCTCATCCCCAAAGTTATGACCCAAAGAATCATTTATCTCTTTAAAGTGATCTAAATCAATAAAAAGTAATGCAATATTTGTTTTATTCTCTTTTGCTATTTTTATTGCTTGTTCTAACTTATTACTAAAGAGAACTCTATTGGGAAGTCCTGTCAAAGCATCGTGATGTGCTTGATGGTCTAAAATACTTTTTTGTTCTCTTAATTCATTTTGAATATTTAGATGTCCTGTAATATCTCTTGCAACTTCAATAATACCTATACAATTTTTATCTTTATCAAAGAGTGGACTAGCTGAAAGTTCTATATATTGATTCTCTTTTTCAGTGATAGCATTATTATGAATAACTGTTGTATGCTGTTGTGTCTGAAGAACACTTAGTAAAGGACAGGGATGCTCAATCCCCTCACATGGAGTTGAGCGACGATGTGATATTTCATAGCATTTTGGATTTTCTGGATCTGCTAGATCAAGATTATGTAAAGATGCTTTTAGCGTTTCATTCATAACTTCTACACTGTAATCTTCTTTTATCACCATTATAGGATCATCAACTCCATCTATTACAGATTGGAGGTATTTATGTTGTTTTAGCAGTTCTGCTTCAGCCATTATTTTGTGAGTAATATCCATTCCTGAACTTAGAAGTCCAAGACATTTTTTTTCACTATCTAAAAGAAAAGCAGTTCTAAAACTAAACATCAGCTTTTTACCGCTTTTAGTAATAAGGTTGTGCTGTAACTCCTTATTTGGTGCTTCCTTTATATTCGCAAGGTTAGCAAAAAAATCTTTTACATTTAACGCTATATCTTCAGGAAGTATCCCTGTCTCAAACCATACTTTCCCTAAAAGTTCTTCTTCTTTATACCCTAGAAGCTCTTCACCTTTTCGGTTTAACATAGTAATTCTAGCATTGGTATCTAAAGCTAGTAAAAGTACCTCTGCGGTATCGAGATAAAGTTCACTACGATCTCGTTCTTGTTTATAGGCATCTTGTACAGCATATAATTCTGTCATATCAACATGAGTACCTACAAAACGCTCAACTTCATTGTTGGAATCAAAAATTTTTTTAGCTCTAGATAAAATAGAAACCCAATGTCCATCTTTATGTTTCATACGGAATTTATTATTATACTGATCTTCTAAATCATCTGATGCTAAAAAACGCTCATATTCTATCAAGGCTAATTTTATATCATCAGGATGAACTTTATTTATCCATTGGCTATATTCATTTTTAAATTCATCATCAGAATATCCAATTATTTCTTTCCATCTTGGAGAAAAATAAATTTCATTTGTTTGAATATTCCAATCCCAAAGACCATCATTACTTCCTCTTATGGCATAAGAGAGACGCTCTTGAAGAAGTTTTTGTCTCTTTTCAAGTTCTATTCTTCGTGAAATATCGTTAATAGTCCATAGAACTCCAAGTGATAGATCTGCTGGTATATTGTCATCAATCGCTTTACCTGAAAGTTCACACCATATACTAGAGCCATCTTTACAACAAAGTTCATATTCTATATAGCGATTCACTCCCATTTTGAGTGTATCAAAATTCATTTTTCCATATTCAATATATTTTTCTTCTGAAAGATGTAACTTTCTCATACTAAAGCCAATCATCTCTTCAGGATTGTCATAACCTAAAATATCTGCCAATCGTTGGTTAGCATTTATTAAGATTCTATTGCTAGTAATATACATCAAGCCTGACTGTGCATGATCAAAAATGTTTTTGAGAGCCTTTTCATTCTCTACCATTTTTAGATGTAGTTCTTCTTCGACTTGATTCTTGGATTTAACAGTAGAGTCTATTTTTTTTTCGTACCAGAGAAGTAATCTATACAATAATAGAGTACTTAAGAGTACAAAAGCCCAATCTTTATACAATTGATAAGTACTTAAACTTTCAAAATCTTTTAGAAAATAAAGTAAAGCATTATGAGAGAGTATAATCCACAATATACCAATAGATGCATATATAAAAACAAAAGTGAATCTAGTAGAAACTTTCTTAATAATATTCATAGTATATTCCTCTAAAATTTGCTTTTTTATTATAGCATGAGACAGTTATATCTTGTCTATTTTTATTATAACGCTTACATAAATTTCTTTGTCTTGGCTGTTGCGATAGCTTCTAGTGGGTTGTCTGGCCAGTAGTGTCTTTTGTATTTACCTCGCAACTCTTTTTTGACATCACTATAGCTATTTTCCCAAAAACTCTGCAAGTCTTGTGTTATCTGCATGGGACGCATGGCTGGGGAGAGTAGATGTATTGTGAGGGTTACTTTGCCTCTCATTACTTTTGGAGTTTCTTTGGTACCAAACATTTCTTGTAAGCGTACAGCTAAGATGGGTTGTATTGGGTTGGCGTAGTTTATGGTAACTTTGGAACCACTGGCTACTTCTTGTTTGCTTGGGGCTAGAGCTTCTAACTCTTGGGTTTGTACATAAGTTAATGTGCCTAGTAAAATTTTGTGTATATTTAGGTTTTGGCAGGCTTTGAGTGTAGTTAATCCTAGGAGATAAGGAGCAAGCCACTCATCAAGGTTTTCCAAAAGATACTCAGTACTAAAGTCAGGAAATTTTAGGCTAGTATCTTTGCTATGATGTCTTACAAAATTTACTCTATTTTTTAGTGCTTGTGCTTCTTGGCTCCAGTTTAGTACCTCTAATCCCAAGGCTTCTAATTCTGATAGAAGGACTTCAAGGACTTCATCACTTTGTTGAGTATTGACTTGCATCTCTTTAAGTACTATAGCCCCCAAGCGAGTAATTTGACGCACTTCTACCCTCTGAAACTCTTCATTCCAAGTCACAGCATCATAGACTTCTATCTGCTCAGTAAGGTGGGTTTCTATATCAACGCTACTAATCTCTATAGCTTTATAGATAGTGGCATTCTTTGTTTTGGCATTAAGGTCACTAATGACTAAAAATCTTGTATTAAAGAGTTCATCATCTGGGTGAAGTACTGCACCTTTCCCATTAGAGAGTAAGTAAGTACCTTGATTTGCATGACGAAGGGACGCAACTCTATCTGGGTAGGCAAAAGCAAGAAGCAGACCAAGTATTTGGCTATTGAGATTCTTCTTTTGCTTGTTTTCTATTCGCTTGGCATTAGTTAGAAGGAGACGGCACTGTTGGAGATTTATATCTTTATAATGTAGAGTTTTTCCTTGTGCTACATCATGTAAAACCTGTACCCGTTCTTTAATATCTGAAGTGTTCCGTGCATTATAATATATATCTTTTTCGGTAATTATTACAGCCAAGAGAGAGGCTTCATACGCACAGTCAAATGTTTGGGCTTTGAGTATCATATGTGCAAGTCGTGGGTGCAGACCAAAACGGCTCATGGATTTGCCATGTTGGGTGATAATTCCTCGTGAGTCTAACGCACCTAGTTGTATTAGAAGCGACTTTGCATGGGTTATGGCAGTAGAAGGGGGCAAGTCTAACCATGAGAGATCTTCTATTTTGTTATTCCCCCAAAGGGCAAGTTCTAGTAGCATCTGTGTAAGGTCGGCTAAGAGGATTTCGGGTATATCGTGTTTGAGTAGTATTTTGGATTTATGCCAAATATGGTATGCTTTTCCACTACTAAGTCTGCCTGCTCGCCCTGCTCTTTGTGTTGCAGAATCCTGAGAGATAAAGTGAGACTCCAAAGCATTCATTCCTGAAAATGGACTAAATACGGAAACATTTTGAAGACCTGAGTCTATGACTATTTTGATACCCTCTATGGTTAGAGAGGTTTGTGCAATATTGGTACTAAGAACTATTTTTC
The DNA here is from genome assembly GCA_016744315.1 of Sulfurovaceae bacterium. GTDB lineage: Bacteria > Campylobacterota > Campylobacteria > Campylobacterales > Sulfurovaceae > SZUA-451. The sequence continues at coordinate 24,569 of JADGER010000004.1, forward strand.
TATACCCTTTGGGTGGTGCTTTAATGGCTCTATCTTGCTCATTTTTATTGAGATTCCCATAAAGAGTAGAGATATATATAAGGGGTAAGTGAGAGGATTTTAGGAGCTTTTCTACACTTTTTATCTCTCTTAAGCCAGCTAAAAAGACTAGTATATTTCCCTCTTCGAGTTCGAGTATTTTGAGTAAGCGTTTGTGTATATAAGAAGGGAGTTCTCTTTTGCTTGGGACAGGAGTGTTAGTATCAAGATAGTGTTGTTCCACAGGAAAAAGTCGCCCCTCACTTTGCACTATGGGGGCATTATCTAATAGCTTTGAGATGGCTATAGTATTGAGTGTGGCAGACATAATAAGCACTTTTAACTCTTCACGCAAGAGAGACTGTGATTCCAAAGCCAATGCAAGAGATAAGTCAGCATGGATAGACCGCTCATGAAACTCATCAAAGATAATAAGGGCTATATCTTCTAAACTAGGATCGTGCTGGAGTTTGCGAGTGAGTATCCCCTCGGTGACGATAAGTATTTTTGTCTTTTTACTCTGAACGGATTCCATTTTGATTTGATAGCCTATCCGTTCTCCAACCTTTTCACCCAACAACTCAGCCATTTGTCTAGCAGAAGAACGAACAGCCAAGCGACGAGGCTCTAGCATAATAATCTGCTTGCCTTCTAGCCACGGTTCATCTAAGAGTGCCAAAGGTAAAACTGTAGTCTTCCCTGCACCTGCTGGGGCTTGAAGTACAAGACGGTTATGGTGGAAAAGTTTTTCTTTAACTTCGGGTATAACTTGGTTTATGGGTAAGTTTTTCATTGTAAAATTATTTTACGCAATTTTTCTTAAAAATAACAGTATTAGGCTTTAGTTTCTGTTACCAAGTATTTACTAAACATTACTTACAGTTTAATCAAATTGAGTATCATGCTATAAATAAGTAGAGGGATATATTATGAAAATATTAATGATAGAAGATGATCCTGAGATGGCTGAACTCATTTGTGAGTTTCTGGAACGGCACCATATTACTGTAGAGAACTATGAAAATCCTCATCTTGGTCTCTCTGCTTTGAGTTTTAAGCCTTATGATTTGTTGATACTTGATCTCTCTTTGCCTGATATAGATGGGTTAGAGGTATGTAGGATGGTACGAGAGAAGTCGGACATTCCTATTATTATCTCTTCTGCTCGGTCTGATATGGCAGATAAAAGTGCTTGCTTTTATATGGGTGCAGATGATTATTTGCCTAAGCCTTATAATTCACAAGAGCTACTGCTTCGTATCCATTCTGTACTGCGTCGCTATAATAAACCAATAGTTGCAGAAGAACCTAGCTCTATATTTATGGTAGATATAGATAGACATGAGATTAAAAAAGAGGGAGAGTCTATTTATCTAACGAATGCAGAGTTTGAGATACTTGCCTACTTTATCAAAAAAAAGGGTTTTGTAGTGAGTCGTGAAGAGTTACTTACTAATGTTTCTTCTATTAATTATGAGAGTTCTCTTAAAAGTATAGATGTAATGATTGGTCGCATCCGTGCAAAAATTGAAGTCAACCCAAAACAGCCTCGTCATCTTATCTCTATACGAGGATTGGGGTATAAACTTGTCAATGAATAGACATTCACTTCACTTTCATATATCACTCTTTTTTTTGGTGATTATGTTACTTATCAATATACTCTTTGTATTCCAGTATCAATACCAAACTACACAATATAATGAGTCTCTACTCCAACGATTTCATGAGAGTATGAAAATATTGCAAAGAGGTGTTAATAAACATAGACCTCCCATGAGAAGAGGTAATGAGGAACATAGACCTCCTATGGGAAGAGGTTTTGAAGAACATAGACCCCCACAGGCAAATCAACAGGAAAATAAAAAAGATCAGGAGAAAAAACACCAAAGAGTTGCGTCACTTTTGCAAGTAGAGGTTATCAAAGAAAATGAGATGCCTGACCTAAGAGATTATACGCTTATTATAAAAAAAGAAAATATTGAAGTCTATAAAAATAAACAGCAGATATATTTTATACCTAAAAGAATAGATGACCCCAGAATGGATATGCATGACACTCTTTATCTTAGCTATATAGCTGAGGAACAAGAGGGCTATAGATTAATACTTTTTGCCCTTTTGATAGATATATTTATCTCTTTGTTTTATTTATATGTTATTAAACGCTTACAACCATTAAAAAAACTTAAAAAGAAAATTATAGGATTTTCACAAGGAGAGCTAGAAGTTGATAGCCCAGAAAAAGGCAAAGATGAGATAGCTGAGGTATCCAATGAATTCAACGAAGCTATAGCCAAGATAAAAACGCTCCAAGAGTCTCGAAACCTCTTTTTGCGAAATATTATGCATGAGCTTAAAACTCCCATAGCCAAAGGCAAACTTATCTCTGATCTTATAGATGATGATAAAAACCAAAAACGACTTCAGACTATTTTTGCACGGTTTGAGTATTTGTTGAGTGAGTTTACCAAAATAGAGCAAGTAACTTCTAATGCTATGATATTGAATAAAAAGCGATTTAGAGTTGTAGATATTGTAGATAATGCTTTTGATTTACTTTTAATAGATAATGATTTGCTAGATATAGAAATTAATGATAATTTAGAAATAGATGCAGATTTTGAACTTTTTTCTACGGCTCTTAAAAATCTTATAGATAATGCTCTTAAATATAGTTCACAAAAAGCTAAAATCGTTGTGGATAAAGAAAGTATATCTATCCTCTCTTATGGAGAAAAACTCAAAAATACTGAGTTTGAAACAGCATTTAATAGAGCCTTTGAGAATAGTAGCAAAGGTCTAGGTCTAGGTCTTTACATCACTCACCATATCGTAAAAAAGCATGGATTTACGCTAGAGTATGAGCATAGTGAGGGATGTAATAGATTTATAATTTTGGTTTAAGATATGCCTCTAATGAAAAGTATCCAGTAAAGTCGCCTACTGAAGCTTTGAGTTTGAGTGTATATCTTCCTGCTTTTGTTATGTTTATATCAGGTGTTATATAAAAACCTTTATCAAAAGGTATATTTTCTATCATCTGATCTTCTTTTGTACTATGTGGTTGTGTTAATAAAAAAGAGACATTAGCATCTGATACTACTGTATTATCTTTTTTTGTTACAGTATATGTAAAATGATTTGCACCCATTTTTAATACAACAAGTTCTGGTTGTAGACGGTTACTATGAATATTATCTGTCATTACCATAGTTTTCACATTTGTTAGGCTCAAACGATAGAGTTTATCAAAGGCTTGTTGGCTTTTTATAATATCATTAATATTAATATCGGCTTGCTGATATTTCATCATATAATCATTAGTCTCTTGCACAGGAAGTGATGAAGCTGTTTTGACAGTCCAAAAACTTAATGTTATTGCCAAGAGTAAAAATCCAACAATCATATGTGGCCAATAGGTCTTTTTGCTATTTGTTTCCATTTTTAATCCTCTCGATAGTCGGTCTTAATATAAAAATCCATAAAACTATTATTGAACCAAAATAAATAACATATCTTAGTAACCCTATTATAAAACGAGTATCATTAGGGATAGTTTCTTTCATTTCTACATTTTTTGCTGAAGCTATTTCATCAGCTAGTTCTGAATATGATTGGACTACACCAATATTATATTTGTCTTGTTTTGAGTTCTTATCTTTGGAAGCAACTACATCTATAGCAAAATCTTTGACTGTACTACTATCATATAATTTAGCTATATCTTGGTTAGAGGCTATTAAACCTACTCTTCCACTATACTCTAATTTTTTGCTAATAATAGCATTAGGTGCAAAGATAAGAATAATATTTGGCTTACTTAACTCTTTTTCAAACTTCTTTGTATACTCTACAAAATTAAATTTTTCAGGAAATGCTTCGTTTGTAATATATGCATAGATATAAATACCTGTTTTAGAAGATAACTCATCACCAATCTCTTCAATTATTTTAGAAGCTTCAGGTGTTAATAAATCATTTTTTATAAAATTGCTAGCATTAAGAAGAAGTGGAAGTAGAAAAGCAAGCAGGGCGAACCCTACTTTTGCTTGTATCATAAATTTAACCTACAAAAAGGTGATTATCAGTGAAGACTGACCAAAGTGTAATAGCTGCTGTAAGTACCATACCCCAAGCCAAAACTTTATCCATAATTACGATCATTATCTATCCTTTATTTAGCATCTTGGAATGCAAAGTTTGCATTCTCTGTACTATTCATTTTAAGATTGTTAATATCTAATATTGGTGCAGGATCATAAAAGTTACTAGCACTTTTTTGCTGTACGCTAATCCCCCATACCGTTAAACCAACAAGAATCGTAAGCAATAATACTGTTGCTATCAACATTCCTGTTACACCGTGTAGACCAAATACTGCTCTATTTGTATTTTCTGCTGACATATAATTCTCCTAATTCTCTAATGAATGTAGATAGGTTGCTAAGGCTTTTTCTTGAACAGGTGTAAATCTACCCTTGAATGCTGGCATAGCACCTATAATACCTTTTTTCCCATGTTCTAGTACACTATGTACAAGAGTATTATCATAGTCAGCTATATTTGGAGCTGTACCACCATTTCCTGTACCATCAGCACCATGACATCCAGCACATACACCATAAGATGCAGGAGCTTCACCTTTCATTCCAGCAACGATATAATCAGCAATAGCTTCTGCATCTGCACCACTCGCCATACCACCTGGCATTGCACCCATTGGATACTTGAGTTGATCAGAACCATTAGCTATTACATCTAAAATCTGCTCTTTACTCTCTCTTGTTGTAAAATCTTGTGCTTTTCCTGAGAGACCATCACCTGTCTCACCATGACATGGAGCACATTGAACAAGAAAGATTGATTCACCCATTTGTTGCAAAGTTGCTGCATCAGCATTTTTATGTTTTTCTTCAAACTTTGCTTGGTGTGCGAGTACTTCTTCATTATATTGACCAATTTGACTGAAAGCATTTACAGGATACCCTGCAAACCAGTACCATAGAGCCCAAATAATTGTAGCCAAGAATGAAAATGCCCATCCTGAAGGAAGTTCATTTTTATACTCACCAATACCATCCCAGCTATGATCAACAAGTTCACCAGTAGCCGTATCTGTTTTCATTTGATTGATATACTTGATAGATACACCAGCAGATAAGCCTGCAATTACTAATGCACCAATCATAGTAATCAAGTTAATTGGATCACTTAAATCTATATCCATAGACATAACAACCGCAAGCGTAGCTATCATTAGCACGGCTGCAAATGCAAGTCCTTTTATCATTAACGCATTCATTTATTTTGCTCCTCATTTTCGTTCATGGTCTTAGGATTAGGAACAATTGGTTTACTGTCTATTTCATCATCCAGAGCAATATTCCCAAATTTTTCATAATCACTTTCACCCTTTTTTTCGCTTCTATACAGGTGAATGATATACCCGTATAGCATGATTACTAAAAAGATAGTCATAAAGAAGTTGGCGTAACCTTGTAATTCTCTTATGTCCACTTTTTATCCTATTACTTTAATCTATTCATATATGCTATGAGTGCAACAATTTCAGGAATATTTCCTGCTTCTACTGCATCTTTAACATCTTTGTTTTTCATATCAGCAGTAATAAGTTTTGCATCTGCAAGAACTTTTGGTTTATGTGCTTCCCAAGCAGCTCTTGTGCCTTGGAACTCATCACCATAAGGTGTTGCAAATACATTTTTAACTGTTACTGCTTCAGCATACGCGGTTTCAATATCAGCAATATTTGTAAACATATGTTTATATGCTGGCATAATAGACTGAGGTACAACTGATGTAGGATCCCACATATGGTTTTCATGCCAATCTGTTGTACGGTAGTTTCCTACACGGTGAAGATCTGGACCAGTTCTTTTTGAACCCCAAAGGAACGGTCTATCATATGCATATTCACCTGAAAGTGATACTTGACCATATCTATCAGTTTCTGATTTAAATGGTCTAATCAATTGTGAGTGACAAGCGATACAAGCGTCTTTTTTATAAACTTCTTTCCCTGCAAGCTCAAGTACAGTGTAAGGCTTAAGCCCTACAACTGGTCTTGATGCTTCTGCAAAGTTTGGCAAGATCTCAACAAGACCTGCAAATGCGATAACTAAAAATACTCCTACAGAGAAGAAGAATGGATTTTTTTCTAACCAATGAAACATAATAACCTACCTCCTTATGCCATAGGTGATTTAAACTGTGGCTCTTGAGTTAATTCTCTAGAAACTGTCATAGTTTTAATCATATTGTATGCGAACATTAAGAAACCTGTTAGGTATAAAACACCTGAAAGGGCTCTAATAGCATAGTAAGGGTGAAGTACTGCAACTGTATCAATAAATGAATACATTAAGTTACCATACTCATCAACAGCTCTCCACATCATACCTTGTGTAATACCTGCAATCCACATAGAAGTAAAGTAGAGAACAACAGCTGTAGTTTGAAGCCAGAATTGTTTTTCCATTAAACTTTTAGAATAGATTTCTCTTTTGAACATTCTTGGAGCCATATGGAAAAGTGCTGCCATAATCATAAAGACAACCCAACCAAGTACACCATCGTGAACATGTCCTGGAATCCAATCTGTAAAGTGTGCAATTGCATTTACTGATTTGATTGCTTGAATTGGACCTTCAAGAGTTGAAAGCATATAGAATGTAGATGCTAGTACCATAAATTTAATAAGTGGATTTTCTGTTAACTGATTCCACTCACCCTTCATAGTAAGGAGCATATTAATCGCCGAGCCCCAAGATGGAAGAATTAGAATTATAGAGAATACTGACCCCATAGTTTGCATCCAATCTGGAACTGTAGAGTAAAGAAGGTGGTGCGAACCAGCCCAAAGATAAACAAACATTAGACCCCAAAAAGAGAGTAGTGAGAGTTTATATGAGTAGATAGCTTGACCTGACTCTTTTGGGAGGAAGTAATATATCATAGCAACAATAGGAACAGTAAAACCAAATGCAACAGCATTATGACCATACCACCACTGTACAAGTGCATCATTTGTACCAGAATACATTGAAACAGAGTGCATGAAATTACCAAGACCTTCTGTAGCAAAATAAGTAGGTACAGACATATTATTAAAGAGATAAAGCATAGCTATACCTAAGAATGTAGCAATATAGTACCACATAGAGATATACAATGATTTTTCTCTTCTAATTCCGATAAGACCAAAGAGTGAAGTACCCCAAGCTACCCAAATAAGAACAATAACAATATCTATTGGCCACTCATATTGTGCATACTCTTTAGATTGACTGTATCCTAAAAGAAGAGAAACAGTTGCCACAAGAGCACCCACAAAATAGAGCCAAAAATGAAGTTTTCCAACAAACATTAAAAACTTTGATTCAGCCATAGAGACTTTAAGTACTCTCTGCCCAACATAATAGAATGTCGCGAAGACACCACTTAGTGTAAATCCAAAAATAACCGTATTAGTATGAACTGGTCTTAATCGTGAGAATGTACCATATTCACCTAGCATGTAGTTGAGTTCTGGAAATGCCATTTGAGCCGCGATAAGCGTACCCAAAAGCATACCTAAAAATCCAAACAAAATCGTCGTATAAGTAAACAATTTTGCTACAGAATAATCATATTCTAATGCAGCGTTTGATTGCATGCAATACCCCCTTGAAAAAATTACTATAGTCTAATGAAACAGACTAAACCGTAAATTATAAGATGATTTTTTGTAAGAGATGCTTAATAAATAAACTTTGCAATAAGTATAGATATATTAAGTTTTTTTTAAAGAAAGTTGTTTCAAATTACCACATAAAAATGTGCTAATAGGAGAAAAGAACTCCTATTAGTAGTTACTATTTAGAGATTCTTATACAACGAACATAACGGTCATAACTTTTACCATTACCATCAATTGCACCATCTTTAAACTTAACACCCCATACTTTATCTATATCACCTGTATAGGGAGTTGATGACCAATAGTAGTAAGATTCAACTGATGAAAAGCCATCAAGAATTGCAGGATCATATTTTTTGTAATCAACGATAGTAAGAAGTTCATTGATAGTTGGAATACGCCAATCATCATATTTATCTATCTTTAACTCTTTACATACTTGTTTTGCCTCATCAAATGTCACTTTTTGGACTATTACTGATTGTGTATCTTGCCACATAAAACCAGTTTTTTTATGAAATACCATATCTCCAGCATGTAAAACCCCTATACTTAATAAAACCAATAGAACACTTTTCATTCTAACTCCTTTTTATTTTTTAGCTAACTATGTATTATAAGTTATGCTTTCCCTTTGGCTTGTTGTATTGAGTCAATATATTGATAATCTATAACAATTGTATGTTCTTTGGGAAGATTAGAGGCAACTCTTTCTATCATAGCTTCAAAATCTTCAAAAAGATAGTTTGCCATAGAGCCAGGAATTGGATTAATTTCATTTAAAAGTACTTCGCCTCCAACAACAAAAAAATCACAACGGATAATAGAACCCAAAAAGAGTGGGTCATATATTTTTTTGAATGTTTCTTGGATTTTATCACTTAGCTCAGTACTTATACTAGCTTTACTTACTTGTTCATCACGAGAAAAATCCATGTATTTTTTTTCAAAATCTAAAAATTCTTCTTTTTGTGGCTCTTCGATAATAGAAAGTTCCCACTCTTTACTTTTTGTACCAGCTTGATTATATTCTCTTACTCCATCAATAAAAGGCTCAATGATTACATCACTATCAAATTCAAAAGCAACATCAAGAGCATACTCTAGTTGAGATTCTTCTTTGATAATACTTACACCAATACTACTTCCTAATCTTACAGGTTTGATGATAACAGGATAGGATAATGTAAGTTTTCTCTCATCATTTTTACAGAGGTGTTGATACTCTACTACTTTTACCCCTAAACTCTCTGCTAAAAATTTTGTATAGAGTTTATTATAACTTAAGGCTGACGCTTCTACTCTTGGTGAGATAAAAGGTACTTTATAAAACTCCATGAGCGAGGCAATTTTACCATCTTCTCCATCTCTTCCATGGATAAGGTTTAATGCTACTTTTATCTCTATAGCTTTACTCCCAAACATTGTATCAACAAAGAAACCGCCACTTTTGAGAGTAATATTCTTACTTTTTTTATATTTTCCCGAACTAAATAGACTAGATTTCATATTGTCTGAATCAATCAGATAGAAATCACGATTTTTATCTACAAAAATAAAACTTAATTCACTATTTTTAAGTACCTTTTTCATTGTAATGGCACTTACGATACTAATCTCATGTTCGTAGCTTGACCCACCAAATACTATTGCAATTTTCATATATATCAAACCTTTTATCTTAAATTAGGCGTATTTTAGCATAGTATTGATTATAATCTAAAAAATTAGCCAGTTCTCCATAGAAAAAGCGTCTTTTGTTATGGGCATAGTTTTCCATCCATAAGACTCTAAGTACATCATTCTTCCACCAAAATATCCTACTACATAATGCTCTTTATAGATGGGAAATCCTCCCATATCAAAAAGTTGGAATATTTGAGTGTACTCTTTTGCTTGATGGTAGTTTGAAAATTCTACAGTATGTATGGCTTCTAGTGAGGCTTGTAGCATCTCATTTTTATGCATACTTTTACTAAGACTGTAATAGGAAGGGTAGGTTAGTATAGGATCTTCTATAAAATCGGAAATATATAAGCGTTCTTTAGTTTTCATAGAAAGGAGTATAGTAGATTTTGTATTAAGAGTATCTATAAAAGATACTCTTAATATGTTATGGAGATTAAACTCTTGCTTCTTCTCTTCTTTGGAGCATGTTCCAGTACTTATCAATATCACTTTGAATAAGTTCTATTACATGTTTGTTTTCTGGTTTGAAAAGGTGCTTATAACGCCCTTGAGCGCTAAGATACTCTTCAACTGGCATAACATTTTTTGGTCTATAAAGAATGTTAAGCTCATGTCCATCAAGAATTTCATATACAGGGAACATCAAAGTATCTGTTGCTAAGTCTGTGATATGAATAGTATCTTTTGGATCAAATCTCCACTCTGTACAACAAGCAGAAACAGTGTTAATAAAACAAGGTCCTTCAGTCTCTAGAGCTTTTTGGAAACCTTTAGCCATACTTTTCCATTTGTTTGGAGCAAGTTGTGCTACATAAGGAGCACCATGTGCTGCCATAATAGAAACGATATCTTTTTTCTTCTCTTTTTTACCATAGCTATGTGTACCAGCTTGAGCAGTAGAAGTAGTTGCACCAATAGGTGTAGCTGAACTTCTTTGTCCACCTGTGTTAGCATAGTTTTCGTTGTCAAGACAGATATATGTAAAGTCATGACCTCTTTCCATAGCTCCTGAAAGCCACTGGAAACCAATATCAAAAGTACTACCATCACCACCAAATGCTACAAACTTCACTGGAGCATCGTTGTCTTTGAGTGTACCTTTTCTCTTTCTTACTTGGTGCATAACTTGAGAAGCAGTAACAGCTGTTGCTGCATTTTCAAAACCAATATGAATCCAAGAAGTATCCCAAGAAGTATATGGATATACCGCTGTTGATACTTCAAGACAACCTGTATTTGCAGAGATAACAAGGTTATCATCTGTACAGTTCATAAGCTCTCTAACAATCATAGAGTGAGCACATCCAGGACAAAGAGTGTGTGCACCCTCAAATCTATCATTATTCGTAGAGAACTCTTTTAAGTTCTTAATTGATGTAATTGCCATTCTTAGCTCCTTTCTGTTTTGAAAAATCCAAGTTTAGGTCCTCTAAGTCCACTAAACTGCTGAATATTTGTTGTGATATGACCAGCTTCTATATTATCTACTTGCTCTGAATAAATTCTCTCTGCTTCTGCAATAGAAAAGTCACGACCACCAAGACCATAAATAAAGTTTGTCATCATTGGTCTATTATTAGATGTATACATAGCAGCAGTTACTTCATTAAAGAATGCACCCATCGCGCCACCTGGAGATGAACGATCTGTTACAGCAATAGCTTTACAGTTTTTAAGAGCTTCTCTTACTTCTTCATAAGGGAATGGTCTAAAGCATCTCATAGCAACAACACCTGCTTTGATACCTTTTTCTCTCATGTTTTTAGCTGCAACTCTAGCAGTCTCAACTGTAGTACCAAGACCCATAATAACTACATCAGCGTCTTCCATATCGTAGCTTTCAACTCTGTTGTATTCTCTACCAGTAAGCTCTTTAAACTCAGCAAAAACAGCATCTATTACTGGTTTTGAATCCATAATAGCTTTATGTTGTTTTGCTTTGTGTTCAAAATGCCAATCTTCTTCAGTTTGTGCACCATAAGTTACAGGTCTTGAAAAATCAAGCATATCATCAATAGGTTGAATTTTACCTACAAAATTAATAGCTGCTTCATCTGTAAGTGGGTATACATTTTGAGCTGTGTGAGATGTGATAAATCCATCTTGGTGAATCATCATTGGAAGTCTCACTGCTGGATCTTCAGCAATCTTAAATGCACATAATGCAAGGTCATATGCCTCTTGAGCATTGAATGCACCAGCTTGAAGCCAACCACTATCACGACCTAAATACATATCAGCATGGTCACCACGAACATTAAGTGGAGATGCTAATGCACGGTTTACAACATTAAGCACGATAGGAAGTCTCATTCCTGATGCTTGATAAAGTACCTCTGCCATTAGAGCAAAACCTTGTGATGATGTAGCTGTTGATACACGACCACCAGAAGCAGAAGCACCAATACATCCTGACATAGCAGCATGTTCAGACTCAACCATTACAAATTCACCGTCGATATAACCATTAGCTACATAACTACCATAGTTTTCAACGATAGGTGTAGATGGAGTAATAGGATATGCTACAACAACATCAACATCAGCTTGTCTTAAAGCTTGAGATGCAGCGTAATTACCATCCCATACTTCTCTTTCGTTTAAATCAAATTTTACTGCCATAATGACCCCTTATTTTTTCTCTTTTTTCTTTTTCTCTGGCCAATCAGCTAAAGATTCACCTAAGTCAGTATGTTCACCAAACATTAAGAGTGATTTTGGATTTGTAGGACAAACCTCTACACAAACACCACACCCTTTACAGTGATCATAGTCAATACCTAGCATCTGCTTATCTCTAGAGATGATAGATGTATCAGGACACCATACCCAACAGTTTTGACAATCAATACAAATATCTCTGTTGTAAACTGGTTTAATAACTCTCCAAGAAGCAACAGTTGCTGTATAAGAGTTAAAATTAGAGTATGCTCTCTCTTCAGATTTTTTAAGTGATATATCTGAAGCGTCTCCTTCAAATGATGCTAATACAGAACCCTGTGTTACTTCATCCCAACCTAAAAGGTCAAAACCAGCTTCAAGTTGATGTTTCCCTCTATTGTCATTTGCCAATAAGTCTAATTCTTGTGCTTCTACACTCATATTTTACCCCTCTCTACTTTACTTCATTATATGCACGAGTAATTGCTTTCATATTTCCATCAATAATCTTTTGTGGAAACTTCGCGAGTACTCTTGCCATGTTTTCTAAAAAATAGTCCAACTCAAACATACCTGAAATCTTAACAAATGCACCAAGCATTGGGGCATTTGGAATCGAACGACCAATAGTATCAAGAGAAATCTGAACACAGTCAACAGTAAAGATTCTATCTTCCTTACCTTTTAGAGCAGGAATACCTTCTATTAATTCCTCTTTTGAGAGGTGTGTAGTGATAATATATTGTGTAGACTCTTTTTCATTTACTTCAATATTATCTGTAAATGCCAAAGCTGGATCAATAACAAGCACAAAGTCTGGATTCATAAATTTTGCATGATTAAAAATCTGCTCATCTGAAATCCTATTATAAGCTCGCAGAGCGGCTCCTCTTTTTGCAGAACCATAAAGTGCAAAAGCCTGAACCTCTTTCCCCGTTGTAGCTACAACATCACCTAGACCTTTGGCACCAGATACAGCACCTTGACCAGCTCGGCTATGCCATCTTATCTCTGTCATGATTTCTCCTATCATTTGATTTGTTCTGCTTATTGTAATCTCCCCTCTCTTAAAGAGTGCTTGAATTTACAATTTTTTTAACCGCAACTTATAGAAGCTACTGCTTCAAACGCATTTGTGGTGATAATAGTAGCACACTTAGATAATTGCTCTTGTGAACCATAGCCACAACTAACTGCAATAGAGTGAATATTAGCAGCTTTAGCTGCATCTATATCCATACAAGTATCTCCTATCATCCAACACTTAGTTGTATCACTTTGAAGCTTTGATAAAGCTTTAAGTATTGGTTCTGGATTTGGTTTTGGATTTTTTACATCTTCCCGTCCTATAAGAACTTCAAAATAGTGCATAAGTTCTAGGTGTTCTAAGAGTTCTTTGGAGTATAACGCAGTTTTGGTAGTGACAATGCCTAGTCGTGCAATTTTTGAGGCTTCTTCTATGGCTTCTCTTGCTTGAGGGAGCAAAAAAGTTTTTGCTTTGCTAATTTTTCTATAATGTTCTTTATATTTGGCTACAAAATCCCATACTTCTTCTGTAGAAACTCCTAATGCTAGAAACATATAATCCAAAGGATGTCCGATCTCTGCTAATATTAGACTATCATCAGGTCTTTTATTAGCAAAGTGGTCAAAAGTAGAGTGAAAGCTCTCTAATATAGCTTCAGTAGAATCAATAAGTGTACCATCCAAATCAAAAAGAATAGTCTTCTCTTTTTTTAGATTCATTTTACATTCCTGGAATTCGTGGTATGTTTCCTAGTTTAGAGTGACGGTAATACCAACCCCAACCTTTTTTCATCCAATGTCCTATAATAGGCAGAGGTATCATCTTTCCACCATTATCATCTCGATAAACAAAAGCAGCACCATCTCCTGTATCCATAACACATAAAATATTCAGATGTGCGAGGTAACTCTCTTTAGAATCAATGTTTTGTGAATGGTTAAAGAGATTATAGGCAATATTTTTTGCCATTACTTCTGCTACATGCCCTTGTTTTGCTCTCCAGTGTGGACCTATAAGAGACGCACTATCACCAATGGCATATATATGTTCAAAGCCTTCTATCTCATTATATTCATTTGTTACTACAAATCCTGATTCACTCAGAGGAAGTCCAGAGTTAAGTACAAGAGAATGACCAGTACCAGCAGATATAAACATAGTTAGATCAGAACTTATCTTCTCTTTATCTTCAAAATTAATACCATCACTCTCAAAAGAGGTAATCTTACTACCTACTTTTTTCTTGATATTTGTCATACCAAACATTTTATCCATCATAAGAATAGCTTTATCTCCCATTTTATGACCAGGTTTTTCCATTGGTGCAAAAAATGTAAGTTCAAAATTGTCTCTAATACCTTTTCTTTTGAGCATAGTATGCACATTAAAGAGTACCTCAAATGCAGGACCACCACGCACAGCAGAGCTATCTTTTGGATTACCTCCAAAGCCCATAGCTATTTTGCCAGAGCCTTTTGCTATAAGTGCTTGAAGTCTGTTATGAAGCTGTGTCGCTTCTTCGGGAGCAGCACAAATAGAAAGGGTATTTTCTATACCTTTCATTTTGATCTTATCTTGACCAAGTGCTACTACTATATATTGATATTCATCTAATATACGACCACTTGCCAAAGAAACTTTCTTTTGGTTTGCATCAAAGTGTGTGATAGGGTCAATAATTAGCTTAAAGTCATGTTTTCGTGCTAATTGATCTAATGGTATACTTACACTTTCTCTTGTTTCTCCACCTGTAGGAATCCAAATAGAGGTAGGATAGAGATAAAAATAATCCCTATTACTAACTAATGTTACATCCATATTATTTTTGCGTAGTTGTATAGCAGCCTCTACACCTGCAAATCCTCCACCTAATATTAATACACTCGCCATATTTTCCCTTTAGTTTATTTAATGTTTAATTATACCAGTTTCTTGCATAGAATTTTGTTGGTCATCTACACTACTACTTGTTTGGAGAATAGTATAAATAGAACCTATCAAAAGGCCAGAGAGTATAACTATCCAGATAGTCATACGCTTCTCTTTACTCTCTTTGCCATTATAATCTTCTATATCTTCTAAGCTTGGTTCAGTATTATTAGTATTCATAAGCTTACTTCTTCACTAAATCTATACGAGGATAAACAAAAACAGTTTTTCTTGTCACTACTATAAGTTCTTTATCATCTTCTGCATATGCTTTGATTGTTACAGGAATAGGAACATCTTTTCTTGTATCCTTGGCTAACTCTTTACTTGTTTGAAGGAGTACAACTTTTTTCTTCTTTTTACCTGCACCTAATTTAAAGCCTTCTTTTGGTCTTACAATTTTAATATCATCATTTCCTACAATCTCAAAGAAATAAGTATGCTCTTTACTATCTGTATTTGTAAATAAGAATATATAACTATTCTGTACAACTCCAGCATCAAGTACTTTGTAGAGTCTTGTGGTTTTGTTAACATTTAATAACATATGTTCTTTTGTACTTCCCATAACAAAAAGTGAGATAAGTATAATAACTAATACCGCACCATACGCAAGTACTGTGCCTCTATAGAAATTTGTTTTACCCTCATGTCTTAGACCCTCTTTTTCACTTGTCCATCGTACAAGACTAGGTTTTCCTAATGCACCCATAACAGAAGTACAAGCATCTACACATTCTAGGCAGTTAATACATTCTAATTGTAAACCTTTTCTTATATCAATATGTGTAGGACAAACGGTTACACAACTTTCACATGTTGTACATTCAGCAGTAGGGATAACTGATAAAAGTTCTTTTTTCTTTTCATAAACTTTTTCTCTTTCATATCCATGTCCTTGATAAATATCTCCACCTCTAATTGGATCATACACTGCCATAACAGTATCTTCATCATAAAGTACAGATTGTACACGGCTATAAGGACAGATATAAACACAAAAATCTTCTTTAATAAATATAACATCAATTATAATAAAAAGAGCAATACCTATAAGTATACCAACTAGCATTAAATGCTCACTAGGATTTGCTAAATAGGCAAAAAAGTCTTCAGGTGGTACAAAAAACCAAAGGAAGTTAGCAGCAGCAACAAAAGATAAGATTGTCCAAAGGAGTATAGCAACTACTTTTTTAATCTGATTTTCACCTGTAGTCATATCAGGAGTTTTTTGTTTATTTTTAATGCGTTTATGGAGACCTAATAATTTGGTTTCTATACCATCTCTATAGATAACACGAAATATAGTTTGTGGACATGCCCACCCACACCAAGCACGACCACCAACAGCTGTAACTGCAAAAATACCTATAAATAGAAGCATTAATAAAAATGGCATTAAATAGAGTTCTTGCATATCAAAGGCGACACCTGCAAGGTGTAATTTCTTTTGGTCAAAACTCAATAAGAAAAGGTGATTTCCTCCAATAGTAATCCAAGGCATTACTAGGGCAATGATAGTTGCTATTGCATAAGCCCAGTAGCGTTTGATACGATAAGGTACCCAATCTTTTAGATACTCTTTTGTTTGATTCTTTGCTGGTTTTTTTACGCTCTGATTTTGTTCATCCATCTTATCTCCTTTAAGTTGTTTATATTTTTATTTTTCAAATGGACAAATAAGAAGTTTATTATCCATTTTAGCCTCTTCTATAGATGGGGTAATCTCTACCCAAGACCGCTCAATCATCTCTTTTATACCTCTTGATTGTATATAATCTTTGAGTGAACTACGACTCACTACAATCTTTCTAGCAATAGCAGAAACACTTATACCCTCTTTAAGATAATCAATTATCTCTGATTGGTAAGGATCAAATTTTGATTTTGATCTGCTACCTTTGGGACGACCTATTTGATTTTGTCTATTTTTTTGTTCTTCACGAACTCTATTAAGTAGAGGAAAAATTTCTCCTATAGTACTATTTTTAGTTAGAGTAGTTTGAGAAGAGGCACTATAAAGTAATATACCTCTGCTTAGCATACAGTGTATAATTTTTATAATCTCATCAACTTTTTCACTCAACATCCAGAGTTCATCTACTATGATAGCATCACCATCTTTTAGTCCATGCACAAACTTCTCAAATTGATCTCTCTCTTCTATAGGAGAATTTCTATTAGAGTATTCAATCACCTCTTTGTCTATACGCAACTCTTGTGTTAATGAAAAGGAGAGAATAGTACTCTGTTGGTCAGTAATATTTCTTTGTCCTAAGAGTTGTCGCAAATAAGCATAAATCATATCCTACCTTTATCATTTGTATAATACTAGCTTATTTGATGATAGAACTCACTTAAAAATATAATATTTTCGTCACTTTTATCTTTTAATCGTCACTTCTGTTTAGTTTTATCACCCATTTATGTTAGAATGTTTAAGAAATAAATTACAATAAAGAGGAGTTATATGTGAATTTAACACATTTAGATGAACAAAACAAACCAAAAATGGTAGATGTGGGAGATAAATCCGAGACTTTGCGTATAGCAGTTGCTAGTGGTGTTATAGAAGTAACTCCAAAAGCATTTAATGCAGTTGTAGCTAATAGTACAAAAAAAGGTCCAGTACTTCAAACAGCTGTTATTGCTGCGATACAAGGGGCAAAACAGACAAGTACACTTATTCCTATGTGTCATCCTTTGATGTTGACTTCTATTAAAACAAATATTGAGGAACTAGCAGAGTTACCAGGATTTAAGCTCACGGTAACAGCCAAGCTTATTGGGCGTACTGGTGTTGAGATGGAAGCTTTGACAGGAGTGAGTGTAGGATTGTTAACTATTTACGATATGTTAAAAGCCATTGATAAAGGTATGGTTATTAAAAATATCCAATTAGAGTCCAAGGATGGTGGGAAAAATGGAGATTTTAAAAGAAAATAATTTTTTAGAGGAGAAAAGATGATAACACTAGATGATACAACAGTAGATAAACCACAAATAGACTACCCTACACGATGGGGATTTAAGCTAATTGGTAGAGATGTTGATGCTTTACATACATGCATTAAAGAAATTATGGGAGAAAAAGAACATTTATGTTCTCTAGGAAATGCTTCTTCAGGTGGAAAATTTCATAGCTATAATGCTAGTTGTATAGTAGAAAGTCAAGAGCAAAGAGATGCACTTTTTCAGTGTTTTCAAGATCACAATGATGTAAAAATGGTTATTTAAATGTATAAATAATTTGTTGATGATGCTTTTTTTGGATAATTTCAGAGAGAGAGAGATTTTCTATAGGGAGTTTTATAAAATCATCAATCGTTGTGATATTATTAAGAGCCAAGTGGCGAAGTACAATACCTCGGTAAGCTTTTGCCCAGTGACTAACTACTTTGCCATCTTTTATAAATTTGAGACTTGTATAAGGTTTTGATGGCTTATAGAACTTATCATAAAATCCTGCACGAAGATCAAGTATTTCTTGGGAAGCTAAATACTCTTCGAGTAAAGATGCTGAGCATTCATTATAAAATTTCTCTACTTTTATCTCACCTACACTCTCTCCTTGTTTGAGTTTGTATTCAGGGATATAATCTTCTGCACGAATAGGACCAAAAAGATTTGAAAAAAGTATAATGCTCTTATCTATATATTCTTGAGCATTTTGATCTAATGAGGAATAATCCAAATAATCAAAGGCAACACCAGTATATCTTTGGATAGCTTTTAGTGTTGGTTCATAAATAATATCTTTTTTATATTTGAGTATATCATTAGGTTTTTTTAATCCAAACATTTTGGAAAGTGTTTCTCTGTCTCCTCTTTGGATAATATTAATATAGTTATGGAGTAGTTTTATTCTTGATGGAGTAAGAGAGCTAAAGAGCAAAGAATTAATGTTAAAGGCATCTTTCCCACCTGATATTTTTGTTTCGCTAGGAGCTAAAAGAATTTTCATAGAGCTATTCCTTAATTTATGTTATTTTTTATTAGTATTTAATGTAAGTATATTATAGCATAAAAACAAATAAAAAAGAATTTAGAGGAAATTCACTAAAAGACTTGACAAATAATATTTTTTTGTCTATAATTCCGTCACATTTCAAGTAAACGACTTAGAGATGATGGTGCTGGTGTAGCTCAGTTGGCTAGAGCAGCTGATTTGTAATCAGCAGGTCGGGGGTTCGAGTCCCTTCACCAGCTCCATAAAA
>JADGER010000107.1 GCA_016744315.1 Sulfurovaceae bacterium
AGCTGTAGCTGTAGCTGTAGTAGTGCCACTTGGTACAGATTCTGCTAATATAATATACTCATCTTTACATTCATACTCTTGACCAAACTGTATACCTTTTTCAAAGATTGCTTGGGCATCTATATTGGCATGAGAAGCTATGCTATCACTAGACTTAATATCAAAATTATGAATTGTAAAATACTCTAGCTTTGGCTCTACTTCTAGTCCAAGATTTAAAAGCTCTATGCGTCCATAAGGTGATTTAAGATGCACTGCTCGTGTCATCAAAGCAGGAGAAGGTACGCCTTTTGGTGTACTAGCAACTTCACCCAAACTTCGTACAGTTCCACTACATACAAACTCACTATCAAGCGTAGGTGTAAGATAAATTTTTCCTTCTATTCCTGCTTGTGTGATACCCTCTATATCTGCGGTTTTGGTATTACTAAGAGCCAATAAAAATGTGGCTTTTTTACCACGAAGTGACTCCATAAAATCTGCTGTACCATTAATAGTTTTAATCATTTTAATCCTTTACCTTAATATCTGATATAGCAAATCTTAAAACCAAATAACCAACAACTGCAGATAAGAATGTACCTATTAAGATAGCTAATTTATCTGTATAGGCAAAAAGTGTATCGTCTACAAAAGCCAAAGAGTCTATAAAAAGACTCATAGTAAAACCTATACCAGTGAGTAAACTCACCCCATAGAGCATCATCCAAGTACTTCCTTTGGGAAGAGTGGCAATATTGAGCTTGATTGCTAACCAACTCAACGCAAAGACCCCAAATTGTTTTCCAAAAAATAATCCTAATACAATCCCCATAGGAACAGGTCCAGTAATCTCTTCTATAGATATTGTACGCATATCTATTCCTGCATTTACAAAAGCAAAAAGAGGAAGAATAAAGAAAGTAATCCATGGATGCAAGCCATGTTCAATCTCTTTGAGTGGAGAAAAAGCTTGTCCGTTATGATCTTTGGCTCTGTAAGGAATAGTAAAAGCCAAAGCAACACCAGCGAGCGTAGCATGCACTCCTGATTTGAGTACACTCACCCACAAAATCAAACCTACTACCAAAAATAGAGACTTTCGAGAAAACCCTAAATAGTTAAATATAAGCAAAGCAAAAAGCGTTCCAAATGCAAAATAGATAGAGATTACAGAAAGATCTGCTGTATAAAAGAGTGCTATAACCACAATAGCACCCAAGTCATCAATAATAGCTAATGCCATTAAAAATACTTTCAATGATACAGGGACTCTATTACCCAATAAAGAGAGTATCCCCAAGGCAAATGCTATATCTGTAGCAGTAGGTATAGCCCAACCACGCATAGCCTCTTCATCACCAAAATTAAAAAAAACATACACTAATGCGGGAAATAACATTCCCCCAACAGCTGCAATAGCAGGAAGTGCCACTGCTTTGAGCGAAGAGAGACTTCCATCTATAATCTCTCTTTTAACCTCTAGTCCAACCATAAGAAAGAATATAGCCATTAATCCATCATTAATCCAGTGAAGAAGTGACTTATCTAAAAAATACTCTCCAACACGAATACCTAAATGTAAATGGAGAAAAGAGTCATAATAGATAGAAAGTGGAGAGTTTACAATAAGCAGAGCCATCAAGGTAACGAAAATTAATATTATCCCTCCTGATGAATCTGACTTAATAAATTTTGAGAGTTTTTGTTTCATATTTTTTTCCTTTTAAGCAATATTATACCACTTCAAGATGATAAAATAGAAAAATGCTATACTTAATATTAAATTTTATACAAAAGGATAAATGATGGAAGAGAAGATAAACAGTGTTATTGAAAAAGTAAAAGAATCCTCTACTATAAACCATGAAAACAAAGAGGCTATTATGATTAAGCTCCAAGAGTGGAAAAAAGAAGAGGAAGCAATTAGCGATGTAAGTAATCATTTTGAACAATTTTGGTTAGATATGGAACCTATATTTGCTGAGTTGGGTTGGGTGTAAGTTATTTATGGTTATAATTATCTCGTAAATATACTAATACCCATAAGGAAAAATATGAAAAAAATTATCTTAATCCCTGCAATTGTTGCATCTGCTCTTTTTGCTAACCCAGTAGCTGACGCTACTCAAAAAATCGCTACAGATGAAGCAGTTAAAGTAGTAACTGCTGAAGCAACAAAAGCTGTAACAACTGAAACAAATGCTACAGAAGCAAACGCTACAGAAGCAAATGCTACATCGGTAACAGATAAAATCATGAATGCTGCAAAAGGTGCTATAGACGCTGCAAAAGCTGCACTCTAGAATATATCTTCCTTAAGAGCTAGCTATTTTAGCTCTTAACTTCTTTTTCATTTAAAACTCTACAAAAATTCTACTACTATCCAACTATACGCCTGAATATTTATTATAAAAGTATTCTTTTTTACTAAACCTATATCCTCTTTGTTATCTATAAAATTATTTAATTTTGTAAATGAATATCCTAACTCTTTAGTATCAACTTGACAGTGAAGTTTTTGAGAAGAACTATTCCAATTAGAGATAATTGCATACCCTTTTTTTTCTACAACTCTTGTACCTATAGAGATATTTAGAATATCATCAGGGATAAGATAATATCCAAATATATCCTTTTTATAGATATTATCTAAGACTATATTTCTATGGTATTTATCTATATAGTAATGAGAATCACAAGTTATACTAAAAGGATTATGTGGTGACTGGATAATATTTGCTTGCATCATTTTTTTTATATCTGCATTAAATTTAGGCAAATCATCCCACCATGTATTATCTTCTATAGCTGTTTTTGTACTTCCATAATCTTTCCAAAAAGCAATACCTTTGGCACCTTGAGCAACAGATGCCATAGCTATTGGTGCAAATCTTCTCCCAATAGGGTCTTTGGGATATTTATAAAGCTTATCTCCGCCTACTCCATAATTGAGTTGTGCCATAACTACAGGATTATTCTGTTTACTACTTTCTAGTTTGATAATTCTTTTAGGTCCATTTGGTTGATATTGATTCCATCGTTCATAAGAATATGTACCAATAATATCACTTATATTTTTTTTGGATTTATATATTTTTTCAACAGACCAAGGATGTCCATTGAGATAATAGTGTGGGTGTCCTTGGGGATCTTCTTTGGCTAATATATCTTTTTTTTCTTGGTGCCAATCCCAAGAATCTATTCTTTTTCTTTCATAATCAGTATAATAAAAAAGCAAGCTATTCATAAGACCTTGTTTTTTAATCTTTTGAATCTCTGAAGCTAATTGCCCTTCTAATGCCTCTCCATCTTGATAAGGATCAGTATCTAATATCCCTTTCATTTGTGCATTTTTAATATGCCTTAGATTACTAGCATTCCATGCAATCATGCAGTTAAATCTTCCTTCTACACTATAGGCTGTGTAGTTATGGTCTCTTTGTTTATCTGCATAAATACAAACAGGAAAAAAAGATCTCCATTCTCCACTCTCTTTGGTACAAACATTCCCCAAAGAATCTACCTTTACATAGACTCCGTCAAAAGGTATCTTCCCATTAGCATACTCTAATTTAGCACAATTATCAGCACTAGAAAATAGAGAAACTAGTATAATAAATGCTAAATATTTTAGAAACATATATCTATAAAAATTTTACAACTACCCATCCATATGCAGGAACAGTGATTTTAAATGTACTCCCAGATACAGAACCTACGCCATCTTGATCATCAATAAAATTATATAACTTTGTAAATGAATATCCCATTTGTGCTGTATTAACAGTACATTCAAAATTTTGAGAGGAGCTATGCCAATTTGATAAAATAGCATACCCTTTACCATTAACAAGCCTACTCCCTACAGAAACACCCAAATCATCATCAGGAATCAAATAGTATCCCCATTCATCTTTTTGATAAATATTATCAAGGACTATACTTCTGCCATGTTCATCAGTAAAATTATGTGAATTACAAACTATATCAAATGGATTATGAAGAGACTGCACAATGTTTGAACTCATCATTTTTTGTATATTAGCATTAAACTTAGGTAAATCACTCCACCATGTATTACTCTCTACTCCTATACCTACACTATCTCCCCAATCTTTCCAAAAAGCAATTGCTTTTGCTCCTTGAGCAACAGATGCCATAGCTATGGGTGTAAATCTATGTCCTACAGGATCTTTTGCATAATCTCCTCCTACTCCATAATTAATTTGAGCTACTACGGTAGGATTTGTCTGCTCTCCTATCTCTAAATGTATAACTCTTTTAGGACCATTTGGCTGATAATCATTCCATCGCTCATATACATAAGTTCCTATAATATCACTTGTACTATGTCCACTAGTATAAATATTCTCTTGACTTTTTGGATTGGTAATAGAATTTCCATTCAAAAAATAGTTAGGGTGACCATTGGGGTCTTCTTGGGCAATGATAGCTTTTTTCTCTTCATGCCAACTCCATGCATTGACTCTAGTATCTTCATAATCCGTATAATAAAATAGTAAATCACTAAATAAACCATTTGCTTTAATTGTTGCAATCTCTTGAGCTAACATTCCTGCTAATAGTCCACCAGATTGATAATAATCTGTATCTAAAATACCTTTCATCCCTGCATTTTTTGCATGTTGGAGCATATTAGTATCATACGACATAAGAGTATTAAATCTTCCGCCTACTGTATAATCACCATAATCTGCTCTTTGAGATGAAGGACCTGGATAGATAATCATAGGAAAAAATGCTTTCCAAACACCATTCTCTTTGGTACATACATTTCCTAATGAATCAACTTTTACATAAGTACCATTAAAGGAAGTTTTTCCATTATTATGATTGAGCGTAGTACAGGCTCCTACAGATTTTGCATAAGTATCAATTTTACTCTTTGCAGTAATAATAGTATTGCTATCAGCAGTTACTTCACTCATCACCTCTAAAGCCTGATTAATATCACTAAGATTATTAGCCATAAAATACTCACCCACCTGCGTTTTATTATCCAAAATCAATGCATCACTATCTTTTGCACCATTAATAACAGCCAAGATAAAACTAGAACTTACTATATTCCCACTATCAAGTTCAGACACCCAATAAGACTGACCATCACGATCAGGTGATCGTTTAAAAAGATTTTCATAGATTTTTACTACAAATTCTCCTGTTGAAACTCCACTAGGATATTTATTTCTAGTCTCATCTTGATCAAAAAAACTTTGAGCTACTTGTTCTAGATTCATATTTGTACTTATCCAATAATTAATACCATCAACATCAGGAGCTCTATCAAAAGTAGCTATATAGAGTTTTGTTAAACTCTCTTTATTTGCTTCTTGTGCAAATGAAAAAATACTAAAGAAAAAAACTAATATTATTATTATTAATTTCTGCATTATAAATCCTTTATATTTAAATATAATCTAATTTATTGTACTTCTTAAGTACTTAAAAGCATATTACTATAAACAACTTTTATATAAGATTTGGGTAACATAAGAGCAAAATTCAAAATAAGAACTTTTTGTTCTTAAGAATAG
This sequence comes from Sulfurovaceae bacterium, assembly GCA_016744315.1. GTDB lineage: Bacteria > Campylobacterota > Campylobacteria > Campylobacterales > Sulfurovaceae > SZUA-451. The sequence goes on from JADGER010000107.1 coordinate 5,541, forward strand.
GATATATAACACTATGATTAAAAAAATTGCTAATATTTTCGGTTCTGCCAATGATAGAACAGTCAAAAGATACCTTAAAAGAGCCAAGAAAATTAATGAGCTAGAGATAGTTTATGAGGCTATGAGTGATGAAGAGTTACAAAGTTCTTTCCACTCACTTAAAGTAACTATTAGAGAGGGTCACAAGAGTATTGATGATGTACTTGATGACTCATTTGCCATTACAAGAGAAGCATCCAAAAGAGTATTAGGTCTGCGTCATTATGATGTTCAATTAGTAGGGGGAATGGTTCTTCACGATAATAATATTGCCGAAATGAAAACAGGAGAGGGTAAAACTTTGGTTGCTACTCTTGCTGTGGCACTCAATGCGATGAGTGCTAAAGGTGTACATGTTGTTACTGTTAATGATTATCTTGCTAGCCGTGATGCTCAAGAGATGGGTGTACTTTATGAATTCTTAGGATATAGCGTAGGTTGTATTATCTCTGGTGCAGATGATGAAGGTCATCGAAAAGCTCAATATGATTGTGATATTACTTATGGAACAAATAATGAGTATGGATTTGATTATCTTCGTGATAATATGAAAGTTCGTGCAGATGAAAAGGTACAAAGAGAACACAATTATGCTATTGTCGATGAAGTAGATTCTATTCTTATTGATGAAGCAAGAACACCTCTTATTATCTCTGGTGCAGTACAAAGAGAAAGTAATCACTATCCTCGTGCCAATGCCATAGCTATAGAGATGGAAAAAGGTGAAAAAGAAGAGACAAAAGCAGGAGAACCAGAGATAACAACTGGTGATTTTATTGTAGATGAAAAAAACAAAACTATAATAATGACTGAACAAGGTCTCCAAAAAGCTCAAGACCTTTTTGAGGTAGAAAATCTCTATAGCCTTGAAAATGCTGTTCTTTCTCATCATCTAGACCAAGCACTAAAAGCACACTATTTATTTGAAAAAGATGTAGATTATGTTGTAAATAACAATCAAATAGTTATTGTTGATGAATTTACAGGTCGTCTCTCTGAAGGAAGACGCTATAGTGAAGGACTGCATCAAGCATTAGAAGCAAAAGAAGATGTAGAAATTCAAGAAGAGTCACAAACTCTAGCAGAAATTACTTACCAAAACTTCTTCCGTCAATATAATAAACTCGCAGGAATGACAGGTACAGCACAAACAGAAGCTACAGAATTTGCACAAATTTATAATTTAGAAGTTATCTCTATTCCTACAAATCTTCCTCTTATTAGACTAGATAAAAATGACCTTATATATAATACAGAAAGAGAAAAACTTAATGCTGTTGTAAGCAAAGTAAAAGAACTACATAAAAAAGGACAACCTGTTCTTATTGGAACAGCTTCTATTGAAAAAAGTGAAATGATAGATGCAAGGCTAAAAAAAGAGAAAATTCCACATAATATGCTCAATGCCAAAAACCATGAACAAGAAGCACAAATCATTATGGATGCAGGGCAGAAATCAGCTGTAACAGTAGCAACAAATATGGCTGGACGGGGTGTTGATATTAAGATAGATGATGAAGTTCGTACTCTCGGTGGGCTTTATATCTTGGGGACAGAAAGACATGAGAGTAGAAGAATAGATAATCAGCTCCGTGGACGAAGTGGACGACAAGGTGACGCAGGTGAAAGTCAATTCTATTTGAGTCTTGATGATAATTTATTGCGTATTTTTGGTGGAGATAAAATACGAAATATTATGAGTAAACTAGGTGTAGAAGAAGGGGAGTATATTGATTCTAAAATTGTAACTCGAAGTGTAGAAAAGGCTCAGAAAAAAGTCGAAAATATGCACTATGAATCACGAAAAAATATCTTAGAGTATGATGATGTAGCTAACCACCAAAGAAAAGCTATTTATACTTTCCGTAACCAACTTCTTGACCCTGATTTTGATATAGCTGGCAAAATTGAGGAAAACCGTATAGAATATATTAATCATCATCTTGTAGAGTGTGAAATCTTTGAGGGTGCACCAAAAGAAGATTATAATATAGAAAAACTATCTGCTCTTTTGAAAGAAGAATTAACTATAGATGTAAGCCAAGATAGCCTAAAAGATAAAGAAAAATCAGAAATATTTGATATTGTCAAAGATGCTATGGCAAAACATTATGAAGAAAAAATGATACAAATTGATCCTGAACAAAGAAGTGAAATAGAGAGCGTACTCTATTTACGCGTACTAGACCCAGAGTGGAGAGATCACCTCTATGAAATGGATGTTCTAAAAACAGGTATTGGTCTCAGAGGCTATAACCAAAAAGATCCCCTTACAGAATACAAACAAGATAGCTATCAGCTTTTCCAAGACCTTATTATGCGAGTCAAATTTGAAGCAATCAAAATTTTACATTTAGTACAATTTAATTTTGAAACACCTCAAGAAGAGCAAGAAGCAGTAGAAGAGATTAAAAATGAGTTAGAAAGTGCTATAGAAGATACTACTTTTAACCAATCAAATGAAGAAGAATTAGAAACTACAACTCCTATTATGGGTACAAAAAAACCAAAAAGAAATGAGGCTTGTCCTTGTGGTAGTGGTAAAAAATATAAAAGCTGTTGTGGGCAGAGTGGACCTAAAAAAGGTCTTCTTGCCTAATGTCAAACCCATTTGTCTTTGATATTATAAAGCACTATCTTAAATATGATAGAGATAATCCATTTATCTTTATCTCTTCACTCCTTGCTTTTTTGGGGATTGCTGTAGGTGTTATGGTATTGATGGTTGTTATGGGAATAATGAACGGAACACAAAAAGAGTTCAAAGAGCGACTTTTTGTGATGAATTATCCACTTACTATTATTCCTATGCAACAAAATGC
>JADGER010000108.1 GCA_016744315.1 Sulfurovaceae bacterium
TATAAAGAGATGTTAGAAGAAGGCATTGTAGATATGGATAAAGATCTTGTATACATTAGTAAATATAAATACCAAAATCAAAATATCAATGATTTAAAATTACTAAAAAGAAATTGGGCTGTACTAAAAAGTTTCTTTAAAAGTGGAAAAGAGCTAAAACTTCCTAATATTATCTCTTTATCTTCAGTAGAAGTAAGAGCCAATGCACAAACCTTAGAAAATTATCATAGTAAGAATCAATAATGAATAATAGAATTCTTGAAAGCTTAGTATTAGCACCATTCATTTTTCTTTTTTTTATTCTCTCTTACTACTCCGTTCTTAGTTATAATGAATTTAAAAATGCCTCTTTGGCAGAGAGTAAAACTATTTATCTTAAGAATCTTACACAACTTCTTTCTAGTATTGATAAAGAAAGAGATCTTTCGGTTTTGTATCGCGTCAATATAGAAGACCAAAAAACCTTTACTGAGCTACAAAATCAACAAAAAGAGGTTGATAAGATAATCGTACTTCTTCAGTCAGATTCTCATTCAAATGATGCCTTAGATATGTTTAATAATTTAAAAGGTCTTAAACAAGTACGAAGCCAAATCAAACTGAATACTATAGAGTTTAATAAGTATTTTTTTACAAAGTATATAGAAAACTTTTCTCGTTCTATTATAGATGAGATACTTAAAATTCAAGAGAAACTTAGTAATACAGATAGTGAAAATCAATTTTATGTATTTATCAAACAATTAAAGCTTGATAAGTTTTTACAATTAGAATCTTTAGAATCAAATAAACAACTTCTTGATATTTATACTAATATACTTAAGGTAAAAGAGATTGTACAGATAGAAAGAGGTTTTATCTCTTACAAACTAGCCAAAGAAGAGCCTTTTACTAATAAGGAATTTATGATTTGGGATTCCTTTATTGCCAAAGATAATATTCCTAACTTTGATACACTTGACAAAGAAGTCTTTAGAGAAAAACTCTCTGCTATATTTCATAAAAATTTATATTTTCATAATGTTCAAAAGATACGAACAAAAATTATCTTTAATTCTATGAATAAATCACTGAGTACAATTGATGCAAATAAATGGTTTCAACTGCAAACAGAAAAAATATCCGAAATATCACGCGCCCAAAATTTTGTTTTAGCATCAATAGAGCAAAGCTCTGCTTATAATCTTTTGCAAGAAGAAAAAAGATTCTATATTGAAATAGGATTTATTATTTTTATATTATTTATCATTTTTATTATTAATATGATTTTTAGATTAGTAAGAAAAGAGACTCAAGAGTTTATTGAAGCTATTAATGATATTAGTTTAAATCTCAACGAAGAACAGCGACAAGAACTCAATAGTATTATTGCCAAAAAAGATAAAATAAAAATTTATAAATTTATGGCTGACACTATTCTTGATGCAAATAGAACCAAAGATCTCTTTTTGGCAAATATGTCTCACGAGATACGAACACCACTTAATGGTATTCTAGGATTTACACAGCTACTCAAAAAGACAAAATTAAGTGATGAACAGGATCAGTTTATTAAAATTATTGATAATAGTTCAGAGAACTTACTTGTTATTGTCAATGATATTCTCGATTTGGCAAAAATTCAAGAAAATGAAGTAGCACTTGAAAATATTCCTTTTGATCCTTTTGAAACATTTGAGTCAGCAATTGAATCCTATGGAGCAAAAGCTGATGAAAAAAATATAAATCTACAACTTTTTATTGATCCACAAATAGATAAAAAGCTTATAGGTGACCCTACCAAACTCACACAAGTTTTGATTAACCTTATTAGTAATGCTATTAAATTTACACCAGAAAATGGTGTTATAGATATAGGTATAGAAAAAATTGGATTAAATAACGATAAAGTAAGGTTAAAGTTCTTTGTCAAAGATACAGGTATTGGAGTAAGTGAGGAACAAAAGTTAAATATATTTAAAGCATTTTCACAAGAAGATATTTCCACAAACCGTAAATTTGGTGGTACAGGTCTAGGGCTTACTATCTCTAAAAAGTTTATTGATGCTATGGGTGGAACGCTAGATATTCATAGTATTCAAGGAGAAGGTGCAGAATTTTTCTTTCTACTAGATATGATCGAAGGAGAAGAACTTATATTCAAAAAGAACTCTTGTATCGTAGGGTTTTATATGCCTGAACACTCTATACTCCAAAAAGAAAAAGAAAATATAAAAAAATATATTGAATTCTTAGGTGCATCTTTTACTGAATACTCTTCTCTTGATACTATTTTTAATCTTGATAACTCCAAAAGACCTGGGGTTCTTTTTGTCGATCATGTTAATATTAATGAACTCAAAAAATATCCAAGAGATTCTATGAAAATAGTTTATATATCCAAACACTATTTACACAAAAGTGGGGATAAAAAACTCTTGGATTTTGTGGATGCTACTATTTTTAGACCTGTAAACTTTACAAAAATACAAAAAGCTCTTGATACAATAATGTATTTAAAGCTCAATAACAAAGAAGCTCAAAATATTCCAAAGATTTATGATGAAGATGATTCATTTTCTTTCAAAGATCTCACAATGCTTGTAGCTGAAGATAATATTATTAATCAAAAACTTATTCAGCACTCCTTAGCCTCAATGGGTGTTACTATAGAGATTGCGAATAATGGTCAAGAAGCTTTTGAGATGCGTAAGGCATATAAGTATGATGTAGTATTAATGGATATTCAAATGCCTATTATGAGTGGTATAGAAGCCACACATGCCATACTAGAGTATGAAGAGATCTATAAGATTCCACATATTCCTATTATTGCTCTTACTGCAAATAATCTCAAAGGAGATAGAGAAAGAATGATCAGCGAGGGAATGGATAACTTTTTGTCAAAACCTTTAGAGTTGCCTATAATGATGACTATGCTTAGAAAGTATTTTCCTGATAAAGTGACAACACAACAAAATAAAATTGATATTATACTCTATAAACAATCTACCCCAGAGAGAAAACTCTTTAAGGCTGTTTTAGAGAGTATGGGATATAGCGTTAATGTGGTAACTACAATGATGCAATACAAGAAAAAAATCCATAATACTACCTACTCTTTTTCCTTTGCTGATGCTTCTTTGTTTGATAATGATAATGAAGTCTCACTCCTTTTACAAACAAAAAATATCAAAAATATTATCTTTATAGATAAACCTTTTGAAAATAATGAAGGATATTATATTGATGAGTATCATAGTATCATTCCAAATATTGCAGACCATGCCCTTTTGGAGTTTTATATGGCAAAGTTGTAGAGTTTTACTCTACCTCTTTACATCATTTAAGATAACTCCAAAACCTTTTGTATGCGTATTAAGCCTATCTATTTCTTGAATAAAACTTAGATGTGTTATATCTGCTCGAAGTACAAAAAGCGTTACATCTACAGATGTCAATATTTTACTTTCGTCTGTACCCATAGTAGGAATATTTAGAAGAATAATATCATATACATTTTTTAATTTTTCTATCACATCTACCATTCTATTACTTTGTATAAGACTCCAAAGATTTGGAGGATAAGGACCTGCTGTGACTACATCTAGGTTTTGATGATCTGTTGCACGAATTACAGTAGAAATCATTACATTATTCGCAAGTACACTACTCATTCCCTCATCATTAAAAAGATTAAACCTTTTATGTAGTTGTGCCAATTGCATATCCAAATCAAGCACAACAACCCGTTGACCATTAAGGCTAATATTCTCTGCTAAATTCATAAGAACCATATTTTTACCATCTCTACTCATAGCCGAAGTAATAGCAATTACCTGAGACTCAGACTCTTGGGGCATAAAGTTTAGATTATTACGAATAGTTCTAAATGATTCTGTTAGCATAAGACTAGGAATAATAACCCCTTCTGCATCAAATTCTTTTTTAGTATGAGGCACCACACCAATAAGAGTTGTTTCCATCTCATCTTTTATCTGCTGGAATGAGTGTATTTTATAATTTAACAGAGTTTTTAGTGCTATATATACCAAAGTTATGATAAGAGCTATCAAAAGTCCAAGAAGTAGAAACAGAGCATAAGATGGGAATGTTTTTTCTAAAGCATACAAAGAATCTAACCTTCTATCACCTTGTAATTTTTTGGGTTTGTTTTTTTCTATTTTCTTTTGGAGTAAAGATTTTTCTTTCTTCAGTTCTTTTTGTATCTTTGCTATCTGTGTCATTATTTTTGTATTATTATTTTCTGCTAATCGTAGCTTTTCTAAGTGAAGAATATTTTGAGATAAATTAGCTACGAGTGTCTCTAGCTTTTGTATATCACTTTTATTCTCTCTCAAGGATACTTTGTCTCCTAGTTGTATTGTAGAAAGACTTAGAGACATTTGAGTCGCTCTAGGAGTACTCTCTTTACTATGGTCAATAGCTACGCTTACAAGAGCAGACAAAAACTCTTTTGCCCTAGATTGTATTGTGTCACTATAGGCAATAGAGATAATAGCAGAATTATCTAACTGCTCTACATCAATAGCTTTTTGTACTCTACTAAGAATATTATCTTGACTATAAACCACAAACCCATAAGGCTCTTGTGTGAGTTGTTTCTCATTTTTTAGCGTTACAATAAGATTAAAATATTGATTACTCACCCTTTGTCCATATCTATGTACAGATTTATACTCCCAATCTTTCCCTTCTACACTTAGTTCATACCGTTCTGCTCCTTGAGCCAAAACTTTAAAGCAGAAATCATAACCTTTGGTCAGATATACACTAAATGGTGATTGATGATAGAGTTCTTTTTTTTTGTAATCTATTACTTGGTAATAAAAGTGAGATAAATCTACCTTTGCCAAAGCCTTTTTAATTAAAAAATTAGAGTGTATAATCTTTGTTTTTGTATCTACTACCATAGAATAGTTTGTAGTAGTTGGCTCAAAGCCTACCTCTATGGTAGCTTTTGCTGTATAATAAGGTGATTGAAAATAGCTATAGAGTATTGCTACTAGTAAGCCCAAAAAAGCACTTAAAGTAAAAAGTTTTTGGGAACTTAGAAGTTTTTTGACAAATCTTTTTTGAAATGATAGAGTAGATGACATATAAATTAGCTCTCTTTTTATAAGTTTTTTTATTCTATCATAATTAACAATAAGTTCTTATTACATCGTAGACCATGTATGTTCCAAAAATAATCCAAGAATAATAAATAGACTAATTCCTGCTGGTTTGCTATAAAGTTTATTTGCTGTCAAAAATACAAGTATAAGTGTAGCAACTAACATCGTAGAAATATCAAAAATATAAGGAGCTATATCAATCTTCATAGGATTTGTTAATGCAGCTGCACCTAAAACTATGGTTGTATTTGCCATATTAGAACCAATAATATTCCCAATAGCCATATCTACTTTTCCTTTGGTAGCAGCCGTAATACTTACAACAAGTTCAGGAAGAGATGTTCCTAAACTAATCATAATAATACCAATAACCCATTCAGAAATACCAAATCCTCTTGCAATATCTGAAGCAGAATCAATAGTAAAATTAGCACCCACAATTACCAATAAAATACCTGCAACAAGCAATGGAATAGTTACAGACCATGAAAAATCATCTACTGTTTCATCTTCTAAATCTTCACTTAATTCTTCAAGCTGATCAGAGATAATCCCTTTGGCTTCTTTGAGAAGAAATAAAATATATGCACCCATCAAAAGCAAAAGTAACACAGCATCAAAGCGTGAGATAACGCCATCTATAAGCATTAAAATAAATATAAGCACAGGAACTAATGCCCAGTAACTATCTTTGGCAAAAAAATCTCTATCAGGATTAATTGTCTTACTAATAAGAAATATTGTTCCCAAAACCATAGTAATATTGAGAATATTACTCCCTACCACATTAGCAATAGCAATCTCAGCTTTACCATCAGCACTCGCAGCAATACTAGCAGCCATCTCAGGAAGACTTGTACCCAAAGCAATAAGTGTTGCTCCTATTACGAATTCTGAAATATTAAACCTTAACGCAATCCGCTCACTCTCTCTAATAAGTAAATCTGCCCCCCAAATTAGAGTTGCCATGGAGATAACAAAAATAACAAAACTCATATTTTTTCCTTATATATAGCTACGAACAATCAAACTATCAGGGAGGTTAAATTTTTTGATTAACAACTCCTCTTTTTCTCTCATCTCTCCATTATCACACTCATGGTCAAATCCCAAAAGATGTAAAAGCCCATGAATAAACAAAAGGATACACTCCTCATTGGCAGTATGTCCCAAAAGCTCAGACTTTTCATACACAAAATCTATACAAATAATAATAGACCCCAATGGCACACCTTCAAAATCTCCTTCAAGAGGAAAGCTCAAAACATCTGTTGGCATATCTTTTGATCTATATGAGAGATTTATCTCTTGTATCGTTGGAGCATCTGTTATGATAAGTTCTATTTCCCTATGAGTAAGCTCACACGCTATTGCCTCTAACTCTTGTAAAGGAGCATCAAAATTAGTTTGGTTTTCTATATTTATTAACATTCTAAATTATAGCTAATTTTGGTAAAATTAGGCTAGATAATAATAAAAATTCACGCTATAATTATGATAATTTATCAATAGCAAGGATTGTTCAAAATGTCAAAAATAGCTGTATGTATTATTTCAGGTGGTATGGATAGTGCCTTAACTGCCTCCCTTGCCAAAGAAGAAGGCTATGATATAGTAGCACTTCATTTTAACTATGGACAACGAACCCAAGCCAAAGAATTAGAAGCATTTCGAGCAATAACAAAACAATTAGATATTATAGAATCCTATGAGATAGATTTAGATTTTTTCAAACAAATAGGAGCTTCTGCCTTGACCGATGAGTCTATAGCCGTGCCAACAACTGGAATAGAAGAGGGAGTCCCCACAACTTATGTCCCATTTCGTAATGGTATATTTTTGTCTATTGCATCAGCTATTGCAGAAAAACACTTGGCAACTGCTCTATATATAGGTGTAGTAGAAGAAGATAGCAGTGGCTACCCAGATTGCAGAGAAAGCTATATAAAATCCATGCAAAAAGCCATAAATCTAGGTACAAAAGATGAAACAAAACTAGAAATTAAAATGCCCCTAGTAGCACTCAGCAAAGCTCAAATAGTCTCAAAATCCATAACCCTAGGCGTACCCCTAGAACTCACATGGAGTTGCTACCAATCCTCCAAAGAAGCCTGTGGAGTATGTGATAGCTGTCGCCTTCGTCTTAGAGGATTTGAAATAGCAGGCGAAGTAGACCCTATTAAGTATTGCAAAACAATCTAAAGATTAACGCTCACAACCCTCGCCATATCTACCAATCTTTTGGCATATCCATACTCATTATCTTGCCATGCAGATATTCGTAGGAGATTCTCTCCTGAGAGAGAAATAAGAGGGATAATGATAGTGGCACTGTGGGGATCTTGGATATAATCTTGGGACTCTTCTTCTTTAGTGGTCATTTGTAGTATACCTCTATAAGAATTTTCTATCTCTTCTTGAAGTTGTTGATGTATCTCTTCTAGTTTATAGCTACCATCTAATTTGATACTCAAATCGTAGAGTGTTGTAGCTGGAATAGGTACTCGTATGCTTTTAGCATGAAGTTTTTCTTTTAATTGTGGGAAGAAGTAAGCTGTGGCTTTGGCTGCGGAGCTGTTGAGAGGGATAGTATTTTGTGTGGCCGAACGGGTGCGTCTGATGTCTGTGGAGTGATGTTTGTTATCCAAGAGATGTTGATAGCTTGTATAGCTATGATACATACTCATCATAGCCCCTTTGATACCAAAACTCTTATCTATAATTTTTAAAATTGGTACAATAGCATTCGCAGAGCAACTTGAATTGGATATGATAGATTCTTGTTTGTACTCGTTATGATTGACACCCATTATATAGCTAGGCATATTATCAGAGGCTGGGGTAGAGACTATGACTCGCTTTGCACCATTTTTTATTAGCGGGAGATTAGACTCTATAGTGAGGAATATGCCACTACACTGTAAAACTACATCTATTCCCAAAGATTGTAAGTAGAGATTATTGGGGTTTGCTTCTGCATAAAGTTTGATAGTTTTTTTATCTATATAAAGAGTTTCATTACTAACTTTTATCTCTTGGAGGAGTGTAGGATAGATGGAGTCATATTTGAGGAGATAAGCCATCTGTTCAAAAGGATAAATATCATTGATAGCGACTAGTTCAAAATTATTATCATTTAATAGTATTCTTGTGGCACATCTTCCTATACGCCCAAAACCATTAATCAAAACTCGTATTTTTTGCATAAACTATTCCCTCCAAACAACTCTTAATTTATCAGACAACTTCTCTCTCTCAAAAGTA
>JADGER010000109.1 GCA_016744315.1 Sulfurovaceae bacterium
AACGAAGCCATCACAAAGATTATCAGAGATGGCAAAGAGTTTATCTTGCACTCTACACAAAATGAATACAGAACAAAAAAGCTTATACTCAACTCTTCTATTTACCAAAGCAGTAAGCTTTTTGAAGATGAAAAAATCAAGAAATATTATGATAGTTTCTCTTTTTCTGACCAAAGTGCTTTTGTTCTCTATCTCACTCTTGAAAGTTCAGAAATATTTTTAGAACATTACCAATTCATCTATGATGAACTTCTTCCAAATTCTATCTCCAACTCCTTTTTTGTCTCATTTTCCAAAAAAGAAGATAAAAAACTCTCTCAAAATGGCTACAGCATCACCATTTCCACCCACACAAAAGCACACTTTTGGAAAAACCTCAGCAAAGAGCAGTACAAAATAGAAAAACAAAAAACCCAAGAGTGCATCACCGCAAAGTTCTTGGACTACTTCAGCACAGTAAAAAAAGAGCATATCAAAAGAGCATTCTCAGCCACTTCACTCACTTTCAACAGATACATAAGCAGATACAACTGCGGAGGCAAAGCCATAGGTTTCAAAAACCTTACACAGCTCCCAAGCACCAACACCCCATTCAAGGGTCTCTACAATGTAGGCGACACAGTATTCGCAGGACAAGGCTGGCCCGGTGTAGCATTAGGTGTGGATGTTTTGGATGGGCAGTTGAGGGAGTAGTAAACTATTTAATAATTTTATCTCTTCCCACATTATCCCCAGCACCACTATGCTTTTGCTCTAATTTATTTCCATCAATATAATCACCGTTAATATGATAAGTATTCTTCTCAATCCTAGCTTGTGGTGACTCTATCGCATTGAGAAGTTCACTCACATCAAACTCTCTATCAAGTTCAGCATCATAATATGGTATTTTTCTTTTTTCACAATTTAGGAGTGCTTTATAAGATACAGAACTATCACAATTAGGCAAAGGCACTAACTCTTTTTCTCCTAGTTTTTCAAACTTATTATGTATTTGATGAAATGTATCTCTAATAATTGCAAAATAATCTCTCTTTTGATTTCCTTCGCCCTCTATTTTGATATAGATTTTTTTCTCTTTTTCATCTGCTTTGATAAATGCTCTTGCACTATATTGTTTGCTTTTAAGTACTACTCCACTTCTCCACATGAGACTATCATCTATTTCATCATGTCTTTTCACAATAAGCTTTGAGATAATAGATTTGGGAAAAAAGCCATAAGAAAATTCAAACTCCAAAAGATGTCCTGATAGTTTTATAGTTGGTTCTTGCACAGAGAGTAAACTAGGGAAAAGAATAGTATATTTATTGATTGCATAACATATTTGAAATTTTTTCATTATTTCTATAATAAAGTTATGTTTATTTTTAGGGTATCTAACTTTTTTATTATTGAGTATTTCAGATAATCTTTTTATCTTTAATATTCCATAATCTTTTGCCAATTTATCATCATTAATAATACTATAGACTGCGTCCGTAACCCAAACAGGATTAAGCACAAAAGTATCAAGCAGAGCCATATCATCAAAATGCAAAATCACACCCAAATCGTGTAGATAATCAATAATCACATCTTGGGTAACTTCTTTATGGATACCTTCATCACTACAAAGCCCCTCATAGCACTCATAAGAGATAAAATTTTCTGTATTTGCTACAAGATTATTTTTGATATTTAACCACCGTTGCGACCACATAGACTCTATAAACTCTATCTCAAGTATCTCTCTTTGAAGTAACTCTTTAAACTCCTCTATTCCCTCCAAACTGCTACAAGAGAGCTTTACAAATCCTTTGATATTATATTTCTTCTGTAAATGATTACGATTGACATCAAACGATGGATTTTGATCTATCTTATTAATCACCACAATAATAGGAGAACCAAAAATTATTTTTAGGCGTAAATGCCTACCATGATTTTCACTATATTTAAAATACATTCCATCTTCTTCCCTATGACAGTATCATCTCAAGCTATGGTATAATTTCTGTTCAAAAGATTATCATATAAAACTAATATAGCCAAAGGAAAATAATGCAAGAAAAAAAAGAAGCTCTCCGACTTATAGAAGAGACACTTAAAGAATTAGAATCATCTAAAGGTTCTGTACTTACAGCTATTCAAAAACTTGCAAGAGTAGCACTTATTTTAGATAATCAAGATGTGAAAATATGGTGTGAAATTCAATTAGGAAATCCTATATATACAATTCCTTTAAAAAAATATATAGATGCTTTACTGAAATATCAAGAAGAAAAAACTGCTATTTCATCAAAAGAGATAACTAAAATAAAAAATGAACTATTACAGTTAAATCTTAAATCAGAATTTCACTCTACTATTGAAGAACTTAATATTAAAAAAGATATTAATGGGGGAGGATATGAAAATATTGGCTTTATTGAAGAAGCATATAATGATTTAGTAAGAACAAAAAAAGGTAATAGTGGAAGATTTTATAAAGTCCATCTAAATACTCATATTAATTATGTTAAGAAAAAAGCCCATGACATAATATCTAAGTTATATAATGAAGTCAAATTTTCAGGAACAGTAAGTAATTCATTTGATATTCTTAAAGATGCAGTTGATGATCGTCTTTTAGATTTAGACCCTAAAATATCAGAACAACTTATGTTAGCTTTTAAATCTGTCTCATCTACTAAAAAAGAAGAATGGTCACAAGCTCTAACAAGTTGTAGAAGACTCCTTGAAAGTTTAGCTGATAAGTTATTACCTGCTTCATCAGAAAAAATAGATGGTCGTGTGTTAAAGCAAGGACAATATGTAAATAGACTATGGGCATTTATGGATAAATCTATTGAATCCGATAGCAATAAATCGTTAGCAAAAACACATATAGACTTTCTTGGTTCATGGCTAGAGAAAGTAAATAAATTAGCTAATAAGGGTGTACATGCTGAATTAAATCAACTTGAAGCTGTTAAAGCAGTTTTTCATACATATTTAGTTGTTGCAGATATTTTAGAATATTTAATCCAAGAAGAAACAACATCCACTAAACCAAATATTAATACAGCATCTTTAGATGAACTTGAAGTGCACTTAAATATATCTCGTAGTATTGCAAAAGATATATTTAAACTTCGGACACAAGAGGGATACCTTGATATTGATATATTATCAACAGTCAAAGGTGTTGGTCAAAAAACTCTTGAAAAAGCAAAAATAGAATTTTTAATTGATTAAAAGAAAAAATTTACTTAAGAACTATAACTTAATCTTTAATGAGTAGTAAATAAGTTAAACACAATTTATAAACCTTAATGACTATGCTATAATCCTCCTAAAAAATAGGAGATAGAGAAGCTTTGATAAAGTCTGTTAGCTTTTGCATAGAACTATCTACTACAGAGGCATTTCCTCCTGAAATATCTTCTATCTGCTCACCTGCTTTATCTATTTCTACAAATAATCCATCATTTAGTTTAATTAGTTCAGAAGCCATGGTATATCCTTTTTGAAGATTATACATCAAGTCTATTGAGAATCCTATAAACCAACAAAAACCCCATATAAATCACCCCAAAAATAGTGTAAAATAATAAATCACATAAAAAAGGCATTATTATGCAAACCCTTGAACTTAAAATATCGTTTAGAGATTGGCTCTATATTATAACTATTGGTGCTTTTTTTGGGTTTTTTATTTCTCTCTTTTTTTACTTTTTGACTTCAGAATTTAAGCATCTTTCTACGCTTTTGTTTGGTACGAGTTCTGCGGTGATTATTACGCTTTTATCTTCATTTTTGATAACGCTTTCTAACCATTATATTTTGCCAAATGTAAATAAAAAGTTTTGGTATCTTATTAGTTTTATTTTTTCTTTTTTGAGTGGGGCTTTGGGGTTTTTGAGTAGTTTTACTCTGTTTTATTTGTTTGATACTTCTATAGCGTATTTGATTGAGTCTTATAGTTTGTATTTGAGTTTTACTATTGGGTGTTTGACTTTTCTTGTGGGGCTTATTTTGCATCAGTTTATTTCTATGAAGTACAAACATGAGTATGTTAAAAATGAGATATTAGAGAGCAAGATAAAAGCCTTAGAGAATGAATTGAATCCTCATTTTTTATTTAATGCCTTAAATTCTATGAGTGAGCTTGTTTATATTGACCCTCAAAGAGCAGAAAATTCTATACTTAATCTTTCTAAGTTTTTGCGAAATGCTATTAACCAAGAGAGTCTTATCAATATCCAAGATGAACTCTCTATGGTGCAGACTTATGTGGATATAGAAAATATACGATTTGATGACAAAATACAATTAAATATAATAAAAACAGATGCTATTAATAATATAAAAGTACCTAAATTCTCTATACAACTGCTTGTAGAAAATGCTATAAAACATGGATATATTTCAAAAGAGTTGACTATAATAGTGCGAGTGACACAAGAAAGTATAACTGTAGTAAATGATGGTAAAAAAATTGAAAAACTCTCTTTTGGTACAGGACTTTCCAATCTTTCCACACGCTTACGGCTTTTGGATATAGGAAGTTTAGAATTTAAAGAACAAGAGAAAACAACATTTATAATCAGACTCAAAGGACAAAAATGAAAATATGTATAGTTGATGATGAGAAACTCGCTACCGCAAGAGTACAGAGGCTTTTGGGTGCGTTAAATTATGAAGATATAACTGCGTTTAATGACCCACTAGAGGCGTTAGATAATTTTGCTAAGAATAAATATGATGTTGTCTTTTTGGATATACAAATGCCATCTATCACAGGCTTAGAACTTGCTAATAAAATATTGGAGCTTGAACCTAATACTTTTATTATATTCCAAACTGCCTATCAAGAGTTTGCAATAGAGGCTTTCAAAAGTGGTGGCTTAGATTATATACTTAAACCCACAAGTAAAGAAAATATTGGAGAAGCTTTAGAAAAAGTAAAACGATTTATGCAAAATAGCCCAGAAGAGAGAAGCAAAAAAATAATGGGAAAAAGTGGCGATAAAATTTATCTTATTGAAGTAGAAGATATATTTTATATCAAAGCAGATTTGGATGAGGTGATTATCAAAATACTTAATGCTCAATGTTATGTTCGTAGAAAAATAGGAGATATGGATAGATTGCTAAAAACAAAGAATTTCTTTAGGATTCACCGTTCTCTTATTGTGAATGTTGAGAAGATTAAATCTATGAAAAGCGTAGAGCAGTCTAAATTGGAAATAAGTTTTGATGGTATAGATGATGTAGTCACAAGTTCAAAAGATGGAGCAAAAGAGTTTCGAGAGTATTTGGAGCGGAGAAGTTTGTAATCGTATAAACTAACAATTTTTTGATACAAAAAAACAAGCTATTAAGATAAACTACAATCATAAAATCAGAAAGGATAGATATGAAAGTAGTTTTAACTATAGCAGGTTCTGATAGTGGTGGAGGGGCTGGTATTCAGGCTGACTTAAAAACATT
Source organism: Sulfurovaceae bacterium (assembly GCA_016744315.1). Lineage (GTDB taxonomy): Bacteria > Campylobacterota > Campylobacteria > Campylobacterales > Sulfurovaceae > SZUA-451. The sequence continues at coordinate 5,458 of JADGER010000109.1, forward strand.
TGAAGCCTATGGGGTATTTGGGGCAAGTGTGCTTACTGTGCTTACGGCACAAAATACCAAAGGAGTGACAGATATTTTTGAAGTCTCTCCAGCGTTTATAAAAGCACAACTTGACGCAGTTTTTGATGACTATGAAGTGAGTGCTATCAAGATAGGTATGCTGTATCAAAATGATATTATAGATATGCTTCGCGAGTATATTAAAGAGTTAGATATACCTATTATCTTTGATCCTGTTTGTATCTCAAAGGCTGGTTCTAAGCTTTTGCAAGATGACGCAATAGAGAATCTTAAATCTCTCTTTCCTTTTGTCACACTTATTACCCCAAACCTTCACGAAGCCCATGAACTTTTAGGCTATAAATTTGGACATACACAATCTCTTCAAACTATATTTAATCTTCCTTGTGCTGTGGTTATCAAAAATCATGTTCAAGAGATAAATACACATTTTAGAAGTGTTGATACACTCTATATAGGCAGAGAAAAATATGTTTTTGATACTCCTTATAGAGAAACCACTTCCACACATGGTACAGGCTGTAGTTTTAGTTCTGCAATTACTGCAAATTTAGCATTAGGTAAAACACTGCAAGAGTCTCTAGCAGAGGCAAAGAAATTTATCTATCTAGCAATCAAAAATGCTCCTGATATTGGTCATGGCAAAGGTGTTATTGCGCATAAAGTAGGAGGTGAAATATGTCACATAAAAAAGAATTAAAAGGACTCTATGTTATTACAGATGATACCTTAACTCCCCAGAAGAGTCTTTACACACAAGTAGAATCAGCACTCAAAGGTGGTGCTACTATTGTACAATTACGAGATAAACATAGTACTGATAAAGAGATAGCAAAAAAAGCTCTTTCTCTCCAAAGTTTATGTCATAAGTATGATGCACTTTTTATATTGAATGATAAGGTTGCATTAGCTATATTACTTGGACTAGATGGATTACATATTGGCAAATCAGACCACGATAATTTTTTAGAAATTAGAAAAAGTTTTGATGGTATTATAGGTGTGAGTTGTTATGGAGATATATCTCTAGCCGAAGAGTTTGAGAAGCTAGGAGCAGATTATGTAGCTTTTGGTTCATTTTATACCTCAGCGACTAAGCCAGATTCTAATATTGTACCAATAAATACAATTAAAATAGCCAAAAATAGGCTTGATATTCCTATCTGTGCAATAGGGGGCATCTCTACTCAAAATCTTGATGAGGTGATGTATTATAGACCTGATATGGTGAGTGTTATTAGTGATATATGGAGCAGTTCAGATATTATCAAGCAATCACAACTTTATACCAATAAATTTGGAAAAACAAAAATGACAACTATCAAAATAGCCTTAGAGTGGTTTCTTAATCCAGATCATCTCCCTATGATTGTAGGTATTGAGTCCAAAGCATATCAAAAAGCAGGTATCAATTTAGAGATTATTCAGCCAACAGAACATTATGATGGATTTGAAGATCTTAAAAATGGAGTAATAGATATACATTGTAATGAGCCTTTGCATCTTTTTGAACACCACTTTGATGGTCTTAAATCTATGGGTTGTTTCTTTGAGACGCGTGGAGGAGTGATGATTAGAGCAGATAGAGTAGCTAAATTTAAAGCAAATGAAAAAATCAAGATTACTACACCCGCATCAAACCCAATTACCAATAAAATAGGTTTTGAGATACTCAAACGATATGCAGAGAAAAATAATTTTGAGCTAACTCGTGAGAATGTAGAGTTTGTAGAGACTGACTTTTGGCATATCAATAATATGAAAAATGATGATAGTTTTGATGGTGCATGGCTTTGTTTTTATAATTTTGAAGGAATAGAAGCAGAGTTTGAAAATTTTGATAATCTTTTTATAGATCAATATGAATCTCCATATCCTAATTTTTCTGCTCTAGAATTTATGACAACAGAACGAAGAGTAGCAGAAAAAGGTGAGGCACTTTGTAAATTTATAGAAGTTACAAATAGTATGGCAGAATATTGCCAAAATAATGTATCAGACGCTAAAGAGATGTATTATAACTACAGCAAAGAGACTCAGAGTGAGCTTATGGATAAAATCATAGAAGATACAATTCCTAGACTCCAAAAAGAGATAAAAGCAGATGATAAACGATGGTTTGAACTCTACAAATTTTTAGAAAAATTAGAATTAGTGAAGTTAAGTGATGTAGAATATACTAAAATATGGGAAACAAAAGGATAAATAATGTTCAAAAAAATATTTTTATTTCAAACTAAGAGTAATTTTTGTATAAGCCAACCAATCACCATTATCTCCCTACCAAAAGACACATAAATCACATATAATCTACCCAATGATACAAAAAGGGTAAAAGATGAAAAAAGCTATAGTTTTGATGAATATGGGCGGACCTAATGATTTGAGTGAAGTTGATGTGTTTTTGAAAAATATGTTTAACGATAAATATATTATAGGAGCACCTCAACCTATACGATCTATTATACGCAAGAGAAGACTTAAAGAGGCTACTCATAACTACTCACTGCTTGGTGGTATGTCACCGATTGTGGGTCAAACCAAACGATTAGTTCAAAAGCTATCTGATAGAGTTGATGCTGATGTTTATTATGTGATGCGATATACGCCTCCATTTGCTTCTGATATTATGTCTAAACTAAAAGATTATGATGCTATTTATGCTATACCTCTTTATCCTCATTATTCTAGCACAACAACCCGTTCTAGTATAGAAGATTTGCAAGAAGAAGCTCGTAAATATGCTTGTGAAGCAAAGATTAAAACTATAGATGAGTATTATGATGATACGCTTTATAACCAAGCAATAGTAGAACGAATCAAAGAAGCACTTAAGGGGGATACTAGTGAAGATTTTACGCTTATATTTTCTGCTCATGGACTT
>JADGER010000257.1 GCA_016744315.1 Sulfurovaceae bacterium
TGCTTCTACAGATGCTTTAGAAAATTATGTTCATCGGGTTCTTAAATCTTATGGTGTTGATAAAACTTATGAAATTAATTTTAGGTAGGTACTTATATTCATTATCATAGACTCTAAAATCACCTTTGATAAAGTTTTTATGGCTAATTCGACCTTCTTTAAAAGCTAATTTTTCCCATAAATTAGCTTTATATTTAAATCTTTTTTTCATCTTTGGAAACAAAAGTTCTAATTTTTTGATTTTCTCTTTATTCTTATTCTCTTTAGACGAAAAATATTCTTTTAGTTTATTACGAATTTTTTTCCACTTTGGAGTTGTGTTTGTCACTGTACATAAAATAGTATAAATTGTTTTGGATGCTTCTAAGTACTCGGCTGTATTATTTCTATTTTGAAGAGTATTATTACCATCTTTATAGTTCCAGTGAATATGGCTTAAATCAGGCAATGTCAATGCTTTTCCATGTCCAACTTCAAATATGGATCTATTTCTAATAAGAAATAATATATTCTTAATAAATTTTGCACTACTTGTAGTAATACCTTCCGTTACTTCTAACTCACTGACATTATTTTCTGCGTTACTTTCTCTTCCTGAAAAATGTTGATGCGCCCAAGTATCAGCAAAACTATGCAAAGATATACCTAGCTTAATAAGTTTTCTCGTTCTATTTTTTGGAGTAGAATCATCTAACTCTTTTATAGCTATATCTACAATCTCTCTAGCAAGGGAGCTATTTTTAGTTGTTTGATACTTAATAGTTCCCTTAGCATCAATTATTTCAGGAATAAAATGAAATGGTATATATACTTTATCTTGTACAACTCTCTTTTTGGCAGTTAAAAACTCAAAGGAATGATGTGCTGTACATATAGGATCAAAACTATAATCAGAGCTATCATAGCGACTATATTGACTACTAATTGATTTGGGAATATTATAAATCTCTTTTGGATTCCAATATACAGAGTCATCAACATATTGTGAGGCATACGCTATAATTTCTGATTCTTTAGGGTTAAAACCTGCCTTCTCTGCCAAAACTTTAATAATGTTATAATGAAAATCTATCTGCATAATTGTTCTCCTAAATTTTAGTATCTTCTTCATTGTAATTAAAATAAATGAGAAATTTTCTAAAAAATAGAAAAGGAGTCTAAAATAGTTTGATTTTTTATAATTTGTTACATAAATTTGTAATTTTAGTAAAAAGAGAGAGTACAAGATAATCTCTCCCTTTTTAAGTTTATAGTAAGTAGTATTATTTGATTATAACTCTTGCATTTGTTGCTTGGATAGGTCTATTATTTGGGTGTTTCATTAGTTCCAAAAATTTTGCTACCTGCTCTTTTGAGATACTTACAGGAGTTTTGAGTACAAACCATCGTACGCCCTCTGTACATGGTGGTGTTGTGAGTGAACCATTAAAACGGTAATATTCTCTCTCTTTAGGCAAAAGTGCAGAGGCTATATTTTCTAATACCGTATCAGCTGTTTCTTCTGCTTTTAGAGGCATTTTTTCCCATATTTTTGCTAAGTTTGCATTGGCTTGACCCTCTTCAAACATCAAGGCAAGAACAGCGATATTTCCATCTTTGTCCAGATGTACAAAATGTGCTTCTAATGGGAATGATTTGTTATCTATATGATTTTCACTTGGTGTATGAAAATGAAATTGTTTAAGTTCAAAAGAGATACCATCAACACCTAGTGTATCACCCTCTTGGATATTGACTTGAATTGTATGCCCATTATTAATAATAGAAGTGGATGGATTTTTGTAAGTAATTGTAAGTGCTTCAAGGTCAGCATCTGCTGAAGTTGTAACATTGATAGGTGATTGGTTTTTTCCGATACCACACATTTGGTTTTTTGGTGAAAGTTCTGCCCATTTCTCTGGTGAACCATGACCTGTATAGCCCCAATGAGCTTTTGCAGTATGCTCTTGAGCAAGAGCAGTAGAACCAAGTAATACTAATGCAACAGTTGCACTGATAAGTGTAGAGATAATTTTCATTTCTATCCTTCAAATTTAAAATATTAAAACATCAGAATCATAC
>JADGER010000110.1 GCA_016744315.1 Sulfurovaceae bacterium
ATTTGGAAGTTCAAGAGTATATGCAGGTTTTTTTGCTACTAATTTACTTCCTGTTGCTAACTCTATAGTATCATCAAAATGAGGCATACCAAACATAAAGTTATACTGTTCTAATTTAACGAATTCATTAATATCTTCTACAACATGCATATCACCTAAAGCACTCTGAAGAGCTGTAAGTGTAGCTTCAAATTGACCATATTTAAAATTACTCTGAAGATATGCTGCACCAAAATATGATGGATTTTGGATACGAAGTTCATCTGTACCATTGACTAAAATATTAAGTACAGAAATAAAAGAGTTGGTGTTTTTGAGTTCATCATTAGTAATACTTACAACTGTTTTACCTTTGAGAATCTCATTAGATGCTAATATTTTAAAACCATTTGCTTCTAAATTAGCTTTAAGAGTATCAAGTGTTTGAGGAGAAGATGCATAGTATGCAGTAAGATGTTTAGGAGTATCCCCACCAATTACCATTTTAGAAGTTTTAAACTCTTTTTTAGGGAGTTTAACACCTTCTACATTGGCTTTTGAAGTAGCCGAAGCTTCTGAGGGAGAACTATTTTCTAGTGCTTCGTTTTTTTTTAACTCAGCCATATCTTTAGAGAGTTGTAACATCATAGCTTTAAGTTCCGCAATGTCGCTTGATAAATTTCTTGGTGTCACATCAGCTTTTGCAGACTCTCCACCTGTACCTTCTGCTCTTGTAAAACCTAACTCTTTAAATGCTACAATTACTTCATCAGCAATTCTTTGCATATACTCAAGTTGTGCTTTGTCTGTGATTCCTGAAGTATTAATCCAATTCTCAACAGTTGCATATCCAACATGAAGTTCATTTGAACCTTTTGGAATATAAAAATATACAGAACATGGAGCAAATACACCTGCATGTGGTGCATCATGGTTAAAGACTGAATTAGAAAATTGGAAGTGACATAATGAAGATACCCAATACGCATCATACTCTTCAAATTCTAAGTCCATATCACTATATTCAAATTTAAGATCTATAAATCCAGCAATAATAAACTCTTTTTTACCAAAAAGTGTATCATGTTGCATAATGAATTCTTCTACATACTCTTCAATATCCTCAACACCTTCAAACTTCTTAACCATTTTCAAGAGAGGTTGTGTAGGAAGTTTAGCATCAAATTCAAATGTTTTAGTAGTTGTTGGCTTCATCTCATCAGTAACTAATTTATCAACTTTTTCAATCATAGTTGTAAATTTCTTTCGAGAATCTTCATCTTTTTCACCAATAATATCTAACATTACTTCAGTATTAAGATGTCCATACCAAGTAGTGTCACCATCTTTGGCATCTGCTAACTTTTTATATCCAAGAAGATTAAATGGAGCAAATGCACCAAAATCAGGATTTTTTATCAAAAGTTCTCTGATAGATGCTTTATCTATAATTGTATAAAAGCTTAATAAATCAAGATTTTTCTCTTTATATTTATTAAAATAATGAACCTCAATATGCTCATTTTTACCAACTGTAGAGTAATCAATAGTCTCAAGCTTTCTTATCAAATCAGTTAACTGATCATCAGCTTGACCTTTAGTACCTTGAAGCTCCGTTAGAACTGAAGCCTGTGACAAAGTTACTGCTAACACTAATGATGCAATCAACTTTGAAATCATTGTAAATTTCATACATATCCCTTTATCTATTTAATTTTATGACACTATGGTATCAAGTTCAGATAAATTATATTGATACAAACACGCTATTTATATCAATATAATCATAAAGGTTACTAGAAGTGACTCATTGCTATATAATAAATAATAAGTTATATTTATTATTTATGATAATTATGAAGTTAAGAGAGAAATACTATCACCTTGTCGTATAAAACCAGCATGTATAACATTGGCAAAGATGCCTCTATTATCTTTAAGAAGTTTTGGTAATTTACTATCTACACTGCTTAGGCTTTTGCAAAGTGTACAGTGTTGACTTATCTCCAAAGTAACCTCTCCAATCTTAATGTGAGTTCCTGCACAAAGGTCATAAGGATTGTAATCCATCACAATATTTTCACCCAAAGAGCCATACTCCATAATAATATCTTGCTCTTTTGCCAAGTTATAGCTCTTTATTGTGGTAATTAAAATAGACCGTTGCGGATCTTTGGCATAAAACTTATCATCACACACACCATCTTTGTCTACTGCAATTATAGTTCTTGAAGTTCTATTTATATCTCCTTTTATCGATACAAACAGTTCTATAACTTCTCCCACTTTCTCAATCAAAGAATAACTCACTTTTATACTCCTCTAGGCTTATCCGTTTATACGATTGCGTACTAATATAATCTAATACAGTATGAAGCTCTGGAATATCTCTATACCCCGAAAGAGCATATATAATTTGATTACTGTTAGTATCTATAAAAAGTATTGTAGGATAAAAATTAATACCTAATGCCTGCATAAAATTTTTATTTGTACCCTTAAAATCTTGATAAAGAACAAATTCATCACTATCATCTCGATTTATATCTAGGAATACAAAATCTTTTTTTATAATTTGGGAGGTATTAGTATCAGATAAGTTAAGTGACATTCTGTCACAATAACCACAATTATTTTTATGCAAAAAAAGCATAACATGTTTTTTTGTTTTATTTGCATCAACTACAGACTTATCAATATTCAAGTCTATATCTGAAGCAAAAGAACAAACGAAGAAAAAAGGTACAAAGATGAGTATCTTTAAAAAATAGATAGAAGTTCTCATCCTTAGCTCTCTCTACTCGTCTTCGAGCATCTCTAATTCTTCAAAAGCAACAGCAATATTTTGTGGATTTAAAATATCATACATAGCTTTATCTTTAAACTCTATAAGTTTTACTGCTTCATTAATTTGTGTAGCATCAAGACCCTCGTTAATAGCTTTGAGTACTCTCTCTTTGGTTAATTTAAAATAGAGTTCTGCCTCATCCATAGCTGTTGCATCAGTAATAAATCCATGTCCTGGAACCATTACATTCCAATCTAACTTTTTCATCATTGCCAAGGCTTTGATTTGACCAATCACAGAACCATGTCTATTGGATGTAATCCGTCCATTCATCACTAAATCACCAGCAAAAAGAACTTTTCTTTTTGGCATATAGATAAATATATCATCCCCTGTATGTGCCTGAGTATCCATAGGAATAATTCTAAACTCTTCTCCACCAATAGTCAGAGTATATGGTTTTTTTGGAGTTTTATCAAGTTTGATAATGTGTGTACCCTTTATAGCATTAGCAGGGAGGACATTATACATTCTGGTTTTATCCCCATCTTTATAGTTAGTATTAATACTTTCTGGTCCAATAAGATAAGTATCAAATTTTTGCTTATAAAAATCATTTCCTAACCAATGGTCATCATGTTCATGTGAATTTACAACATATTTTACAGGGAGTTCTTCTATCTTTTGCATAACTTCATATGACTGTTTTGCAAACTGATACGATGGGCCCGTATCCATAACTAAATAACCCTCATTTGTTTTGATATAACAGCTATTTACCATATTCCCAGCATTCTCTTTTGTTGGTCCTTCTATAGCACCAAAGAAACACCATACATTCTCAGATACTTTTTGTGCTTGAAGTTGATAATCAAATGGTTTGTTTTTATATATAACTTTAATTTGAATAGGTACTATTGGTTTTATTGGTTTGCTAACAACTATTTTTTCAATAGTACTTACTGCTACTACAGGAGTTATTATAGAAGTAACTTTTGCTATAGGCTTCACAGTCACTACAGAAGTTATTGTAGTATTGACTTCTTTTATAGGCTTTACAGCCACTACAGAAGCTATTGTAGCATTCACTTCTTTTATAGGCTTCACTGTTACTACAGGAGTTATTGTAGCATTCATTTCTCTTATAGGCTTTACCGCTACTACAGAAGCGATTGTAGTATTCATTTCTTTTATAGGCTTCACCGTTACCACAGGAGTTATTTCTATAATTGTAGGCAATAACTCTTTTTCTTTTACCACAGAATCTTTGGCAGGACTAATAGCTTGTACATCCAAAGCTAACTCTTCTTTTGCTTTAGGTAATATTTGTTTCTCTTTTTCAAGTACTAATTTATCTGTTTTTACTTCTTCTTTTTTTATATTTTCTGTAGCAACTTCGGACTTTAGAGTATTATCAAGAAGAACTTTTACTTCAGGCTTTATCTCTTCTTTCTTTTGCGTTGCATTTTTTTCTATAGTTTCATTTTTATCTATAGTCTTATTATTATCTACAATTTGTAATAATTCTTTTTTAATATAAAGAGTCTTATCCTCTTTTATTTTATCTTCAACTTTTACTTCATCAGAACAACCAATAAATAATAATGATGCTGTAACTACTGATAATATACTTATTTTATACATTATCTCTCCTTTTTAATTATATACACAATTCACTCTTATTAAGTTTTAAGTACAAACTTCATAAGAGTACTTTGTTCTACATATATTTGACCCCAAAGGGTCAAATGATAAATTATTTGATTTTTTTACTCTCTGTAACTGTATTTTTAAGAAGATCTGTCCAAGTAATTGAAAGTTCATCACCTTTAACAGCACCTTTAAATTTAAATTTAAATTGAGGATTTTTAGACCAAAATTGACTTGTAGATACATCATATACTACTACATCGCCTACTTTTGCAGTAATATGTGTGATAAAATTAGCCTCTTTACCTTTTGCTTTTGCTTGATCATAAGTAAGCATATCATGTTTAGCAACTACTTTTGCATTAACGATATCGCCTTTGAGCTTTGCTTTGATTTTCATATTCTTCGCCATAATTTTCCTTTTTATTTTCTATATCTTTGAGTCTGTGTGAGTGAAAGGTTTATTAACCTTCACATCCACCTTTTGCAACATCTAATGTTTTCTTACCAATATAAAATTTACCATCTCTACCTTCGATAACAGCAGTAACAACACCTTTACCACCATTTTCATCTGTAGCTTTTAGTTTAATTTTCATAAAGTAATCAACAATTCCATTTTCAGGAACATTAAATACAGCAGTAGCACTCTCTGGATTCATATCTTGAAAAATAGCAACTGTTTTTGCATCTAAATCAGATTTAATAGTCAAAGGTACAGCCGCACCACTACTTGCTACTGAAGGTAAACCTAGTTCAATACCTTGTTCTACTGGTGTAATATCACCAAATAATGCTTTAACAGCTTCATCAACTTTATGAGCTGTCCATGCCTCTGGTTTTGTAGCTCTAAAATCAATACTAGTGATTGCACTTATTGTTGCAGGTAAAGCAACTAATGCCATAACACCCAAACCTAAAAATTTTCTTCTTTCCATTCTTCATTCCTTTAGTATATATTTAAACACTCTCAAACTATATAAAACAAAGTAAGTATACCTACTACTTACTTTGACTCATCATATAATCTACAACCTCTTTTATCTCATCATCACTTAATGATGTTCCACCTCTAGGAGGCATACCATTAAGACCATTGATAGCATTTCCATAAATTTCATCAACACCTTTTGCTACAACAGTTTTCCAATCTTTTGGATTTCCAACAGCTGGAGCACCCATAGAATCTGTGGCATGGCATACTGCACATGATGCTTCATAAGTTTTTTGACCTGGCTCTTCTGGAGTTTCTTCTTTGGCTGGTAACTCTTTTTTGTTTATTATAGCTGGCTGATAATCACTAATTCCACTACCACTAATTCTAGCTAAAATAGGTTCACCATCAAAACAGTTTGTCATACATCGTGTACCATTTCCATAATTACTAAAGTCATTAAAATATGCCCGAGTATCATCAGTACCTGTTGGACCATCTATATTAGGAACAAAACCATCTTCATTTGGCATTTTAAGTTTTAGAAATTTCTCTCTTGTTAACTCATACTCATCTTCTAGTTCTTCACCATCAATTGTAAGTTCATTAATAGAGATAATATATGCTGATAATGCATACACTTCATCGTTTGTTAGTGTCATTGGTGCAGGGTGAGGCATTCCTGTTTTGATATACCACCATAGTGTACTAGCTTTTGACCAATAAGTACCAAATACACGAATTGGACCATCATCATTTGGAGTAAGTCTTTGATTAGTTAATGACTTTTGTCCTTCATATGCATTTCCTTTTTGGAGTGCAGGATATCCTGCTCCACCAGTACCAAAGTCAAAGTGACATGAAGCACATTTTGCCTCATAAAGTTCATCACCTTCTTCTACTGTACCTTTACCTTCAGGAAGACCAGTACCATCAGGCATAACATCTATATCCCAAGCCTTAATCTCATTTTCAGTAGCTGTTCTACCTAAAGTAAACTCAGCTTTTGAAACTGCTTCATTGACATGATACGCATCTGTTTTACTATCTACAATAGGATAAGTAACACCACCATCAATAACTTGTTTACCATTTTCATAAGTACGAGATGCACTCTTATCTTCGGCAAACACAGTTGTTGATGTTAGACTAGCAAGCAACACTGTTGATAATAATATTTTATGATAAGACTTGAACATTGTTCACCTCTCCTTTTTGAGTAACTTCCCATGTAGCAATAGCATTTCTATGATATACAGACTCTACACCCATAACTGCTCTTTCTTCTTTAACACTAGGTTGGATATGACCAGCATTATCTCTTGCACGACTAGAAAGAAGAAGTGCTTTTCCTTCATACTTATAAATGTAGCTAAATCTTGTCCAAGCTTTTGGTAATACCAAACCTTTTAAACTCGCTTCAACCCAATTTTTACCACCATCAAAAGAAATATCAACACCATCAATTGAACCCATTCCACTCCATGCTAAACCTTCTATCTCAATAGTCTCACCTTTTTTAAGGCTAGTCCATGGTTTATCTGGACATGGAGAAGTGATAATGGAGTTTACTTCATTTGCATAGAAATGCTGAATAGCTTTTCCACTTGGTTTAAGTGCTGTATATTTAGCTGTCTCTTCTTTGGCATAAAAAGGCTCAGATGCAAATTCTAATCTTCCTAACCATTTAACACTTAAATTACCTTCCCAACCTGGAACAAGTAATCTAATAGGATAGCCTTGTTCTGGACGCAATGCTTCACCATTTTGTCCCCAGACAATCATGGCATCATCCATTACTTTATCTACAGGAATAGTTCTACCCATATGAGAGTTATCTACACCTTCTGCTAGCATCCATAATGCTTCTTTTTTAAGTCCTAAATCTTTGATAATATCTTTGATATAGACACCTGTCCACTCTGCACAAGACATCATACCTTTGGCAAATTGAATAGAAGGAAACTGTGGTCCTCTCCACTCTGGTCCACCATTTGCTGGACACTCAATAAAGTGAATTCTACTAACACTTGGATATTTTTTTAATTCTTCCATTGTGAGTACAAGTGGCTTTTCTAAAAGACCATGAATAATCAAACGATGCTCATTAGGGTCTATCTCAGCAGTACCACCATGACTACGACTAAAGAATAAACCATTTGGTGTAATGATTCCACTTAAATCTTGAATCGGACACATTGCTATTGAAGCATAGTAATTTCCAGAAGAAAGAAGCTTTGTATATCTTTTGGTAACATGATGCTCATAAGGAGATGGTAGTCCATAAAGATTATGTGTTACAGGATACCCAAAAGTTGTCCCCCATTTTTGCTCTTCCATAATTGCAGGATCATCTTCCGCATTTACTTTTACTGGTGATAAAACACTAGCAGCTGTTAATGCGCTGATTGAATACGCAGCTGTTTTCCTAAAAAAGTCTCTTCTGCTAGTCTGTTCTATTGTAGACTTAGAAGTATTACTTATGTTAGTCATATATCCTCCTTATATTAATTAGTAAAACCATTTTTTAACTATAGTTAAGTAATACTATTTGGTCTTTGATTGTAATAGAAAATAAATTAAAATGTCAAGTAATATATCAAATATACACATCTATTATATTATTTTTGATAAATAGATACAAAATATCACACTTAATGATTTTTAATCAATTAAATATAATGTTTTAATCAGAATATTTTATGTTTTCAGATAAAAATATAAAGTATATAATTATATTAAAATATTAAGGTGTATTGTAAGGATTATAATTATGTGGGGAGTAAAGAGTAGAGAAAAACTCTACCCTAGAAGAATTATTTCTTGGAAACATTCTTTATCATTGTCTCAAATCTCTTTTGTGCATCCAAAAGTGTATCAAGAGCTTTTTGATCTTTTATATTAAGAGCTGCCATCCATTTATAAACATTTGGAAATGCCATATGAACAGTTTTTTCACCCTTTTTTTGGTACATATATGCAGAACAAGGAGCAAAT
>JADGER010000258.1 GCA_016744315.1 Sulfurovaceae bacterium
CTTTGATAATAGTGTTATATTCTCCTGCAACACCATTTATGGCAAGATAAACACCATAAGTATTAAGAGCTTGTATATACCCTATAGCCAAAGCTAGATTTGCTGTGGCTTCTATTGGATCTATAGAAAAAGGAACCATAGAAGCAGTAAAGACTATTTTTTTGTCTAAGTGTTGCGATGCCAAAAAAGAGGCACTTTTATCTATAGTGTCACTTCCATGGACTACTATTATAGAGTTATATAAGGAGTTTTTAATAGTTTTTAAAAGATATTCTCTATCATCATTATTCATATCAAGACTATCTTTATCTATAATAGTAACTAGTTCAAATTCACAAAGCCATTGTGAGAAAATTTCTCTTATGGCTTTGGCAGAACTATCAATTTCTAAAGAACCATTTAAAGGATTATAGACTTTATTAAAAGTCCCTCCTGTACTAATAATAAGTATTTTGCTAGAAGGTCTTTGCATTTTTGTATTCTGCTACTTCACTCTCTACCATCGCATCAATCATTCTTACATAGAGATCATTAATAAGATTAGGAGAGAGGTCAAGAGAGATTGCTTGTTCTCTTGCATGGGAGATAACAGCACTAATACGATCTTCTGCTTTAATCTCATCTACAGAGTTTTTAAAGTGTGCAATTTGCTTGATATAATTATTTCTTGTAGCAATAAGTTTAATAATCTCTTCATCAACTTTATCAATCTCTGCTCTTGCTTCTTCTAATCCATTACACTTTTTAACATTCATCATATTTTCCTTCTATTTTTATTAACCTGAAATCATTTTGGAGACAAGACCTTTTTGATCTTGGTTCTCAGCCATTAGCACACCAGCGATATGTAGAGGTACAAAAATTACTACTACCCATGCTATTAATTCATGAATCTCCTTAATAGAGTGTGCAAAATCTTTGCTTATACCCAAAGGCTCATACCAAGTTAGGATTATTCCACTTATAGCCATAAAGAGTAGTACAGCATAGAATACTTTATAACCATTGTAAACCAAACGCATATGCATAGATTTATCATGATCATAGCCAAAGCCTTTTTCTTTCCATAGAATAAAAAGACGAAGCAAGAGTAATATCGCCAACATTATACCAAATATTATATGCCATTCCCACATAGGAGCTCGTATAGCTTTGGCTACAGCCTTGGCTTGTTCTATAGAGACTTCAATACCATAAGATGATAATTTCTCAATAATAATATTGCTATTATCTTTCCAACTTAAAAAGGTTTTTCTTAAGAAAAAGGTTCCAAGGAGACCTGTAACAGCAATAACATTTAACCAATGCCAAATTCTTAGTAATAGTGAATAATTTGTTTTCATTTTTGTAGCTTATCAAAAATAATCATTTAAGTGGCTGAAGTGAGATAGTAAAAATAGCACCTTTATTATCATTGTGAATAGATAACAAGCCATTACAGTGTTCTTCTATAATTGTTTTACTCATATAGAGTCCCAAACCTGTGCCATTTTTATTATCTTTTGTACTAAAATAGGGGTCAAAAATAGTATCAATTAGGTCATTAGGAACACCACCACCATTATCTCTTATTTCTAGGATTCTATTATTGGCACTAGTATAGGTTTTAATATATATTGTAGGCTCTTCTATAGATTTTTCTATTAGAATATCTTCAGCATTTTTAAGTATATTTAAAATAACTTGTTTGACTTCATTGGGATAAGTTAGAAAAGTACTTTTGCAGTCGAGTTCTTTGATTACTTTTATTTGATAGCTATCCAAAGAAGTACCTATAATTTTAAGAGCACTCTCTACTAAGATAGAAAAATTTATTTCCTTCTTCTCTTTGGTTGGTTTGAAAAAGTCTCTAAAATCATCAATTGTTGCACTAAGATGTTGTGAGTAGTTGGATATAGCATCTGTTTTTCTAACAATATCTTCTTTTGAGATATTTTTCATCTCGGCTTTCATTCTCAGAACAAGACTTGCTGAGGAGATAGCAGAAAGGGGTTGTCTCCATTGATGTGCAATCATAGCAATCATTTCTCCCATTTGTGCTA
>JADGER010000111.1 GCA_016744315.1 Sulfurovaceae bacterium
TAAAGTCTCTTCGGCTATGCATTTTGAGCTTGTAAAAAAACATATAGAACAAGAGTGTCAAGGGATTATAGTTATTGGATGGATAGAAAAAAACTTACCCACTATTAGTTCTCGTCATTTAGGTTTAAATTTGGAAGAATTAGAGAGGTTAGAGCTAGATAAAATAGCTTTAGATGTACTAAAACATATTGATTTACCTCTACTAGAGACTCTTATGGATATTACAATAGAAAAATCAAATACTTATCCCTTTAAAGCTATAGAGAAAAAAAATAAAAAATGTACACTTGTATATGATAAAAACTTTTCATTTTTATATCATGATAATTTAAAATATCTCCAAGAAGTTTATAAAGAGGTTGTAACAGTAGACTCCACACTTGATGAAGCCATACCTACTGATAGCGATAAGGTTATAATAGTAGGTGGATATGTTGAGACTAAAGAGAGTTATAATAGAGTGAAAAATTCTTATAAGTTTAAAAATTCTCTTATTGCACATGCAAAAAAAGGAAAAGAAATTTACGCAGAGTGTGCTGGTCTACTCTATTTGGGTAAAAGTATTGATGAGAAGCAAATGAGTGGAATATTAGATATAAAATTTTCACTTGGAGCAAAACGGGCAAGATTAGGTTACTATCATTCGCTTAACTATAAAACCAATGAGATACAAAAAGGTCATGCTTTTCACTATACATTTGTTACAAATGCTCCCAAAGGAGATATAGGACTTTATAAATCTTCTCCAAAAATGATAAAAGATGCTGGATGGATAGAAGGTAATATAGAAGCTACTTATCTCCATAGCATGTGGAGGTGTTAGGAACTTTTGACTATAATAATTTTTAAAACACAATGGATAAACTAAATGAATTTTAAATTACAAGAACCACCTATTAATATAGGTGATGCCATTTCTCTAAAATCTTTTGAGATGATACAAGCTGAAATTATAGATTATGATGGATATAATAAATTTTCATCTGATGAAAAAGCAATAGTAGAACGACTTATACATACTACAACTTGTTTTGATCAGGTTATTGATAATATCTATTTTACTTCTAACTCAATGGAAAAACTTAAATCTTTGTTAGAAAAAAAGGCAAAGCTGATTGTTGATACGAATATGATTGCTTCAGGTTTAAGTAAATTTTATCTTGATAAATACGAAAATGAAGTTATTTGCTATGTGAATGAACCTGAAGTTTTTGAGATGGCAAGAGTCAATAGTACAACTCGCTCTTACGCAGCCGTCGAATTAGCTATCAAGAAGTTTAAGGATGAGCCACTGATATTAGCGTGTGGAAATGCACCAACTTTTATATACGCAGCAATTAATACACTTATCAAAGAGAATATAGATTTGAATAATGTAATGCTTTTACTCTTTCCTGTAGGGTTTGTAAATGTTGTAGAATCAAAGAAATATGGAAGAGAATTTTTGGAGCATTATAATGTAGAGGGTATTATATTGCAAGGGCGTTATGGGGCTTCAACTATGGTTGTGGCGTCTCTTCACGCTGCATATCGACTAATTCGAGATTATGATACAGAATTTGGAAAGTACAATGGCAAGTAGTCTTACAAATTCTCATTCTAGTTCTCAGTATGGCTCAAACCCTGTCAAAAAAGATGAAATACGAGTAAATGAAATGGGTTCGGAGATAGTAGAAGGATATACATGTAAACCCAAAAATTATGATGCCTCCAGAGCTATTATGCATTATAAAAGCCTTTTATTACTTTGTGATGATGAACGATGTGGGAAGGCTGGAAAAGATGATAGAGCTACTCATTTGCGTGAGATACTCAAAGATATGGGGCTAAATAAGGGGAAAAACCGTATCAAAGTTTCTCGAACAGGATGCTATGGTGCATGTAGATTTAGACAAGTATGTCAAATTACAGAAAATACACAAGCTAATGGTAATCTCTTAAATAATGCTCTATGGCTCAAAGAGACACATCAATTTGATGATAATCAATGGAGAAAGATTTTTGAGCAACTTTCAGAAGATAAACTTGTAACTGATATATTAGATGAGAATGATTTTATACCTATGAAAGTTTATGAGTAAAAAACTTCGTAGTGGATATACAACAGGTACACATGCTACAGCTCTAGTTGGAGCTGTACTCTTTGATTATATCCATCAAAAGACTTTTACAAATATTGAGGTAGAACTTCCTGATGGACAAAAGGCAGATATTGCTATTCTCAAAGAAAAAAAGAGAGTTTTTAGTACTATAAAAGTAGATAATGATGATCTTGATGTAACCAAAGGATGTAAGATAAGCCTAGAGCTATTTTTGATTCCACCCACACATATTAAACCTCAAAATCAATCAATAATAAGAACTAATAGTATAACCTTACATATTTATGCAGGTGATGGGGTAGGGGTAGTTACAAAAAAAGGTCTTAAAATTGCTCCTAATTTTCCTGCAATCAATCCTACTCCTCTTTTGATGATGCAAACTATAAGTAGCAAAGTTGATACACTTGGAAAGAGTTATGAATTTCATTTGCTTTTTTCTATCAAAGATGGTGAGCAGATAGCTAAATCTACAGCTAATGCCAAAGTAGGTGTAATAGGGGGACTCTCTATATTGGGTACAAAAGGAGTCGTTAAACCTATATCTGCTACAGCCTATATAGATAGTATTGCTACAGAACTATCAGTATTAGAAGCTTCAGGAGCCAAAGAAGTAGTATTTACTCTAGGTAATAGTGCTTTAGATAGGGCAAAAGAGCAGTATGATCTATTATCAATCATAGAGATAGGAAACTTTGTATATGATGCCTTACAACTTTTGGAAGGCAAAGGCTTTACAAAAGTTATTTTTATAACAAGCATAGCCAAAATGACCAAAGTAGCCCAAGGATGTAAAAATACTCATAATAGATTTGGTGGTATAGATTTTAATAGTGTTGATAGATGGCTAGAAGAGAGTAATATTCAAAGACCAAAAGAGAGATATGCTACTCTCAAAGGTGTGTTAGAACATATTACAGAGAGTGATAAATTTATTGATTTAGTAGACAAAAGAGCTTCTCAACAGATACAAGAGTGGCTAAATAATAAGAGTGTTAGCCTACAAATAATAACACTTTATACAAAATAAAGTACAAAAGGAGATACTAGTGGTAACTATTGCAGGATCAGGTATGGGGGCTTATACTTTTGATAATATTGACTTAGATTTTAGTTCTTATGATATTATTTTTTGTGATCAAAATTTTGATACAGAGTTATCAAATGTTATAAAAGGTAATTTTAAAGTTGTTAAAGAGAGTGTTTTAGAGAATATAGATAAAAATATCTTATATATAGTTACAGGTTCACCGCTCTTTTTCTCTGGGGCTTTACTTATTTTACCTACACTCAAAAGAGAAAATATACCATTTAAAATTATAGATAATAGTTCATCATTGAGTTATATGCTCTCTTATATGGGTATATCTTTGATGAAGACAGGTATTCTTTCTTTGCATGGAAAAAGTAAAATTGATTTGGAAAATTTTTTGACCAAAGACTATTCGTTTGTAATCTGTGATGAATTCACTCCCCAACGCATCAAAGAGGCTACAGAGTATTTTTCTGATGATGATATAACTATTACTTTGGGAGAAAAATTTGGATATGATGAAGAGAAATTTTCTACCACAACTCTTGATGCTATGATTGTAAATCCTCCTGCTATGCCATACTCTTTGCTTATCAAGCGAAATTATACCTTAGCCCCTACAATCTCTTCAGAAGATAGTATTGAGCATGAAAATGGAATGATTACCAAAAGCTACAAACGCCATATCTCTTTACAAAATTTAGATTTATCTCCTAATCTATTACTCTGGGATATTGGAGCTGGAAGTGGTTCTGTAAGTATAGATGGCTTTAAAAGATATGGTATAAAAACTATATTATTTGAAAAAAACACTAAACGAGCAAAGATGATAGAAAGCTCTTTGAACAAACACAAAGTAATAAATACTAAGCTTTATATAGGTGAAGCGAGTCAACTCTACAAAGAAGAAACTTCTACACCTGATAGAATATTCATAGGTGGTGGTGGAAGTATGGTAATAAAAGAGTTAGATTATCTCTATAGTCATCTCAAAGTAGGGGGAATAATGGTAGCCAATTTTGTCACACTAGAACATCTTACCACAGCTATAACAGTTTTAAAAAACTCTAAAATAGCATTTGATATAAAGAGTATCTCTTTGACAACCTATAAACTCTCATTGCTTCTACCTGAACCAGAAAGAGTGATGCATCAGATAATTATAAAAAAGGATAATATATAAAAATGAGATTATTAATTATTTTGCTATATACACTTTAACATGATATAATTTTTAGAAAGGATAATTTTGGCTATATTCCGATGTAATAAATGTACACATATACAAGAGGTTGATAATAAGTATATAGATAAAAAAACAAAATGTCCAAAGTGCAAACATCCTATTATAATATATAACACAATAAATTTTTCAAATATTTTAATCAAAAGATATTATGATCAAAATATACAATTAAAAAAGTTACAAAAAAGAATAATAAAATTAGAGAACTTAAATCAAGAGATTATAGAAAATAATCCAATAGAAGATATAGATATACATGATACAAAAGTACTTATGCATGAAGAAAGATATTTTCCTATTGTGAAGTGGTTTCAAAATCGAAATGTAGAAGTAGAAATTCATAAAGAGGCTATGGATACTACAGGATTTTTTGATGAAGGTGCACTTTTTATAGGGAATAATTATGATATTCTTAAAGATATTATAAATCAGATTAAATATGTACAGAGTAAAAATTTTGATACAGTAAAAGTACCATTATCTAAAAAAAGTAATAAAGAAATCACTATAATAATGAAATTTTGTAAAGAGATGCATGACTATTCTTTTATTGCAAAATATTATCATAATAGAAAATCAAATACAATTTATATGACTATACAAAATGCTTCTAAAATTAAATCATTTTTTAATGGTATTTGGATGGAATGGTATACTCTTATGTTAATACTTGAATTTTTTCATGATAACAAAGTAGAATCCTCCTCAATGAGAAGTTTAGATATAACATTTGAAGATAAGACAAAAAATGAAATTGATATATTCTTTTTGACTCGTAACAATACACCTATATATATTGAGTGTAAAAGTGGGGAGTTTAGACAAGATATAGATAAGTATTCAAAATTAAGAAAAAAACTCAATATCAATAAAGAACATTTTATACTGTGTATTTTTGGATTGGAGATAAAGCATGCACAAGGTATTACAAGTATGTATGATTTAACTTTTACAAATGAAAAAAATCTTATCGATCATATAGCTAAGATAGTTGGGATAGAATAATTTTTTATTCTAAACTGCTACTATAAATGCAAAAAGTGTATAATCACAAAATTATAAAATATTATATTACTTTTAAAAAGGATCAAAATGGTTAAGTTTGTAGGGGCGGGGGCTGGTGATCCTGAGTTGATTACTATCAAAGGGCAGAGAGCTTTGCAGGAAGCAGATGTAGTGTTGTATACGGGTTCTTTGATACCAAAAGAGGTTTTAGGATGGTGTCAGAATGAGGCTTTGATAGCAAATTCTGCTGATATGAATTATGAAGATATTTTTGAATTTATTCAAACACATCATCATAAAAAATTTGTAAGACTGCATACTGGAGATCCTTCTATCTATTCTACTATTGCCAAACAGATAGCATTTTTGGATGAACAGAATATTGAATATAAGGTGATAGCAGGAGTAACGGCTGCATTTGCTGGGGCTGCTTCGGCTGGTATTGAATATACTATTACAGGTGTATCACAAACACTGATTATTAGTCGTATAGAGGGTCGTACGCCAAATCCAGAGAGTCTTAAACAGCTTTTATCTAATAAAAATAGCTCTTTTGCATTTTATCTTTCTATTAGATTACTGGATAAACTTAAAGCCTCTGCATTAGAGCTTGATTATTCTATTGATACTCCTTGTTGGGTTATAGAAAAAGCATCTTGGACAGATGAGGTAATCTATAAAGGGACATTAGAAACAATAGAGGAGCAGGTGAGCCATATTAAAGGTATTTCATTGATACTCTTTGGAGAATTTTTACATCAAAAACCTACAGTTGACTCACATCTTTATGCCAATACATACAAAAAAGAGAGATTAGCACAATGAATATAGCCATAGTGACTATTAATAATCCTAGTTTAGAATCAGCCAAAAAATTAAAACCTATTTTAGATGCACATAATGTGACTATCTTTAATAAATCTATAGAGTCTGATGGTTTTGCCATATATAATAAACTTGATGATATTTTACCTATTGCTTGGAAAGAGTTTGACGCTTTGATTTGCATCTTGGCAACAGGGGCAGTAGTTCGTAAAATAGCCCCATTCCTCCAAGATAAAGCCACAGACCCAGCTGTAGTTGTGATGACCCTAGATCTCAAAAGAGTTATTCCTTTAGTTTCTGGTCATTTAGGTGGAGCGAATGAATTAAGCGAAGAAATTAGCAAGAGTATTGATGGTTGTGTAAATTTTGTAACAACAGCCTCAGACCAAATTAAGCTTCTAGCCTTTGATCTTTTTGCCAAAAAAATGGGATATAAGATTAGTAACCTCAAAGCATTAGCAGAGGTATCTAATAGGATTATTAATAAAGAACCCGTTCAAGTAGTAAGCTATCCTAGTATATTCAAAGAGTTACAAAGTTTTGCAGGTTACAAAAAAGAGAGTTTTCTCTTGATAGCTATAGATAATTTAGAAGCTTTTGATAGCTCTATTCCCACAGTTTATATTACGCCACAAATACTCAATAATAGTGCCTTACAACTGCATCCACAAAATATATCTCTAGGGCTTGGAATGAATAGAGAAACAGCTTCGGCAGAGATAGCTTTTGCTGTAAAGAGATTTTGTTTTGAACACTCTATAGATGAAAAGCAGATTAATTTATTAGCAAGTTTTGATGCCAAAGCTGATGAAGAAGGACTTTTGGAATATGCAAATTCTATCAATAGTAAAATAGAATTTTTTGATAAAGAATCTATCAATAGCCTAGAAGAGAATTTTAGTCCATCTGAGGCAACACGATTTTTTAATATAAAAGGTGTTGCCGAACCAGCTTCTTTGTTGGCATCAGTAAATAAAACACTTTTTTTAAGCAAACGAATATATGGTAATGTTACTATTGCCGCATCATTTTAAAGGAACAAATTACATGGGAAAATTACAATTAGTATCAACAGGAGCGGGTGGAAGTCGCTACCTAACAAATGAAGCTATCAATGCAATACAAGAAGCCGATTTAGTAGTAGGATATACAAAATATGTTAAAGATTTAAAAGATATTTTAGAAGGCAAAGAACTCTATACTTCAGGAATGACCAAAGAGATAGAGAGAGCAGATTATGCAGTAGAATCAGCCAAAAGTGGTAAAAGCGTAGTGCTTATCTCTAATGGTGATGCCAATGTTTATGCTATGGGGTCATTAGTAGTTGAGTTATTGGATGTTAAGGAGTATTGGGATGATATAGAGTATATTTCCCTTCCTGGAATTACATCAGTTTTAGCTCTTGCTTCAGAAGTGGGTGCTCCACTCTCACAAGATTTTTGCCTTATCTCTCTTTCTGATAGACTCACAGATTTTGACCTTATCCAAAAAAGAATCAAACTTTCTTTGGAATGTGATTTTGTAATAGCTATCTACAATCCCAAAAGCCGAAGCAGACTTGAACCTTATCGTGGAATGTTAGAAAAACTCCAAACAGTCGAAGAAAATAGAGTTGTAGTAGTAGCTAGAGACTTAGGTAGAGAGACCCAAACAATAAAAATAATAACAGCCAAAGAACTAATAGATGCAGGTGTAGAAAATGAAGAAGTTAATATGTCTACAACTATTCTTATAGGAAATAGTACTACTAAATTAACTTCAAATGGCAAAGTATTAACGCCTAGAGGCTATCTTAGTAAGTATGATTTAACAGGAGAACAAAAAGAGGGTTGGAGGAAGTTGAACTAAATAGGTTTTTTAATCAAAATAGTGCTACACTAAAAAAGGATCACATATATCTCAAAAGGAGAAATGATGAAAAATATAATACTTATGTTTAGTTTGGCACTATTTTTGTTGTCTTGTGGGAGTAGTAGTAATAATAGCGTAATTGAGAATACTCAAGATATGAGAATTTCACAAGTTATTGAGACTAGAGATAATAGTTCTGTA
>JADGER010000112.1 GCA_016744315.1 Sulfurovaceae bacterium
AAAAATACTGCATCTACACTAAAATAGTTCTCTTTCAGCCTCTCTTTGACTTTGGATACTACTGCGATTACTTCATCATTTGAAGATGCTTTACGACTACCATGGGCTATAACAAGCAGGGCATTTTGAGACATAGTAATACTCCTTGATAAATATTTAATAGAATATTATATCCAAATATGACCGTAGGTCGGAATACACTCATTCTAACAATCTCTAAATATTCTAAAGTATTAGAATTACTAAAAACTAAAAAAATATCATAAAATGATATAATAATAAAAAGGAGTTCCTATGTTAAAAGAAATTATGTATACAGGTATTGGTGCTGCGGCTTTGCTTAAAGAGAAATTAGAAGAAGAAGTAGCAAAGCTTGAAGAGAAAGGCAAAATAAAAGCAGATGATGCAAAAGCTCTCTTGGAATCTATCGAACAAAAAGGTAGAGAAGAAGATGAGAAGATGAAAATAGCATTAAAAGACTCACTCAAAGAGGCAATAGCAGAATTAGGTATTGCAACCAAAGAGGACTTAGGCAAACTCAAAGAGGATTTGACATCTCAACCATAAGCTTATATAGCCCATTTAGAGTCTATAGAGTGTTTGGTTTTTTGCTCTCGCTCTATCTCCTTATCAAAAAAAAAGAGAGCTTTTTAGGTATCAAACCTCTCTCACCCAAAGCACTTAAAGAAACAGTTATTAGTTTGGGTGCAAGTTTTGTTAAACTGGCACAAGTATTAGCTACTCGTTCTGACTTTTTTTCTAAAGAGTATTTAGATGAGTTAACACAACTGCACGATCAACTTCCAGCTATGAGAAAAGAGGAGTTTGAGAAAGTTTATAATGAAGCTTTTGGAGATAAACAATTCTTTAGTTCTTTTGACAACATACCTATAGCCTCTGCATCCATTGGAGAAGTTCACAAGGCTATACTTTTGGATGGTACGCAAGTAGCAGTCAAACTTAGGCGTTATGGTATACAAAAACGCGTTAAAGCAGATATTCATATTATAAGTTTTTTTAATAGCATTTTTAAGCCACTATTTAGTACTTACACAAAAAACTCTATTGAAGCTGTTATCTCTGAGTTTGCACGAATGATTCAAGAAGAGGTATCCTTTAGGATAGAATTACAAAACCTTATAGAGTTTTCTACTTGTTATGCCAAGAGTGGTATTAAGTTTCCAACTCCCTATCCAAACCTTTCTAGTGATGGAGCATTGGTCATGAGCTTTGAAGAGGGGTTTCGTTTTGATGATAAAGAAAATTTGCTTAAACACGATATAGATTTCAAACCACTTATAGCCAAGCTTGTAAGTTTTTATACCCAGCAGATGCTTATAGAAGGGTATTTTCACGCAGATCCACACCCTGGGAATCTTTTGGTTTCTACAGATGGAGAACTTATATTACTAGATTTTGGTATGGTCAAACGAGTTCCAAATCATACAAGAATAGCCATAATAGAACTTATCAAAGCAGCCCATGAACAAAACTATGAACTTTATATCTCTGCAAACAAACGCTTAGGAACTATAGCCTACGAAGCACCCACAGCACAATTAGCTACTTTTACCTCTAAGATGTTTGCAATATTTTCTGATGAAAACCTTAATAGTGATTCTATGCAAGAGCTTGCATTTGAAGTAATGGAATCAACTAAAGATTTACCATTTAAGCTTCCTAGTGATGCTATTTATATCCTAAGAGTCAGTGCTATTATAGAAGGTCTTGGCACAACTTATATAGAAAACTTTAATGGCATAAAAGATATTCTTCCACTCCTTCAAGAGAATATCCCCAAGGCACTTGGAGCAAAAGATGGTTTTGGCGAACTCTTTAAAGAGCTACTCAAAAACACTCCTTTTTTGATACAAGATACGCAACTGGCTATGCATAAAATTGCACAAGGTGAAATTAATATTACCGCCTCAAAAGACCAAATAGAGTGGATGGCAAAAGAGATAAAAGAGTATATCAAGCCACTAACACATGGATTTATTTTGATGCTTGGAGGATTTTTTGTACTTTTATATGATAAAGAAATGAAAGAAATGGCGTTAGTTATTTTCTCTCTTGGGATTGCACGATTGCTTTACAAAGCTTAAAAAAAACTAAATTTAAATAATATTTAAGTTTAACTGGATATACTTCCGAACTTTTAAACAAAAACAAGGAATCATCATGAAATTGACATCTGTCATTAAACCTCATGAAGTACAAAGAGACTGGGTATTGATCGATGCAGAAGGTAAAACTTTTGGTCGTATTCTTACTGAAGTCGCTACACTTCTTAGAGGAAAACACAAGCCATCTTTTACTCCAAATGTAGATTGCGGAGACTTCGTAGTTATCATTAATGCTCAAAAAGCAGTATTTACTGGTGCAAAACTACAAGACAAAGAATATTTTAGACATAGTGGATATTTTGGTAGTACAAAAAGTACAAAACTTTCTGACATGCTAGAAAATAATACAGAAAAACTTTATAAACAAGCAGTAAGAGGTATGTTACCAAAAACTACTCTTGGTCGTCACATGCTTAAAAAACTTAAAGTATATGCTGGATCAGAACATCCTCATACAGCACAACTAAACAAAGGAAACTAATATGGCTATATACTATGCAACAGGCAAAAGAAAAGCTGCTATCGCAAAAGTTTGGTTGACACCAGGTACTGGAGAGATGACAATTAATGGAAAAACTCTAGACCAATGGTTAGGTGGTCATGAGGCTATCAAAATGAAAGTAAGACTTCCTTTAGAAGCTACAAAACAATTAGAATCTATGGATGTTAAAGCTACTACTCTTGGTGGTGGTTATTCTGCTCAAGCAGATGCACTTAAACATGGAATTACTAAAGCACTTGTAGAATTTGAAGAGTCTTTTAGACTTATTCTTAAGCCTATGGGTCTTCTTACTCGTGACTCAAGAGTTGTTGAGAGAAAGAAACCAGGTAAGAAAAAAGCAAGAAGATCTCCGCAGTTCTCAAAAAGATAGCAGATACCTTCTCCAAACTCCTCAAGAGATTTTCTCTTGTGGTTTTATCCTCCACAAAACAAAAAACAATCCCTTTATTCAAAAAAACACTTTCATCTATCTCATTATGCTACACTATAGTCAACGAAACTATAAGGAGTAAATAACCATGAGTAAAGAACAAAATATGCTACAAGATGAACTCCAAGAGGGTACAGATATTGATAAGCAAATACACACAGAGAAAAGAAGTAGTTGTCTAGCACAATTTGAAAAAGAAGAGAAAAGAGCAAAAAAGAAAAAAAAGAAAAGACTTCCTGTTTGGATTAAAGAAGAAACTATACTCTATGAAAAAGAGCTTGCTATGCTCCAAGTTGAACTCCTTAAATTTCAAAATTATGTCAAAGAAAAAGGTCTTAAGATATTAATGATTTTTGAAGGGCGTGATGCAGCAGGTAAAGGTGGTACTATCAAAAGAATCACCGAACATCTTAATCCAAGAGGTGCAAGAGTCGTTGCACTAGAAAAACCTAATGACAAAGAAATCTCTCAATGGTACTTTCAACGCTATACCAAACATCTCCCTTCAGCAGGTGAAATTGTCCTCTTTGATAGAAGTTGGTATAACCGTGCTATGGTAGAGCCTGTTATGGGATTTTGTACAGAGAGACAACACCATAAATTTCTCAAAGATGCTCCTGCTTTTGAAAATATGATTGTAGATGAAGAGATTGAGATTTTTAAATTCTATTTTTCTGTATCAAAAGAAGAACAAGCCAAAAGATTTAAAGCCAGAGAAAGTGATCCTCTTAAACAGTATAAACTCTCTCCTGTAGATAAAGAGTCTCAAAGATTATGGGATGAATATACACTTGCAAAATTTATGATGCTTAGTGCAACTCACACCAATACTGCACCATGGACTATTGTCAAAAGTGACAACAAGAAAAAAGCTAGAATCAATACCATCAAACATATATTAAATTATGTGAACTACCCTAATAAAATCAAAGATAAATATATAAAGGTAGATAAAAAGATTATTATCTATGGAAGAGATGAGTCTATTGCTATGGAGAAAGCATTGAAGTTTTCGACAAAGTAAATCCTTTAGTTAGGATTTACCCAGTAATAACTTGCCAAAAATAAAACTGTAATAAGTACAAAATATTTGATAGCAACAGCTGTAAAACTTATTACTTGACACCCTGTACATGAAATAACACGGCTTGCTTCCCATTTGGCATAGACCAAATATCCTATTGTTAGTAATATAGTTGCAATAGTTGCAAATATACCGTAGTTATACCAAGAATTCAAAGTCTCTTTTGTTACATCAAAAAATGGTACAAAAAGACTTACACCTTCAAAAAAGAGTAGTTTATTAATAGCACTTTTAAAATATTCTCGATTTGAGAAGTTTGAATCTGCATTAAACTCTCCTACATTCCCTTGAAGAGATAGTTTTTTTTCTACTTTTTTACGACTATCTCTATCAAGTTTATTGGCAAAAGTTCCACCAAAATTATAATCAAACTTTCGTTGCAATAGATAGGAGAAATGTCCTGAAACAGTCATTGACTGCTGTTTACCTTGTCTATCTTGATAGATAAAAGTGATCTGTTCAGCTCTTGGTATATCTTCTGTGATATTAGGTAAATATAAAGATGTCTCTGTAGAGATAGTCTTCCCTGCTCTTTTGAGAATGCGTGGATTAAAGAATACATGCCACTCTCCATTAGGATCTTTTGCAACCACAACAGCAAGAGGTACAGCTATTTGTATTGCTGCTAAACCTTCTGCGTTATTTGCTTCTATAGTATCTTTAAGATCTTCAACTAATTGGTCTAAGTCTTTATCAAAATGTCGTATATCAGCAGAAGCTATGTTGATTCTCTCATCGGGATATATAATAAGTTTTTGAATCATTAACTCTCCTTATAGTAAAAATATGAATGAAATAATAGAGTATTATATCACTTAGAAATTAAATGAGGATGTATTATTTGATTTATATTTTAGAAGAGTTGTATCTTATCTATAAAAGAGATAAGATACAAGTAAATTTTAGTGATGACTCTTGAGGATAAGAATAGTCATTCTAATATTGATAGCCACAAATCTAACAATTTGCCAAAGAACACAAGTTCTCATAAATTTTTGTCCGCCCATTGGAATCATTGTTCCAAACTGAGGACTATATGGTTCGATATGATTTACATGTTTTGATGCCATTGAATTCTCCTAATAATTTATTTTTGTACTATGAGGCAGAGCCTCACACGCTTTACTTATTCTGGAATAAGAGTCCAACCTGGCTTAAGCTTTGCTTTCCAGATAAATATATGGTGAAGAATATGCTTCACCCAGTGTGCTGCAAGACCAAGCTCACCAGTTGTACCATTAAGGTCTCTTCCTGTTCCTGGATATTTTTCAAAATCTGGAATAATCGGATAGACTGTCATAGCTGCTGCTGTACCTGAGAAAAGACCTTTACCAGCAGAAGCAACACAGGCTGCTCCCATCTCTGACATAGAAGCTGTATGTGTAGGTTCAGTAGACTTCCCTTTCATCATATCAACAACACTCAAAGCAACAGCTTTACCCATCATTGCAGATGGCATACCTGTTCTTGGAGGTGTAGGGTTGATAGGAGTTCCATTTGGTGAACTCATTGGTTTTGA
Source organism: Sulfurovaceae bacterium (assembly GCA_016744315.1). Lineage (GTDB taxonomy): Bacteria > Campylobacterota > Campylobacteria > Campylobacterales > Sulfurovaceae > SZUA-451. The sequence continues at coordinate 5,662 of JADGER010000112.1, forward strand.
GATAATATGTGGTGGTGCAAAAGCAATACCAACAGCAAATACATTTTTATATGAAGGGTTTTGTAATGTTCTTGGCCAGTCAGATGCTTTCCAATTTTCATACGCACCAGCATTGTAGTTTGCATCAACTTTCATAAATCCATTTGGAGCAAATATAGTATCTGTAATATCAGTACCATCTTTAGTAAATGCTTTAAGACCTACACCAGCAAATGGTGGAATAAGCATAGCAAAATCAAACTCTTGCTCATCCATCTCACCATCAAGTGATTCATAAGTTACTTTTCCAGCTTCAACTTTATTAACATGTGCACCAAGAATCCAATCCATACCTCTTTCAGCATACAAAGACTCAGCAAAAACTTTACTAGAAGTTGCAAAACCACCCATTTTGAAGTGAATACCACCCATACCAAAGTCACCAAGGAATGATTCGTTTGTAATGAATGTAATATCAGCCATATCTCTTACACCCTGCTCTTTAAGTGTGTGTTCAATATTGAAAATATACTCAAAAGCTGCACCTTGACAAGTACACATACCATGACCCGTACCAATTAGAAAGGCTTGTCTCTCACCATTTCTCATCTTTTCGATACACGCTTCTAGTTCGTGATTAGCATGTTCGGCATGATCAGCTGTACATACAGATACTGTATGCTCACCTAAATTTGTTCCTTCACCAAGACCTGGTGTTGCACCAAAGTTAAGTTTAGGTCCAGTAGCATTGATAAGGTAATCATAAGTAAGCTCTTCTGTTTCACCAGATTTTGCTTCATCTGTATACTCAATAGTAATATAAGGAGTTTCAGCATCTTCTTTTCCTTCTGGATGTATAGAAACAGCTTTTGCTTGTCTATAATCAATACCAGCTTTTTCATATACTGGAGCAAGAGGAAAGACAACTTCTTCTTTTGTCATTCCTCCAACACCTACCCAAATGTTTGATGGAATCCAGTTCCACTGACTATTTGGTGTTACTACAACCACCTCGTGATCTTCTCCTAGCATATCTCTTGCAAATGTTGCAGCGGTATGTCCTGAAACACCTCCACCCATTACTACTAATCGTGCCATGGCTACCCTTTCTTCAATAAAATTTATCTATTTTGTATTCTAGGACAATTTTCTTTAATAGAAAATTAAAAGATACAAATTTGTAGTTATAATTATTTGTAATTATACTATCCATAAATTTCTATTATCTAAAGTACCAAAAATTATAAAAATGCTATAATTTGAAAAAGTTATATGGAGACTCTACTTGCAACTCATTATCCTACCTATACTATTATTTTTATTTACAGTCTCCTCTTTTTCACAAGAGTCTACACTTCATCTTAGTATATCCGCATCTCCTTCACGCATTAATCCACTCCTTGCAACAGACTCCGCGAGTGCAGAAATTTCAGATAGACTCTTTAATGGTCTTGTAAAATTTGATAGCAATGGCACTATCGTTGGTGATTTAGCACAATCATTTTATTTTGAAAATAATAAAACACTTATCTTTAGCCTCCATCAAAATATAAAATGGCATGATAATCAAGATTTTACTGCCAAAGATGTAGAGTATACTTATCAACTCCTCAAATCACCCAAACTTCTTACTCCCTATAAAGATAGTTTTAAATATGTTCAAAGTGTTGAAGCTATGGATAAATATACGGTTAAAGTAATCTATAAACAACCCTATTTCAAAGCTCTTAGTATCTGGATGATGGGAATACTCCCTAAGCATATTTGGGAAAAAGAGGATAATCCTATGACCTCTAGTATCAATAAGAATCCTATTGGAACAGGGGCATATATGCTCAAAAAAGCATTTAAAGTCAATGAAAAAATTGTACTAAATGCATATCCTGACTATTTTACAGGAGTAGCCAAGATTAAAACAATCAATTACCACTATATTTCTGACCCATCCACACAATTTATTACACTTAAAGCCAAAGAGCTAGATATAGGCTCACTCGATCCCTTGCAAGTGCAAAGACAATTAAACAAAGAGTTTAAATCCTATTACCAACTTATAGAACAGCCTTCGCAATCGTATACCTATATGGGATTTAACCTTAGACTCCAAAAATTTAAAAACAAAAAAGTAAGAGAAGCTATTGCGTATGCTATCAATAAACAAGAACTCATTGATTTACTATTTTTTAAACATGGCAAAATATGCCATGGTCCATTTATGCCTGATAGTTCTGTCTATCCCAATGACTATAATCCAAAAGAGTATAATCCAAAACAATCCAAAAAACTTCTCAAAGAGTTAGGATATAGCTCTAGTAACCCTTTGGAATTTGAACTTATCAGCAATACAGGCAATGATACGCGTATTAATGCTGCCCAAATCATTCAGCACCAACTTGCCAAAGTAGGTATCAAAATGCGTATCCGTATTATGGAGTGGCAGGCTTTTTTGAATACTGTAGTAATGCCCCATAAATTTGAAGCCGTACTTATGGGCTGGAGTCTCTCATTAATTCCTGATGCTTATAGTATTTGGCATAGCGATGGAGA
>JADGER010000113.1 GCA_016744315.1 Sulfurovaceae bacterium
AGTTGCTCAAAAAGAGGGTTATAGAGATATTGCCGAACATTTCCAAAGAGCTGCTGATAATGAAAAACAGCATGCAAAAATGGAATTAGCTCTTAATAATAGAATGATTAATGAGACTGAAGAGAATTTTGGTAACACTAAAGAAAATCTTCAAATGGCAATAGATGGCGAGTCGTATGAAAATATTACTATGTATCCAAACTTTGCACAAATTGCAAAAGACGAAGGTCATAAAGAAGCAGCAAGACTTTTTGCAGGTATTGGCAAAATTGAAGTAGAACATGAAAATATGTTTAAGATGCTTTTGGAAAGACTTGAAGCTGGATCTGAATTTGTAAGTGAAGATACAGAAGAAGCTTGGATTTGTGAAGTTTGTGGACATGTACATTATGGGAAGAAAGCATTAAAAGTTTGTCCTGTATGTAAACACCCAGAAGAATATCAATCACGATTAAACTCTAAAAAATAATTTTATCCTAACAATAGTTAGACTCTTTTCTAATTATTGTTAGATCTTATGATATAATCTTGTATAAATACTATAATAAGGTAAAATTATGCACAAAACATTCCTCCCTCTTTTTATTGGCTCTTTCTTCTTAACCTTACATGCACAAGAAACAAATGCTACTCTCAAAGCAGAGATTAGTAAAAAGCAGGTACAAGAGCAGATAGAAAGAGAAAAAAAATATGCCAAAGAGCAGGTATTTTATCAAGGAAGTGATTATAATCTCTCTGAAGCAGAAGTAGACAAAAAATCATTATCAGGTATTTCTGTAATGAAACCCGATTATGATTTTGATATGGATGATGTTTATAGCGAAGAACAATAACCTATTAAGAGTTATTGTTCTTTTGGATAAGCTCTTTAAGAAGAAGTATCTCTTGTCGTAATGATTTAACTTCATCTATAATCTCTTCTGTAGAGTGTATCTGTTCCTCATGATCTTGGGTATTGATAACAGCCATAGCATCTACTACAATAGCTACAATCAGATTGACCATAATAAAAGTAGCTACAAAAATAAATATAATAAAAAATATCCATGCCAAAGGGTATGATTCCATAATAGGTCGGACAATCCCCATAGACCAAGACTCTAATGTCATTATCTGAAAAAGTGTATAAAAAGACTCCCCTAGTGTACCAAACCACTCTGGAAAATCATCTCTAAAAAGTTGTGTTGCCATTATTGCAAAGATATAAAAGAAAAGTATTAAGATTCCAGCAATAGATAACATCCCTGGGATTACACTCGCTAATGCAGAAACTATTTTACGCATTTGAGGAACAACGGTAATAAGTCTAAAAAGACGCAATACTCTTAGTACTCGAAGTATCTCAAAACCTTCACTTACAGGCATAACAGAGATTAAAACTACAACAAAATCAAAAAGACTCCAAGGGTCTTTAAAAAATTCTATTCTATAAATATAAATACGCAAAAGTATTTCTATAACAAATATAATAATAACAAGAGAATTAAATAACTCTATAACTCCAGAAAACGAAAGCATTATATCACGAGAGGTTTCTAACCCCATAGTAATACCATTAAGTACTATAAGTGTGGTAATAAAATATTGAAACCTTTTAGAGTCAATAAATAATTTGATTTGATTGAACATATATCTACCTTATAAAAATTTCGGCATTTTAATTTTTATTGCGTAAGAGGGAACTTAAGTAGATACTTAATTTTTACTCTTATTCCTTATATTCCCAAGTAAATTTCTCCCATGAACCTAAATCACTAGATTTTAGTAATGCTTCGTCTAATTCATCAAGAAATCTATCTCGTGATATTTCTACGGCTCCCATGCTTAAGAGATGATTATTACTTACTTGACAATCAATAAAATCATACCCTCTTAATGCCAAGACATCACTCAATGCTTTAAATGCTATCTTGGAGGCATCATTTTTAAGAGAAAACATAGATTCTCCAAAAAAAGCTCTTCCCATAGCCAAACCATATAGCCCACCAACTAATTCATTATTTTCATAAACTTCTATACTATGTGCAAAACCCATGGCAAATAACTCTTTATAGGCTTCTTGTACCTCATCTATTATCCATGTTCCTTCTTGATCTTTTCGTGGAACTTTACTGCAATAATGTATCACCTCAGCAAATTTTTGATCAAACTTTACTTCAAAGTTATTTTTACGCAAAGTTCTTCTAAATGATTTACTCATTTTGAATGTTTCTGGATACAAAACTAGGCGAGGGTTAGGAGACCACCATAAAATAGGGTCATCTGCGTTATACCATGGAAATATTCCTTTTCGATATGCAGTAAGTACTCTATTAGGAGAGAGGTCTCCCCCAAATGCCAATAATCCCTCATCAGCAGCAAAACGAGGATTAGGAAAGATATGACTCCTTCCTAGAGGTGCGATACTGTAATCATCTTCAAACATAGAACCCAAATTACTTAGCCTTAAAAGAAAATACTAACTCTTTATCTTTGAATCCAACTTTTACTTTACCACCATTTTTGAGTGAACCAAATAAAATTTCATCTGTAAGTTTTTCTTTGACTTGTTTATCTATAACTCTAGCTATATGTCTTGCTCCATACTGCTCACTATATCCTTCTTGAGCCAAATATTTTTTAGCCTCCAAAGAGAGCTTAATACTAATCTTTTTAGAAAGCATTTGTTTGTTGAGTTTTGCTATCTCTTGACCTACAATTATAATAAGTGTTTCTATATTAAGAGGTTTAAAGTTGATGGTAGCACTGAGTCTATTTCTAAACTCTGGGCTAAAGAAATCTTTGAGAGCAGTTTCACTTTTGCTACTAGTATCTTTTTCAAAGCCCATAACTCCTGCTTCTTTTGTGCCTATATTAGAAGTCATAATAACAATTACATTTTTAAAGTCACTTACTATTCCGTTATTATCTGTAAGTTTAGCACCATCCATCACTTGCAAAAGTATATTCATAATATCAGGATGTGCTTTTTCTATTTCATCCAAAAGTAATACTGTATGTGGATGTTTTTTGATTATCTCTGTAAGTAATCCACCCTGTTCATAGCCTACATACCCTGGAGGAGCTCCGATAAGTCTGCTAATAGAGTGTTTTTCCATATACTCACTCATATCAAGTCTTTCAAAATGTACATGCATAGTATCTGCCAAAGCAATAGCCAAAGCAGTTTTCCCCACACCAGTAGGACCAATAAACAAAAATGAACCAATTGGAGAGAATGGATTATTGAGTCCTGCGTACGATTGTTTAATCGCACTATTAATAACTTCTATAGCCTCATCTTGCCCTATAATTTGGCTCTGAAGATCTGCTTTAAGGTTTTTGAGTTTTTGCGTATCGTCTTTACCTATAATAGTAGAAGGGAGTTTAAGCATCTTGGAAATACTCTCTTCTATATCTTTACTCGTAACTACAATATTCTCTTGACCTCTAAGCATAAAATGTGCTCCGACTTCATCAATAATATCCATAGCCTTATCTGGTAAGAACTTATCATGCAAATATTTTACAGAAAGGTCTACAGCTCTTTGCAATGCTTCATCACTAAAAGATATAGAGTGAAACTCTTCATATTTATGTTTAATTCCTTGGAGAATAAGCATAGTATCTTCTACACTTGGTTCTTCCACATCCACTTTGGCAAACCTTCGTGAGAGTGCTTTGTCTTTGTCAAAAAAGTTACGATATTCTGTATAAGTTGTAGCTCCTATACATTTAATCTCTCCACGAGCAAGAGCAGGCTTTAGGATATTTGCAGCGTCCATACTTCCACCACTTGTACTGCCTGCACCTACCATAGTATGAATCTCATCTATAAAAAGTATTGCTTTATCTATAGACTGAAGCTCTTTGAGTAAGCCTTTGAGTCTTTTTTCAAAGTCTCCACGATATTTTGTGCCTGCAACCAAAGAACCCATATCCAAAGCAAATATCTTGGAATTTTGCAAAATAGGAGGGACAGCATTTTCACTAATACGAAGTGCCAAACCTTCTGCTATTGCAGTTTTTCCAACTCCAGGTTCGCCCACCAAAAGAGGATTATTCTTTTTACGGCGACAAAGCGTTTGCATCACTCGTGTTACTTCATCTTCTCTGCCTATCACAGGATCTATCTTTCCTTTTTGCGAGAGTGCCACCAATTCATGGGTAAATTGATCCAAGAGAGTCTCTTGCATATCTGCATTTTCTCCCTCTGTATTCTCATCTTCTGCTCCATCATGAGAAATAACTTCCAAAATATCAATGCGTGTAATTCCCATGCTCTGCATCAAATATGCAGAATACGCATTCTTCTGAGACAACATAGCTGCTAACATATCACCTATCATAGCCTCTTTGCGTCCAGAACTTCGTACATGCATCATCATTTCATTAATAACCTCTGAAAGCATAAGTGTTTCTAGTGGCTCTACAGGTTTCTCCAATGATACTACAGTCTTTTCTATATGCTCTAATATCTTTTTTGTAAGACCTTGGGGATCTACATCTAAAATGCTCAATATCGCCCAACCCTCATCACTTTGCAAAATTGCCCAAAAAATATGCTCTATTGTCAAATACTCATGGTTTTTTTCTTTTGCATATTCTACCGACTGCTTAAATACATTATTTAGTGCTAAACTTATCATCAAATATCCTCCTCTATTGTGGCTAGTAGTGGAAACTCATTATCTTTTGCCAACTTAATAGCTTGATGTGCTTTTGTCTCGGCTATCTCATAACTATAAACGCCACAAATAGCTTTTCCTTTATCATGGATAGTAATCATTAACGCCTCTGCATCCTCAAAACTCTTATGAAATATAGTTGTAAGTATCATAACAACAAAGTCCATACTTGTATAATCATCATTATGTAATATTACACGATACATTTTGGGTAAGGCAATCTCTACTTCTATTTCTACTTCATCTTCAATTTTTGGCAAGGTAGTCCTTTATTCTCTCTTTATATTATTATACTCAAATTTCAAAAATTTTCAGAATCATTCCAAGCTTTTATCAAGCCCAAAACCAAATTTCTACACATATCTACAAGGATAAAACTTTTTATCTTTCTCTCTACAGCTCTCTTTTTACTTTCTTATATTTGCAACATGCTATAATATTAGGACTCTAAGTAATACCAAGGATTTTCAAGTGCAGTCTCTTTTCATCTCCGCTACAGGTACAAATGTTGGCAAAACTTATACTACTCTTCTGCTTATCAAAGCTTTTGCTTCTCGTGGGATAAAGGTGGGGGTTTGTAAACCTATAGAAACTGGTGTTAGTTCATTGCCTCTTGATGCTTCTGTTCTTCTTGATAGTGTGCAAGAGGTAAATCCAGAATTTGCTACACTTGGTGCTTATGATATTACAGCGTATACATTCCCTTTGCCTGCTGCTCCCTTTTGTGCAGATACAAAACAGAGTATTAAAATTGATACTATTATAGACAAAATTCATACCCTCGCTCAAAAATGTGATATATTATTAATAGAAGGTGCAGGTGGATTGATGGTGCCTATTACAGAAAACTACACTATGCTAGACCTAGCACAAGCGATTCACTCACCTATACTGCTTGTAACTCCTAGCCGTTTGGGATGTATTAATGATACACTTCTTTCTATAGAAGCACTAAAAAGTAGAAATCTTAACTATGAATGGTGTGTTAATCTTTATGAAGACAAAGAGAGTTTTGATGCAGTGACTCGTCCCTATTATGATAAAGTATTTGATGGTTGGTGGAGTAGTAGTGATGGGATAGATGCATTTGTACAAAAGTATATACAAACACATATACATAGCCAGAGAGGTTAAATTCCCTCTGCAATCATAGCATCTGCTACGCGTTTAAATCCTGCTATATTTGCACCTGCTACATAATTTCCATCTAAGTTATATTCTTTTGCAGTAGAAGCTACATTTTCACATATCTCAGCCATTGTCTCTTTGAGTTTACGATCAACTTCTTTAAATGTCCATTTTTCCATAGAAGCATTTTGACTCATCTCAAAACCACTCACCGCAACACCACCAGCATTAGCAGCTTTGGCAGGAGCTAGGGATATATTGGATTTGAGGAAAGCATGCACTGCATCAGGAGTTGATGGCATATTTGCACCCTCTGCCACAATAGTACAGTCATTTTTAATAAGATTTTTTGCATCCATAAGAGAAAGTTCATTTTGGGTAGCACAAGGAAATGCTGCATAACAAGGAATATCCCATATAGCATGAGCATCTTTGGGATAGTCACACACAGGAATATACTTGGCACTTATATGTACCTTGGTATATGCCTCCAAAGAGACTCTATCTTCTAGTTTAAGTCTTTTGAGGAGTTCTACATCTATCCCTCTTGAGTCATAAATAGTTCCCTTAGAGTCTGTGGCTGTCACAGGAATAGCACCTATATGTATAAGTTTTTCAATCACATGAATAGCTACATTTCCTGCACCACTCACAGTACATATTTTATCTTTTAAATCTTCTTTAAATTCAAGTTCTAACATCTTTTGTGTAAAATAAACAACACCATAACCCGTTGCTTCTGGTCGCATAAGAGAACCACCAAAAAATTGTGGTTTTCCTGTGAGTACACCTTCAAATGAGCTAGTAATTCTTTTGTAAGTACCAAAAAGATAGCCTATCTCTCGCCCTCCTACACCTATATCACCTGCTGGAACATCTATTCGTGGACCTATATATTTGTGAAGTTCTTGCATAAAGGCTGTACAAAATTTCATTATCTCAAAATCACTTTTTCCTTTTGGGTCAAAGTCACTACCACCTTTGCCTCCACCAATAGGAAGACCAGTAAGAGCATTTTTCAAAATTTGTTCAAAGCCCAAAAATTTTAAAATTCCCTCATTAACGCTAGGATGAAAACGCAATCCACCCTTATAAGGTCCAAGTGCATTATTAAACTGTATTCGATACCCTGTATTTACTTGAACCTCATTATTATCATCAAGCCAAGCTACTTTAAACTTAATAACTCTATCAGGAGTAATCAGTCTTTTAATAATAGCATTTTTTGCACTTTTCATATAAACCTCATCAGATTTAAAAAGTGGGATAATAGATAAAAGTACCTCTTCCATAGCCTGAAAAAATACATCATCCTCTGAACAATTAGGATTTTTTAATTTTGCAATCTCTTTTTTTGCATCAGCAACAGTGGTAATCTTTCTCATAAATTTTCCTTTTATTTATTATTGGCATCCTACACACTCTTGACTTCTATCTTCTATGCCTTCTGTATCCTTGGCAGCTTCAGGCGATTGGCTTCTTAAATAATAAGTTGACTTTAATCCAAATTTCCAAGCATCCATATAAATATCATTCAGATATTTTCCACTAGCTTTATCTAGCGTTATAAAAATATTAAGGCTCTGTCCTTGGTCTATCCACTTTTGTCTAATTGCTCCTGCTTTGATAAGTAACCTTTGATCAAGGTCATAACTAGGCGTATAATATGCCCAAGTTTCAGGCGAAAGATTAGGCACAACCACAGGAATCAGTCCTGATAAATTCTCTTCAAACCATTTTCTTTTATACACTGGTTCAATTGCTTGAGTTGTCCCTGTGAGAATAGAAATAGAGCTTGTAGGTGCTATTGCCATCAGATAGCCATTACGCATACCATCTTCTTTTACTTTTGTTTTGAGTGCTTGCCAATCATAATTATATCCAAAAAGCCCCCCTCTATCTACAAGCTTACATGCTTCTTTGTTGGCTTTGTCTATAGGGAAAATTCCTTTTGACCATTCAGAACCCTCAAATGTAGGATATGCACCTTTTTCTAAGGATAAATCACTAGAAGAACGAATAGCATGGTAACTTACAGACTCCATCACTTCATCAATTTTGTTAAAATGTTCGTGACTTCCCCAAGCAATTTTTTCTTCTGCAAGCATCTGTGCTTCACCCATAACACCAAGCCCTATAGCTCTTGATTTTTCATTTGTCTTTTTGACCTTAGCCAAAGGATAAAAGTTTAAATCAATAACATTATCAAGCATTCTAATAGCCGTAGGCACAACACGAGCTATATCTTCTGCGGTGTTAACTTTGGAGAGATTTACAGAAGCTAGATTACAAACAGCGGTATCCCCATCTACTTTTTCTTTTTCTACTATCCAAAC
>JADGER010000114.1 GCA_016744315.1 Sulfurovaceae bacterium
TTATAGTGCAGACGATATAGTAGATAAATTGATAGCTTCTATCAACAAAGAGTTTAAACTCTCATTGCTTCAAAAAGAGGGTGAAAAATACTTTATAAACTTTAGAGATAGAGAGAACTGTAGGCGTATTTATGATACTATACTAAAGAAACTTGTAGGAGAATCATAGATATGAAAGAATTAGTGTCGATTATCACAGCTTCTTATAATAATGCTCTGTTTATAGAAGAGACTATAGAATCAGTACTTTATCAAACCTATCCTTATTGGGAAATGATAATTATAGATGATTGTTCTACCGATAATAGTTTAGATATTATTAAAAAGTATGCTAAGAATGAGCCACGAATCAAACTTATTGTTAATAATAAGAATGTAGGTGTATCCCAAAGTAGAAATATAGCTATAAAAGCAGCCAAAGGTACTTATATTGCTTTTTTAGATAGTGATGATCTTTGGCTTCCCAAAAAACTATCCAAACAGTTAGGTCTAATGAACAAGACGCATGCTTTGATGAGCTACTCATCATATAAAACTATCAATGAAAATAGCAAGATTACAGGCTATTTTTTGGTCAAAACAAAAGTTAGCTATAAAGATTTACTAAAAACAAGTACTATAGGCACACTGACAACTATTTATAATGCCAAAAAACTAGGAAAATTTTATTTTGATGATAGAGGGCATGAAGATTATGTAATGAAGCTAAATATTCTTAAAAGAATAGGTGTAGCACAAGGTGTAAGAGAACCTCTTGCACATTATAGAATAGTAGAAAATAGTATATCAAGAAACAAATTTCAAGCAGCCTCTTGGCAATGGAAAATATATAGAGAGAGTGAAAAATTACCTCCATTAAAGAGTTTGTACTATTTTATACACTACACTTATAACGGTTTTACAAAATATAAAAAAAGAGACTAAAGCCCTCTTTTTCCTATAACTACAAAAATAGTTTCCCATACAACCATAAATTCATAGGCTAAAGACCATCTTTTAATATAAAAAAGATCATACGCTAATTTATGTTTTGCATCTTCTTCATTTGCACCATAAGGATATTTTACTTGTGCCCAACCTGTAATCCCTGGTCTTACACTATGGCGTTTTGCATAATAGGGAATACTTTTTTCAAACTTATCAACCCAATATTTTCTCTCTGGTCTAGGACCAATAAGATGCATATCTCCTTTGATAACATTCCAAAGTTGTGGGAGTTCATCAAATCGAGTCTTACGCATAGTCTCTCCCCATGGAAACGCACGAGTATCATCTTTGGATGCAAATTGAGGCGTGTCTCCTTCTGCATCTATAGGCATACTTCTAAATTTATAACAAGTAAACTCTTTTCCATCCAAGCCTACTCTCTTTTGAGAATAGATAACTCCACCCTCGGGAGAATCTTTTTGAATACGGTGGATAGAGTATAGCATCACAGGCATAGAAAAAAAAGCAATAAAGGCAACACCAACAAAATCAATAAGTCGTTTTAAAATATATTGCATAGGGCTAAAATGTCCTATGGTATCTACAACATGATTGAGTGTTTTATAGTCATCTATATAACATTTTTGGAGATGAATATTTAAGAATAGAGCTATACTCATAATATGAAGTTTTTCTACTTCAAGCTTTTCTATGGCTAATGAGACAGCATCAAAAAGGACTTTTGGCATATTAAGTACAATAATACACTCTTGCTTTTCACCTAAGTAATATTTAACTTCTTCTATAATATCTTGAATATTTCTATCTTTATCATCTATACAGTCTATACTTCCAAACCGATTTTTTAAATCTTGAATCTCTAACGATGTAAATCTATATTCTTTACCGATGACTATCATCGTAACTCCTTATTATTGTTCTATATAATTTTAATTATAGCCAATATAGGATAAAATAAGTAATATAACTTCAAAGGGACTATTTTGGTATCCATCATTACACCATCTCATAATGCTAGTAAATTTATATCTCAATCTATAGAATCTGTTCTAGCACAAACTTATGAAAATTGGGAGATGATTATTGTAGATGATCTCTCTAGCGATGATTCTGTAGAGAAAATTGAGTCATATTGTAACAAGGATAGTCGAATTAAGCTAATAAGGCTAGAAAAAAATAGTGGAGCAGGGGTAGCTAGGAATAGAGCTATCAAAGAATCACAGGGTGATATGATAGCATTTTTGGATGCTGATGACCTCTGGATGCCTCAAAAATTAGAGAAACAGTTAGCCTATATGAAAAGAAATAATTTAGCTTTTACTTATAGCTCTTACCATGTAATTGATGAAGAAAATAATAATTTAACAACTTTTTATACAAAAGAGGAAGTTACTTATGATTCTTTACTCAAAACTTGTAGTATAGGGTGTTTGACAGCAGTATATGATGTGAATAAGTTAGGTAAGATTTATATGCCAGATATGAAGAGACGACAAGACTATGCTTTGTGGCTGGATATATTTAAACGCATAGATTATGCCAAAGGCTTAGATGAACCATTAGCATCTTATAGGGTAGGGCATAGCTCTATCTCTAGTAATAAGTTTAAAACAGCTTTATGGCAGTGGAAAACCTATCGTGATATAGAAAAACTAAGCTTAGGAAAAAGTATTTATTACTTTGCTCACTATATCTATAATGGTTTCCGAAAATATCGTTAATGAAGGCTCTTTTTCTTGATAGAGATGGTATTATTAATAGAGATTATGGATATGTCTCTACGATAGAAGAGTTTGCATTTACTGAAGATATTTTTGAGTTTCTTACTCTTTTTGCAGATCAAGGCTATACACTTTTTATTGTTACAAATCAATCAGGCATAGGAAGAGGATATTATAGTGAAGATGATTTTACTATACTCACTCAATGGATGCTTACAAGACTAGAAGAAGAGGGTATTAGTATCACAGAGGTATACTATTGTCCACATGCCCCAGAAGCAAATTGTAATTGTAGAAAACCTTCTATAGGAATGATAACTCAAGCCCTAGAAACTTATCCTATAGATTTAGCCTCTTCTTGGATGATAGGGGATAAAGAGAGTGATATTAAATTAGGTACTAATGCTAAGATAGCAAATACCGTTTTTATAGGTAAATCCCCACACCTTAATGCTTCATTTTCTTTTGTCTCTATTTCTGAAGCTAAAATATATTTTGAATCTAACAAAGAGAAAATACATGGATAAAATTCGTAATAAAAAACTCCGCATAGCAGTTATTGGTGATTTAATGATAGACCATTATATTTGGGGGAGTTGTGAACGAATATCTCCTGAAGCACCTGTACAGGTAGTGGGTGTCAACAAAGAAAGTAGTGTCTTGGGTGGTGCTGGAAATGTAGTGAGTAATCTTATAGCCTTAGAGAGTAAGGTAGATATTTATACTGTTTTAGGTAAAGACCAAAATGCTAAAAAGGTAACAAATTTATTAGAAGATATAGGTGCTAACTGTTGTGCTGTTATTTTTGAGAATGGACGAAAAACAACTCAAAAAAGTCGTGTGATAGCATCTAACCAACAAATTATTCGTCTTGATGATGAAAGTCGCCAAGCCATTACTGATGTATCTATAAGTAAACTTATCTTACAGCTTCAAAAGAATATTCTAAACTATGATGCAATACTCCTTTCTGATTATAATAAAGGTGTATTAACTCCATCGTTCACAGAGCAAGTTATCATAATAGCTAAGAGTCATAATATTTTGGTATTAGTCGACCCAAAAGGGAATGATTACCTTAAATACAAAGGTGCAACACTTCTTACTCCAAACAAAAAAGAAGCCTCTTTAGCTATAAATATTGATATATCCAATATGCAGACTCTTGAAAAAGTAGGTTTTGAGCTAAAGAATAGACTTGATTTAACTTATAGTATTATAACTCTTAGCGAAGAAGGAATAGCAATATTTGATAAAGATACCACTATAGTACCTACCGTAGCAAGAGAGGTATATGATGTAACAGGTGCTGGAGATACTGTATTGGCATCTTTGGGAGTGGCTCTTTGTAGTGGATTAAATATTCAAGCCTCTTGTGAATTTGCCAATAAAGCAGCAGCTGTAGTCGTAGCCAAAGTAGGTTCAGCCACTGCAACACTTAGCGAAATAGAAGAGTATGAACACTCACTAAACAAAGGGCAAATAGAGAGTAAAATCAAAAATTCTGCACAAATACAAAGAATTACCTCACGACTCAAACAGCAAGGACGCAAAATAATCTTTACAAATGGATGTTTTGATATTTTGCATAGAGGACACGCAAGCTACCTCCAAAAAGCCAAAGAGTTAGGAGATATCTTGATAGTAGGACTTAATAGTGACGCGAGTATCACCAGACTCAAAGGCGAGAGTCGACCTATTAATATCTTAGAAGATAGAGCTTTTTTACTCTCTGCATTAGAGAGTGTAGATTTTGTAGTTGCATTTACCGAGGATACACCTTATAATCTTATACAACATATTTATCCTCATATATTGGTCAAGGGTGCAGACTACAAAGGC
This sequence comes from Sulfurovaceae bacterium, assembly GCA_016744315.1. Taxonomy (GTDB): domain Bacteria; phylum Campylobacterota; class Campylobacteria; order Campylobacterales; family Sulfurovaceae; genus SZUA-451. Next base: position 4,512 of record JADGER010000114.1, read on the forward strand.
AAAGAGGTTATAGGCAGTGATTTGGCTGATGAGGTAAGACTTATAGAGTTTGTCGATGGTAAAAGTACAAGTGCCACAATAGCAAAAATGCAAAAGGCTTAATATGCAAGATATGATTAGAGCAGAGTTTCAAGCCCATAAAGAAGTTATAGAAGCCACAATAGATAGCCTTATCCCCATTACACTCCAAGCATCTAACTTACTTATATCCACACTCAAAAATGGCAATAAAATTTTGTTATGTGGCAATGGAGGCTCTGCTGCTGATGCCCAACATATAGCAGCCGAACTTACAGGAAGATACAAAAGTGAAAGAAGAGGATTAGCAGGTATAGCCCTCTCCACAGATACCTCAGCCCTTACAGCAATTGCTAATGATTATGGTTTTGAAAGAGTATTTTCACGACAAGTAGAAGCCTTAGCAAATAGTGGAGATCTACTTATAGCCATCTCCACAAGTGGTAACTCACCTAATATCTCTCTAGCTCTCCAAGAAGCCAAAAAACTAGGCTGTCACACTCTAGGACTCAGTGGAAAAGATGGTGGTGCGATGAATAGTTTATGTGATATAAATATCATTATCCCCTCAAATGACACCCCAAGAATCCAAGAGATGCACATACTCATAGCCCATACCATGTGTCAAGCTGTGGATGATGCGTTTTAGGTAAATTTTTGATACTCTAATGGAATATATAGCAATAGAACTATACATTTTTTAAGTAAAAGCTTAACAATCATATACTAATATAGCTACATAAGGATTTCAAAATGAAAGAAGTAGTGAATCATTTCTCTTTTACTGAAGAGGTACTGCATGCGGTTACGCATGGGATAGGGTTTTTGTTGAGTATTGCAGCTTTGACTTTGCTTGTGACTTTTGCCTCTTTGGGTGGTGATGTGACTGCTATCACATCGGTGGCTATATATGGTAGTACACTTATTGTGATGTATGGGAGTTCTACACTCTACCATGCTATTACACATACCGAAGTCAAACGGCTTTTTCAAAAGTTTGACCATAGTGCTATCTATTTTCTTATTGCAGGAACTTATACGCCTATTATTTTGGTAGCTGTTGGTGGTGCTTGGGGTTGGATTATTTTTGGTATAGAGTGGGGAATTGCTCTTGTAGGGATTGTGATGAAGTTTCTTTTTCCTAATCGTTTTGAAATTTTTTCACTGATAGCCTATTTGGTGATGGGATGGATGATAGTTATCGTTTTTGATATATTTAAAAGCAGTATAGACCCAGTAGGATTTTGGCTGATAATAGCTGGAGGTATCTCTTATACTGCTGGTATTGTTTTTTATGTCAAAGATAATATAAACTACTTTCATACTATATGGCATATTTTTGTTTTGGCTGGTTCTATACTACACTTTTTTGCTGTGCTTTTATATGTTGTTTAAATCTTGGAAACTTCTTTAGTGAGAATACACTAGAGTAGTTTTTAAGAGTTTTTCTTTTGCATTAAAATCATCTGCTTTGCATCATTCTTTATAACTCTCATATTAAAAATATCAGCTAATTTTTCTAAAGATTTTAATGAAAAAAAGACTACATGTGTAGGGTCTAGTCTATAATGCCAGTGTAAAAACCGCTCTCTATCATTTTGATAAAAAGCTGTTTGTATAGCTAGATAACCATTTGGTTGAAGATGTTCTATTAGCATTTTAAATATATCTTTTGGGTTATGAAGGTGTTCAAAAACCTCTACGGAGACTATCAAGTCATAAGATTTATTTAAATAAATTTCTTTTGGGTGATATATAGGATCATAAAAATCTGCATTTATCTGATTTTCAGTTAATATCTGTGCCAAAAGAGAACTCTCACCACAGCCAAAATCTAATGCATTTTTTGCTGTATCTACACAAGGAAGTACAAAATCAACAAATCGTTGAAAATAGGCTCTATACCCCTCGCTCTCTTGGCTGTTATTATGTAAATCATATCTTTTTTTTTGTTCAGTAAAGTCAGATAAATGCTCAGAAGACTTCATAATAAATCCACAAGAATAACATTCATAATAGAGTATCCCCTTTGCTGTATCCTCAAAACTATCACACTCTCCATCACAAATAAGACACTTCAATATTTATCCTTCTCTTTTATATCCCTTATGATATTATTTATTTATTTGGTAGTGCTTAAATAGATATTTAGCTATGAACTTAGCTTTAACTTTTCTCTTTGAAAAATAGAGAAAAGTGTTATAAAGAAAGAGACTCTATGAGTCACTTCTTATCTTATATCCGTAGCTCCTGAGAAAGAGACTCCTGAGAGTTCTGCCATTTCACGATGCCAAGTTGCCAAATCTTTGTTATTGAATTTGCTCAAATCATTATGACCACAGGCTCGTGCCATCACTTGCATCAATTCAATAGAAGCATCAAAAAAGTTATGCAGTTGTTTCGCTGATTTTTGGATGTCTAGTTTTTGTCGTAACTCTTTCTTCTGCGTAGCTATACCTGCTGGACAGTTGTTTGTATTGCACATTCTAGCTGCGACACAACCAATGGCTTGCATAGCAGAGTTGGAGATAGCCACACCATCAGCACCAAGAGCTAAGGCTTTTACAAAATCTATAGGCACGCGTAATCCACCAGTGATAATAAGCGTCACTCTCCCACTCGCACCTTGCTCATCTAGGTACTTTCTCGCTCGTGCAAGTGCTGGTATAGTTGGTACAGAGATATGGTTTCTGAACATCTCAGGTGCTGCACCTGTACCACCACCACGACCATCAAGTATGATGTAATCTGCACTCGCATCAAGTGCAAACTGAATATCCTCTTCTATATGATTTGCACTAAGTTTAAAGCCTATAGGAATACCACCAGTTACTTCTCTAACACGATCTGCAAATTGTTTGAAATCTTCTACTGTAGAGAGATTTTTAAATGTCGGTGGAGATACGGCAGGTTCTCCCTCAGTTATACCTCTTACTTCTGAAATTTTCCCTATGTTTTTGTTACCTGGGAGATGCCCTCCTGTACCTGTCTTCGCACCTTGTCCACCTTTGAAATGGAAGGCTTGTACTTTATGCAATAGCTCTTCATTGTAGCCAAATCCAGCACTGGCATACTCATAAAAGTAACGAGCATTTGCTTCTTGCTCTTCAGGTAACATACCACCTTCACCAGAACAAATACCAGTACCTGCGAGGTTTGCACCTTGAGCTAAGGCTATTTTTGCCTCTTCTGACAATGCACCAAAACTCATATCAGAAACAAATAGTGGGATATTTAATACCAATGGTTTTTTAGCTTCTGGACCAATAATCAGCTTAGTACCTACCGCCATATCTTCGAGTAGTGGTTTGGTAGCCATTTGTGCTGCCATTATTTGTAAATCATCCCAATGGGGCAATTGATTACGCGGGACACCCATAGAGGTCATCTGCCCATGATGTCCTAGTTTGGACAAGCCTTCGCGTGCAAGCTGGTGTATGAACTCTACTGTAGGCTCTTCGGGTGTTGCTACCGCTGTCGGTAAATCAGAAGGTTTTGCTGTTATTCCTGGCCCTTCTTTGCCAATATCATCAGCTGTGAATTTCTTGTGTGTACCATCACAAAAAGGTGCATTACTC
>JADGER010000115.1 GCA_016744315.1 Sulfurovaceae bacterium
CCTAGAGCATCTTCCATAGCCATTGTACTTTTGAGATAGTGAGAATATGTACAAACACCACAAATTCTTTGCATAATTAAAGGTACATTTCTAGGGTCTCTCCCTTTTGCAATTACCTCTAATCCTCTCCAAAGTGTAGAAGATACAAAAGCATCTTGAACTACACCATCATCACCCACAATTACTTCTGCTCTTAGGTGACCCTCAATTCTAGTAATAGGATCAACAACTACTCTTTTTGGACCAGATGGTTGTGTTGGTTGAGGTTGTTGTGTAGCTTGTTCTACTGTTTGATTAGTATCATTCATTTTCTATTCTCCTTTACTCTTTTGGGTTTTTGTATGCTGAAATAGCTGCATGTGCTGCAATACCTACCGCTGTTGCTGTTAAAAGGCTCAAACCTATTCTATCAGCTGTTGCATCAGCTCCAAGTCCACCAAATGTTGTATGATAAAGCTTGTTTGAAAGTGGTTCATTAACCGTACCCATAGTATCCCAGAAATTAGGTTCAGAACAACCAATACAACCAAATCCAGCTTGTACAGGCCAAGAAGTCCCTTGATTAAATTTCTGTTTTGAACAGTTGTTAAAGGTATAAGGACCTTTACAACCTACTTTGTAGAGACAAAAACCATCTTTTGCTCCCTCATCACCAAACTGCTCAACAAACTCACCAGCATCAAAGTGACCTCTTCTTTCACATAAATCGTGTATTCTAAGTCTATATGCCCATTTTGGTCTATTAAAGACATCCAAAGCAGGAAGCGTTCCATACAAAAGATAATGCATAAGCGTACCTACAATATTTTTTTCACTTGGAGGACAGCCTGGCACATTAATAACTGGTTTGGCTGTAATTTCACTGAGTGCTACTGCATTAGAAGGGTTTGGTGCGGCAGCTTGAACTCCACCAAATGCAGAACAAGTACCAATAGCAAAAATAGCTGCTGCATGTTCAGAGGCATGATGAGCAGAATCTTTTCCTGTGCGTCCATGTCCACCAATAGTAAGATAGTGTTCTGTATCCGCACTAGGAATACCACCTTCTACCATTAATATATAACGACCTTTGTATTTTTCTATAGCATTTTCAAGATTCTCTTCTGCTTGCCAACCTGCAGCAGTCATAAGAGTTTCTTGGTATTCCAATGAGACATGATTGAATATAAGACTATCTATAGTAGGGTTTGCAGAACGAAGAAGTGACTCAGTACAGCCTGTACATTCTGCCATATGTAACCATATAATAGGAAGTCTATCCGCTACTTTTACAGCTTCTGCCATAAGTGGTGTAAATGTGGCAGGTAAAGAGAGCATAGCAGTTATTGCTCCTGCCCATTGCATAAAGTCTCTTCTTGAAAAGCCATTTTCTTTTATGACTTCTTCAATAGAATTTTCTCTATCCATTTGTGGTAAATCTTTTAACTTCCCAATTCTCTCTTCAAACGCCTTATACAGAGTATCGTAAGTTGTATCTGTTTTAGCAATATTCATCATAGTCTCCTTTTGGATTGAATCTATATTTCCTATTTTAAATCAATTCACCTTAAATAGTAATAAATGTTCATTCATCTTTGTCATAAAAGAGTATAAAGGCAGAGATAGAGATATTTTAGAAAATAGTGTGCTATAATAAAAATGAAAATAAATATATAAAAGGAAAATAATGAATTTTAAAGTAACAGCTGATAAACTGAATATGATTAAGTCTGACTTGGAGATTATTCTTGTTATCAATAAAGATTTTGAGCATATGTTTGTTCAAGATGCAAAGATATTAAAAAAGAGTGGCTTTAGTGGTGACCATGAAGAGAGTTGTCTTTTGGCTAATAAAAGAAGACTTTATATTGGTTCAGAGAGTATCAAAAGTACAGATGTCCGAAGTGCCATAGCAGTGGCTCTGCGTGAATTCAAAGGGAAAGGTTTTAAGAGTGCTAAGATTGCTACTTATATGAGCCATCCTAAATGTACTGCCGTATTGCGTGGTATGGTAGAGGGTATTGTATTAGGAGAGTATAGTTTTGATACATACAAAAGCAAAAAAAGTAACAAAGAGTTAAAAGATATTATTATCTCTTTAGAAGAATATCATAACTTTGATCTTGATTTAGAGAGTTGTCAAAGAGCTGTACTTAATGCTGAAATTAGTGCAGAGGCTACAAATTATGCTCGAACTATTGTTAATACTCCTCCTGATGATTGTTATCCTGAAACTCTGGCAAAAATGGCAAAAAAATTAGCTAAGAAAAATGGCTTAGAGTGTACTGTTTTGGGAGTAAAAAAGCTTAAAAAAGAAAAAATGAATACTCTCTTGGCGGTAGCAAGAGCTAGTCGTCATGCTCCTAGAGTAATTCATCTTTCTCATAAACCAGAAAATCCAAAAGCTATTGTCTCTATTGTAGGGAAAGGGCTTACTTATGATAGTGGTGGATTAAGCTTGAAACCAGCAGACTATATGGTAACTATGAAAGCTGATAAGAGTGGTGGTGCAGCAGTTATGGGTATTATGAAAGCTATTGCACAGATGAATCTACCTATAGAAGTGCATGGTTTTGTAGGTGCAGTAGAAAATATGATAGGTGGTGATGCTTATAAGCCTGATGATGTTTTGGTAGCAAAAAATGGTAAAACTATCGAAGTTCGTAACACTGACGCAGAAGGAAGATTGGTATTAGCCGATGTCCTTTGTTATGCACAACAAGAAGTAAAAGCTGATTATATTTTTGATATGGCTACGCTGACTGGTGCTTGTGTTGTAGGTGTGGGGCATTATACTTCAGGAGTTATGGGTAATAGTAAAATGCCTGTAGATATGGTTTTGGCTGCATCTAATAAAATTTCTGGAGAGATGGCAACTAAACTAGATTTTAACCGTCATTTAGGAAAAACACTCAAAAGTGATATAGCTGATCTTTCTAATATCTCTAATACTAGATACGGTGGAGCGGTAACTGCTGGAATGTTTTTATCTGAATTTATAGATGAAGATCATAAAAATTGTTGGGCACATATTGATATAGCTGGACCTGCATTTGTAGAGCATGCTTGGGGTGAAAATCCTAGTGGAGCATCTGGTGCTGGTGTAAGAATGATGGTAAGACTAATAGAAAAATTGGCAAGAGGTGATGGGCATTCATAGAATGCCTCCTCTCTTTTACTTTTTATTTGCTTCTTCGAAAGCTTCAATACAGTTAGGAATAGCAATACTCACTAATAAACCTAATTGTACTTTTTTGGTGTCAACAAGAATCCCCCATCGGTATTCACCCAAAGGAAGTATAATTGCCATATGGCTATCTTCTAAATCTACAATATAATATTTACCTAAACTTGGGAAACTTGCAGCTTTTAATATTTTAATTAAATTGCTTGTTACTTGATTAAATAAAGCACTTGCTTTAGGTTGAGGATTATGTCCTGCAATATTGAGTCCTGCATCTACAGTAAAAATACTACAAGCAACAAGTCCATCTCCTAAGTCTTCTTTTAATACTTCTACAGCGTCGTTAAGTTTTGATACATTCATTTTTAATCCTTAAATATTTTTTTAATTATAACCTATCTATTTTAGAACTTAGAAAGTTCTAAAGCGTTTATTTTTTATTTGCTTCCTCAAAAGCTCTAATACAGTTAGGAATAGCAATACTTACTAATAAACCTAATTCAATTTTTGTAGCATCCACAAGAATTCCCCATCGATATTCACCCAAAGGAAGTACCACTACCATATGGTCACCTTCTAAATCTACAATATAATATTTACCTAAACCTGGAAAATCGGCAGCTTTTAATATTTTAATTAAATTGCTTGTTACTTGATTAAATAAAGCACTTGCCTTAGGCTGTGAATTATGTCCTGCAATACTGAGTCCTTCTTGCACCGTAAAAATATTACAAGCAGTAAGTCCCTCTCCTAAGTCTCCTTTTAGTATTTCTACAGCCTCATTTAGTTTTGTCATATTCATTTTTAATCCCTAAATATTTTTTTAGAGTATAACATAATACATATAGAATATATAATAAAATATCAAAATAAAGCTATATAGACTTTATAGCCTAGATTATTCTAATATTTTTACTCATCTGTCCACATTGAAATGAGAGCATTAAACTCTTCTTGGGCATTTTCTAACTGTTCTGTAAAACTCTGCTTAATCATAATAAACTCTAGTAAAGTAGCATAAAATTGGTTAATATCAATAGGTTTCACAAGGTGTGCAACCATTCCTACTTTTTCACTTTTATCTCTATCTTCTTGTCTACCATTACCAGAGAGGGCTACAATGGGGATACTTTGTGTTTTTTCAATCTTTTTGAGTTCGAGAGTTGCTTCACACCCATTCATTTTAGGCATTTCAATATCCATCAAAATTAAATCAAGAGAAGGAATACTCTGTGCTAAAGCAATGGCTTCATTGGCATTATTAGCAATATGTATCTCTATGCCTGTCTCTTCAAGGAGTGCAAGGACAACAGATTGATTAATTTTATTATCTTCTACCAAGAGTATATTTGCACCTTCTAGCGTATAGAGGCTTTTTTTAGTAAATGTATGTTGTTCTTTACTATTTGTCTCTTCATCAAAAATCTTATATATGGCAGAAACAATATTTTGATTATGAAAAGGTTTTTCTAGGTACGCATCAATGGAAATATTTTCTAATGAACCATCATATATATCCTCCATTGTAGTATGCATTAAAACTATTTTTGCGTTACAATTTTTTGGAAAAAATTCTTGTTTAAAGCTAGTAAGTGTTTCCTTATCAATAAATAAAATATCCAAAGTATGTTCAGTAATAATGGATTTTAAGTTTTCCAAAGAGGGAGCTTCTAATATTTCATAAGAGAAGTAATCCAATATCCGTTCCAAGGCTTTTTTACTTTTAGAACTTTTATCAATAATTAAAACTTTTTTATTTTGTAATTTTTCGGAGGAGAGAGAGCAGAGTTTACCTTTGGATATTTTTGTAGAAATAGTGAAGATAAAATCACTTCCTTTCCCTACGGTACTTTCAATACGAATTTCACCTCCCATAAGCTCTACCAATTGTTTAGAAATAGTAAGTCCTAAACCTGTACCTCCATATTGTCGAGCTGTATTACTAGATGCTTGTGTAAAAGAGAGAAAGAGGGTTGAAATTTGTGATTGGCTTAGTCCCATTCCTGTATCTGAAACACGAAATTCTACTAAGTCATTCTCTTTAGTATGAGAAAGAACTTTTGCACTCAAACTAATTGAACCTTCAGAAGTAAACTTCACTGCATTACTCAAAAGGTTAATCAAGACTTGGGAGAGACGGAAGGGATCTCCTTTGAGTGCAGAGGGAACAGACTTATCAATATCAAAAATAAAATCCAATTTCTTTTCATGGGCTTTGAGTGAAATGACCGTAGAAGTATTTTCTAAAACAGTATTAATATTAAAATAAATATCTTCTACTTCTAATTTTCCTGCCTCAATTTTAGAAAAGTCTAAAATATCATTAATAATATGTAAAATAAGTTTACCAGAGGATTGAATTTTTTGTGCATAATCGTTAGATTTTTCATCTAGTTTACGCTCTAATAAAATATGACTCAATCCAATGACAGCATTAATAGGGCTACGAATTTCATGGGAAATACTGGCAAAAAATTCATCTTTGCTCTTTTGTCTATTTTGAGAAGATTCAATAATGTTATCTAGTTCTATGACTTTTTGTTGAAGCCTAGTATTTTTAGAGAGAAGTAATCGTTTTTCATAGAGTTCTTTACTCGCATCAAAAAGCACAGCATAGAGTTCTTCAAAGACCAAAGGCTTCTTTATTAAGTATATTATTTTAGCTTTTATAAATGTGAGAAGTTGTTGATAGCTATAGAGAGTATTCATAACAAGAATCATTTGTGAGGGATTAATTTCTCGAATATCATGGATAATTTCCATACAAATGAGCCAATTATCCTCAATATCTATAATGATAATATCAGGATATACACCTTCTACTTCATTGTATTTAATATAATCCTCAATTTCCTTAGAAACTGTTATCCTAGCAAAAAAAGGTTCAACCATTTTGTATGCTTCTGGAGGAAGAGGAATTTTTGGTGTAATATATAAAAGAGAAAGTGTACCACTATATTGTAAAATTTTATCCATAAATAACGCTTTCTTGAAACATTGAGATTCCTTTATTAATAACAAGGTTTTAGCCAAAAAAATTTCAGCTAAAGTAAAGTAAGATAATAACTAACCTAGCCTCAATAATAGATAAAAAACTCAAAAATAAAATGATGGTTCTTTTATAGCCTCAAACTCTTAATAATATACCTATAAATTTTAATTTAATTTTCAAGCAATGGTATTATTTTGCTATCTCGCCACCTGCATAATCCAAAAAATAAACTTTTAATATATCTTTATCAATTTCAAATAAAATCTTATTACCACCAACACATATAGTATTTGCTGTTTCACTTTGACCCCAAGTCACAAGAATCATTTTTTGTTTATTGTAGACCAAGACTTTTAAATCATCTGAAAAAATATACTTAAACTTCTTTTTAAAATGCTCATGATGCAATATATCCAAAATTGATTTTCTTGTTCTACTCAACTGTTTTGTTTCGAACGGAATATCATCTATATTTTTAAAAGGCTTATCTGATGCCAACAGCTTAAAATCTTTATCTGACACACTAAACTCACCTTTATATCTCTTCTCTTCAGGCAAAATTTTATATTGCTCTAGTGAGTACATTTTGGATAGATAGCTTTGGCTATCTTTTGGTTCTAGTGAAGTTGTAGAGCAACTTGTGAAGAGAAAGAGGCTTGTTAGTAGTATGGTTTTTATGGTTTTCATAAGTATTTAGAATCCTTTTGTAGTACTATTGTTTATAATCATAAAAACTTATCTATAGATTTTATATCATCTTCAAAATCATCAGCTAGCAAGCATTAATATAAAAATATCACCATAAGCCCATATTAATGTACCTACGACAATAATCCCATGTACTAAGTACTTATGATCTAAATCAATATCATCTAATTTCAACTGTATATCATCTGAGAATATAGATTTGTGTACAGCTCCTTTTTTATTTTCTAAATTAATCAATTCAAGCTCATAAATTAAACCGACCAAAACAATAATTGCCCCTATTCTTGAAAATAATGTAGGATCACCAAAATATCTAGATAGCAAAAATGTTATAACAAACAATAAACTCATTTGTCTTACTGCAAATATAACAATATTTTTATTAGCTTGAATCAGTTCAATAAGATATGCAATTTGCTCTTCTTTATTAAAGTGTTCACTTTGTATCTCTTTTGCAAAATGTTCTTGTTTGTATTTGTTAAATTGTCTATATATTTGAAAAAGAAATACAATACCAATAAGCATTGACAATATAGTTACAGTGTTTTCATTCATACATTTATCCTTTTTAGTCGAATTTTATTACTTTTTACTAGCTCACCTAACACTTATAAAATCATTCACTACTTCACTTATATTTTTTCCTGCTCTTTTGCTAGCTTAGTAATAAAAATCTCTATTTCAGGTTCGAGATAGATAGGGAGATTAAATTTGGTATCTTGGCTATAAAATTTCCCTCTCTCTCCATTAGAAAAATCATACTCTTTTTTCATTTTTTATCCTATTAAAGTACTTTGAAAAAGTATATCAGATGTTGTGTAAAATACAGATAAAAGGGTTTTCTTTATAGTGTAAACTTTAAACCCAAAATAAAACTAAAGTTACTCATCTCATTTCAATCCCTCTTTACCAAAACTCTGCTATATTCCGATGTATTAAAGAGTATGCAAACTATAAAATGGTGGGATACTCCCACCCTACAGAGAATGCTCCTATACCTACTATATAAAGGCTCGACTATGTCCGACTTATCACCAGCACCCAAATTTACCCACCTTCATCTCCATACAGAGTACTCTCTGCTTGATGGAGCCAATAAGATAAAAGCCCTCGCAAAGAAGATAAAAGAGATGGGAATGGACTCGGTGGCTATGACTGACCATGGGAATATGTTTGGGACTATAGATTTCTATAATACTATGAAAAAAGAGGGTATTAAACCTATCATTGGGATG
>JADGER010000116.1 GCA_016744315.1 Sulfurovaceae bacterium
ATCTTCTCCTAGTACTTTGGGCATTAATATTACGCCTTCACTTATGGAGTCTTTTACATCAGCTGCTGATGCACCTCCAGATCCATATACAAAAAAGTTCTCTTCTACTATTGGTACAACTTCTACTACAGACATTGGTGCAACTCCACCTGCGTAAGCAATTGTTGATGCTACTGCCAATGATGATATTAATTTTTGAGCTATTTTCATTGTCTTCTCCTCTCTTTAATATAACTTAGATTGAAACACTTCACTATCTAAATATTTCTAAATATGATTATGACATTTTTCTATTTAATATTTCCTGATATTAAATAGAAAATATGGTATTTTAAATTTATAAGAAAAAATAATAGGGATAAACTAGGGGAAGTGTTCTAAGTAATTGTGCTATAAAGATACTCCTAAGAGTACCTTTATACTATCTGTCATCTATCCTATAAAAATCCATCGTCTAAACGACATCGTACAGGATTACCTTCTGCTTTTACAAATTGATACATATAACTATCATCTTCATAATAATTGAAGAACATTGTATGTGCGAGATTTGTATTAAATATAGTACTTGTCCAGTAATGTCCATCTACACCAGAACCATATACAAGTCCATCAGCACTATTTCTTCTTCCTGTAGCAGTTAATTTCAAGAAGCTTGGTGGTAATTGTGTCCAACCCAATGCCCCTCTACCATCATATTCTGCTACCCATTCATTATCATCTGCTAGTCTATATTTTTTTGGACAAACTCTATTGGTCGCATGCATACCTTTCCATAATCCTTGATCAGGATTCACTCTCCAATCACCATCACTTGTCACAAAAAGTGCATTTGTAGGTATATCTACTTTGGTAGTTGTTGTACCATTTGTTGCCACACCTGTTGCTTTATCAGAATATGTTACCAACTGATGACCATCTGCTTTTCTTCCCCATTGCCATAATGAACCATATGCATGTGGATCTTGGCTAGTAATTGCTTGTTGATGTGGATTAAAGTTAGGATTTCCTACAGAAATATAATCAGCACCAAGGTTATTGTTAAGCCATATAGCACCAGTATTTGGACTTACTATTGGTAAGAATATCTCATCATCATTATCACTAATAACATATGATGTTATTTTGATTGTAAATTGAGTATACTCCTTGCTTGTTACAGGATAATCAAAAATAGCCAAAGGAATGCCATAATAATTACGGTCAGCTATACCACATTTGGCAACAAATCTACCATCACCATTTCCTGCACTATCATCTACAGTAACTGTAGCCCAAAAATATCCTGAAGAAGTTACTTGTTGTTCTTCCCATCTAAAGCTCAAAAATACATTTGCTTCACCCTCTTGAGATAAACTTGGGTCTAATTTAACTGTTTTGGTATATGACCCAAGTGTTGCACTCTCTCCTGCTAGAGTATAGTGTAGAGGTACAGTAATCAAATTAGCTTCATTATCAATAACACCCAAAACAGCCAAAGGCGGAGAGAAAGTATTGTCACAAACAGAAGTTAAATACTCTACAGGATTACGAGTATCTATTACCATATTAGAAGGAACTGGAGGAACTGGCTCTGGTTCTGGTTCTGGAATAATTACACAATGAGTATAATCACCAGTACAATCAGGATCAGCAGGATCAATAGGACAGCCATCAGCGTCAAGAGGACAATCAGGATCAATAGGTGGTACTACAATACAATGCGTATAGTCACCAGTACAATCAGGATCTGTAGCATCAATAGGACAACCATCAGCATCAAGCTCACAAATACCATCTGTTAACTCTTTAACATAAGCATCAGAACCACAACCTGTCGCAAACAATACTGCTATTGGTAAAATTAATAGATTAATCAATTTAAACTTACTAGAACTCATATCTAATTCCCCCTTGTAAACTTTGAACATTTGCATGTTCTATATCTGATGTTGTAAATATTTCCATTAGGTGATCATGTGTCATTATCTGATATTTTCCAAATAGTGTAAACTGATCTGTCATCTCAAACTCTGCTCCTGCTTGCAATCCAAATGTAGCATGGTCTGCATCTAGCTTTGTTTCTACTTGCTTACCTGTTGTATCTACTGGTACTTCTTGCCACTCTAATGTTGAGTACCCTGCTACCAATCCTACATAAGGCATAATAAATAGATCTGAGAAACGATAATTTATACTTGCATTAAAATTTAAAATATCTACATCATCTAAATATGCTGCATGAATAAACCCTGTTACAAAGATATTCTCTGTATATCTATATCCTACACCAACCTCGCCTATCGTACCATCTTCTCCTAGTACTTTGGGCATTAATATTACGCCTTCACTTATGGAGTCTTTTACATCAGCTGCTGATGCACCTCCAGATCCATATACAAAAAAGTTTTCTTCAACTATTGGTACAACTTCTACTACGGACATTGGTGCAACTCCACCTGCATAAGCAATGGTTGAGGCTACTGCCAATGATGCTATTAATCTTTGACCTGTTTTCATTGTCTTCTCCGATTTTAAACTATTTTCTATATTATTACATATAAAAGTTTATATTTACTGATATTAAAAAAAAAATATTTTTTTTTTATAAATCTTGCTCTATTGTTTCAGCAAACTTTGAGAAATAAGTTTCTCTTAAAGAATCAAGTGATATTTCAATACTATTTATCTTTATTCTATTCCCACCAGTAGTACCAATTTTTTCTACATTCAATCCAAAGTCCATAGCCATTTTAGCTACACTTTCTATATTCTTTTCTTCTACTTCAACCACTGCTCTTGCTTGACTTTCATCAAAAATATAGTTTGATTTATCCAGTGTTACAGCAACATCAACACCCATATTTGACAAGGCTGACATTTTAGAAAGAGCTATTGCAATACCACCAACATTAATATCTTTAGCACTTTTTAATAGCCCCTCTTTATTGGCATCAATCACAAGTTGCCATAATCGTAACTCCATAGTGTAATCAATATCCCCTAAAGACCCTACAGTTTGGTTATAAAGTTCTTTAAGATATAAACTTCCTCCAAACTCACCTTTTGTAGTACCAATTAATAAAAGGCTATTCCCCTCTTCTTTAAATGTACTTGATAAAACATTGTTCTCGTTATCATTTACTCCAACCATAGCAATAGTTGGCGTTGGAAATACACTTACTCCATTTGTTTCGTTATACAAAGAGACATTTCCACTTACAACAGGTGTTGTAAGCTCACTACAAGCCTCCTTGATTCCTTCACAAGCTTGCGCAAATTGCCACATAACTTCAGGATTTTCAGGATTACCAAAATTTAAACAATCTGTAATAGCTAATGGTTGTGCTCCACTCATAGCCACATTTCTACCACTTTCTATAACTGCTAATGCTGCACCTTTAAAAGGATCTATATAACAATATCGTGGATTACAATCAGAACTCATAGCCAAAGCCTTACCATTCTCTTTGACACGAATTGTACTCGCATCCAAAGAACCAGGTCCTTGTGCTGTATTCGTTTGTACCATTGAGTCATATTGATTATAAACCCATGATTTATCTACAACTTCTAATGAACTTAATAATTTTTTATATGCTTCTTGATCATCTACAGCAGGATAATCTTCAACTCTTTTAGTATTTATTTTATCTAAATACTCTGGTCTACTTGTAGGTCTATCCAAAATAGGGGCTTCTTCACTTACAGGTGCAATAGGCATATCACAAACTTTATCTCCATACCAAAAGAGTTCCATATTTCCAGTATCAGTAACCTCACCAATAACAGCAACATCTAAATCCCATTTTTCAAAAATATCAATAATTTCTTGTTCTTTTCCTTTTTTGGCACAAATAAGCATTCGCTCTTGAGACTCAGAAAGCATAAAGTCATAGGGAGTCATACCCTCTTCACGAGCTGGTACTTGATCTAGGTTCATAATCATTCCTGATCCACTCTTCCCTGCCATCTCAAATGCTGATGAAGTAAGTCCTGCTGCACCCATATCTTGGATACCAACTACAACGCCTTGTGTTTTAAAGAGTTCTAAACATGCTTCAAGCAAAAGTTTTTCTGTAAAAGGATCTCCCACTTGTACTGTAGGACGCAAAGATTTACTCTCTTCTGTAAAGCTATCACTACTCATAACAGCTCCACCAAGACCATCTCTACCTGTCTTTGATCCTACATACATCACAGAGTTACCAATACCCTCAGCAATACCCAAGAAAATTTCATCAGATTTAGCCAAGCCTAAAGAGAAAGCATTTACTAATATATTGCCATTATAACTCTCATCAAAACTCATCTCTCCACCAATAGTAGGGACACCCATGCAGTTACCATAACTCCCAATACCATCCACAACACCTCTAACTAAATGGCGTTGGTATCGTCCTATTTCGCTATCACTCTTTACATCACCAAAACGCAAAGCATTTAGGTTCGCAACAGGTCTAGCCCCCATAGTAAATACATCTCTAAGTATTCCTCCTACACCAGTAGCAGCTCCTTGGAAGGGTTCAATAAAGCTAGGATGATTATGACTCTCCATCTTAAAGACTGCTGCCATACCATCCCCAATATCAATAACTCCTGCATTTTCACCAGGTCCTTGAATGACCCATGGTGCTTTAGTAGGAAAGCCATTCAAATATTTTTTACTTGATTTATACGAACAATGCTCCGACCACATAGCCGAGAAGATACCAACCTCCACTAAATTTGGTTCTCTTCCTTCTAGTATCTCTTTAATATGATCATAATCTGCTAGAGATAACTTATGTGACTTTAGCACCTCTTCAATATTTTCCAATGGCTTTGACATTTCGAGAATTCCTTTAAATTAAATATGTAGTATAATATGCTATATTATAGATAAAAAGTACTAAATACCTGATAATAAAGAGAGAAAACGATGCATAAAATCACTCAAATGTTAAAGCTCCAACAGCAACTTAATGATGAAACCAATGGCTTAGGATGGGAAGAGGGACATACAAAAAATGGAAAAATTATAGATTGGAGAAGATGTTCTTACCTAGAATGTGCAGAACTTATTGAATCTTATCCATGGAAACATTGGAAAAATATAGATGCTTCACCTGATTATGATAACATCAAAATAGAAGCTGTAGATATTTGGCATTTTATTATGAGTCAAGCACTCCAAGAGTATAAACAAAATAATTTAGGTGATATTGAACAGTTAAGTATGCAAATACGGTCTCTCAATAGCTATCATCTATTTACACAACCAGTACAAGCAACAAGTCTTAACTATTATGAACAAATTGAAGTTGTAGAGAATTTGATGCGTATACTATTTGCAAAAGAGAGTATAGGTTCATTGTTAGATTCTTTTATAGAAGTGGCCATGCAATCTGGACTAAATATAGAAAGCCTCTACCAACTCTATATTGGTAAAAATATGCTTAATAAATTTAGACAAGACCATGGATATAAAGATGGCTCTTATATTAAAATATGGCAAGGGGAAGAGGATAATGTAGTAATGCAACGAATCCTTCGTAACACTCCAAACATTAGTCCTAATGAGTTATATACTGCTCTTGAAGAAGCATATCCAAATTATTGAAGTCTTTTGTTAATATCTTGATTAACTATTTCATTGCCATGGAGGTATACTTCTGTGGCAATACGAATATTTTTGGGACTATCATAACCACATTCAAATCCACACACTACACTTCCTGTAATATAATAGCCTCCTGTGGGAACACCATAAAAGGCAAATCTACCATCCTCTCCTGAAGCTGTAAATTTCACATAATTAAAGAGTTTTGCATCTGCCTTACTCATCTTTTTCCCTCTAAGATAACTCTCTTGATACCACTGTTTAGAGTAACTTGTAATTGGATTTAAATAAAGCTTACTATTTTTACCATAAACCTTTTTTCCATAGCTATCTTCTACAAATATATAGCCATTAATAGTCCCCTTCCCTGCTCTTTGTAATGCTTGATACTCAGCTACAGGAAAAGGAACTCGCTGAACTACATTTCCACTTTGTACTACCCTATCACTAGCTCCACTAGAGATTTTTTTATCTAAATCAGATATATCTACACTATCTGCATCTGTATTAATATTCGTTTTTTCTGCCCATAAATTATTATCATGCTCTTGTTTAATTTTTTGATCAGGAACCTTAGGCTCTCCAACACAACCAGTAAAATAGAAAAGAGAAAAAGAGAGGGAGAATAGAACTAAAATATTTTTAAACATTGATACCCTTAGTGATAAGTTTGTAAATTATTATACCAATTTAAAATAACAAATAGATAACTATAATTAAAAAGAGAATACTTTCTTTTTTCCTGCTTGGATTAATTGATATTTTGGCTGAACAATATTTGTATGAACTCTATTCAAACTCTTTGGAAATTGCACTGCTAGTTGTGTAATATCTGATTGTGTATGTTTTCCCAACAAAATAAACTCAATATAGCCTTTATGCATCTTCTCTGGAGTTTTTGTACTATGCATAATTTTAAGCGTAATAAGAAAATTATTTACCTGAATATGAGTATATTTCAGAAGAAGCTTTTGCAAAAATATTAACTCTTTTTTATCTGATAATCCTGACTGCATAACCTTATTAGTATCTCCCATCAACCAAGATTCACTATTTTTTAGTATGTTTTTCCATCTCTCACTATCTACTAACAAACGCACCTCTACTTGACCATCTCGCAATGTAACTGTTGCACTATTCTCTTTTAAAAGATGTGCATTAGCTACAATTGGAAATACTATTAAGAGTAAAAAGAGTAGTAAGTTTTTGAACATTTTACCTCCTTAGGGTCTTTTACTAGTTTCTGTATCACGACAAAAAGTACCTTTCTCGATGATACCTCCATTACTCACAGTTTTTTGTTCAAAATCATAACAGTTAGTCTCAGTTGCTGATGGACTATAGGTAACATAATAGTTACTACTTTTATAAGTATAACTCATAGTTCTTGTACCATTTACAGCAATAGTATGCGTTAGATTTTCTACACCATCTTGTGGTGGGGTAAGATCTGCACGAATACCACCACTATCACCACTTAGAGGAGCAACTCTTGGTAAAATAGAAGTATCCACTTCACCAATAAGACATTGAATAATATAAGGAGCATTCACTGAAGTGTGATAACGGTACCCAAAAGTAGCATCTGCTTGAGCATTACATACATCTAAATCACCTTGATTAATTACAGTACCATCTGGATTATTATTTCCGTATAATGGATAGCCATCATAACCCCAACCGATAATGGCATCATCTCCCTTGTTAGCCATAGTAGCAATCATACAGTTAGGAGACTTATGATAGTGATAGTCATCACCTCGACCTGCATGACCACCACAATTATCCAACTGCCCCAAAACGAAAGTATCTCCATTTGCATTATAAGTATAGATATCTAAATCACCTTGCGATGAGTAATCATAAATTGGCACACCATTAACAGCTACACCCACAGATGCATCAATAGTTGTCAGATTAGTAGCAAGTGAAGGAGAGAGTTTAATAGGGGATGAGTAATTTAGAGCTGGTACTGGAATTTGCTCATTTGTACCTGTAATACCATTCATAAGATCATGATGGGGATAAGTATTAGAAATAATATAAGCATGCGTATCATCACAATTGACTGCTACTTCAGAAAACCCAGCAAATGATATAGAATTTTTTACTCTATCACATCTACTAATACTAAGCCCAAAAGTAGCTAGAGCAGTTGTGACACTAGTGGTATCATCCGTAATACTTAGCATTATCGCTTTAGCATCTGTAACATCATCTAAGCCAGCTTGAGCAAAAGATATTCCTACTGTTGTTTTATTAGTGAGTATAACCTCATCACTATCTAAAGCTCCATTAATAACTGCTAGTATAAAGCTATTCTTGGAAAATACATTTGTATCTAGTTGCTCTTCCCAATAGATA
>JADGER010000117.1 GCA_016744315.1 Sulfurovaceae bacterium
GTGATAGAACTTCAAAAAGTGCAGGAGATATTGAAATATTTTGTAATACGAAACTATTTGAAGCTATTGAGATAAAATTAGATAAAAAAATTGATGCAACTATACTTAGAATAGCTAAAGAAAAAATAATAAAATATAATCCTAAACGATATTATATTTTATCATATTATGAAATTAAAAAAGAAGATAAAGAAGAGATAAATAAAATTATCCAAGAAGTAAAAGATGAACATGGATGTCAAATAATTGTTAATGGAATTATGGCAACACTTAAATATTATATGAGACTTATTAGTGATTTAGAAATTTTTTATAATAATTATTCAGAAGTAATTAATGAAGATAAAGAGTTAAAAGCAGTTCATAAACAAAAATGGAATGAGTTAACAATTGAGTTAAATAATGAGCTATAAGTTTATAGATTTGTTTGCTGGTATTGGTGGATTTAGAACTGGTTTTGAAGAAAATAAATATCATTGTGTTTTTAGTTCAGAGATAGATGAACATGCAAGGCAGATGTATCAAGCTAATTATAATGATGAAGTTTTTAATGATATAACACAAATAGATGAAAAAATAATACCAAATCATGATGTTTTATTAGCAGGATTCCCATGTCAGCCCTTTAGTATTGCAGGAGAAAAAAAAGGATTTAATGATACACGAGGAACACTTTTTTTTGATATTGAAAGAATACTAAAAGAAAAAAATCCAAAAGCTATTGTTTTAGAGAATGTAAAACATTTTAAAAGTCATGACAAAGGAAATACTCTTAAAGTTGTACTGAATGCTTTAGAGAATATAGGTTATACAACTTCTTGGAAAGTACTTAATGCCAAAGATTTTGGTGTAGCACAAAATAGGGAAAGAACTATAATTATAGGCTCTTTAAATGGAGTAAAATTTGATTTTAATAAGCTAACTCTAAAAAAACCAACTTATATTAAAGATATTTTAGAAGAAGATGATGGACAAGTAGAGTATTTAGAAGAGAATGAATATACACTTATTCAAAATCCAAAAAAACAGCCATCAGGACTTATTTTTGTAGGGTATCGAAATAAAAAAATTAGAACCAAAGGTACAAGACCTGATACAATCCATTTATCAAGAGTTCATAAACAACCAAATAGAATATATTCATCAGAGGGAACACATCCTACATTATCATCACAAGAATCGGCAGGAAGGTATTTTGTACTTCATAAGGGAAAAGTTAGAAAGTTAACGCTAAAAGAGTGTTATAGATTAATGGGCTTTGATGATAGTTTTAAATTATTAGGATCAAAAGCAAAATTATATAATAGAGTAGGAAATTCTATTGTTATTCCTATGGTTGAAGAGATAGCTTTGCAACTAAAAATTCAAATATTAGATAAAACTGATAAAATTATTAGATGTAAAAAACCTCTTATACAGAGGTCTTTATTTGATTTCTAAAATTATGTAAACTTCTTTTTAATAGCTTTAAATTGCTGAAAGTTATTTACAAATAGTTTTAGAAGTGTTGGGTCTAATTTGCTACCACTTTCTCTTTTCATTACTTCTAAGGCATTTTTTGAAGACATTGATGCTTTGTCATAACTGCGACTAGAGGTGAGTTCATCAAAATAATCAGCAATGGTTGCAATGCGGGTATAGAGAGGAATGCTTTCTTCTTTAAGTCCTTCTGGATAGCCACTTCCATCCCAGTTTTCATGGTGGTATAGGGTGATTACTTTTGCCATTTTGATAAGTGGTGTTTCTTCTAAGTCTTTTAATATTTCCAAACCAAGTTGTGGATGTATTTTGAATTCTTGACTTTCACTATTGCTATAGGCTTCTTTAGAAAGTCGAAGTAGACCAATATCATAAATAGACATAGCATAAAATATATCATCAATTTCTCGCTTGTTTAAACCATAAATATTTCCCAAAAGCACGGTATATTCTCCGAGTCTTTGTGAGGCATTATCTTCATTACTATGGGCAAGAGTAGCTAGTTTTGCTAAAAGTTTCTTTTGAGAATTATCTGCTATTTCCAAAGCTTTTTGTAGATTTTTAATATATTCTGAAGAGTAAATACCTTCTTCTTCTGTATCATTTTTGATTTCATCAAAGAGAGCCGAAAACTTTTTGATTCTAAGATTATTAAAAACCCTAAGTTTTACTTCTGTAGGGTTATAAGGTTTAGAGATAAAGTCATTGGCTCCTAATTTGTAGGTTGTTTTTCTCTCATTTTCTTCAGAAGTGACAATAATAACAGGAATAGAAGCATATTCATCACTTTTTTTGAGTATTTCTAAAGTTTCAAACCCATTCATACTAGGCATAACAAGGTCCAATAAAATAATATCAATAGAAGTTTTTTCTAGCACTTTAAAGGCTTCTTTTCCATTGTCTGCTTTAAAGACTGTAATATCCTTATACTCCTCAAAGATAGCAGCAGCTAATTCTTGATTAAAGCCATCATCTTCGACAATTAAAATGGAACACTTTCCAAGTTTCTCTAGCTCTATCATCCTATTCTCCTTTTAATTTATTGTGTCTTTAGTAGGCTTTTTAACGCATCTACTATTTCATCTTTATCTTTTATAAGTGCCAAGAAATCACCTTTTTCAGCAACTTTTTGTAGTTCTCCTGATTTTGTAGCTATCTCATCTAATCCAATATTAGAACAAACACCTTTGATTATATGAAAATCTTCGACAAGAGAAGCTGTATCTTTTTTGACAAAATTTTCTTCTAGTCTTGTAACATATTGTGTAATACTTTCTAATGCTTTTAGATAGAGTTTATTAGCAATGTCTTGGTTAAAATTCACTTTTAAATGTTCAAAAGCTCGTTCTTTTAAGTCTTCTCCTGAAAATTGAGATTTTTTGAGTATTCTCGTTGTGGTTTGTTCTTTGGGAATAAACTCATGATTTAATACTTTGAGAAGTTTATTTTCTATATCTATTTTGGAGAGTGGTTTTTCAATAAAATCATTCATTCCAGAGGCTTTGGCTGCAAGTTTATCTTCTTTATAGACATTGGCACTCATACAGATAATAGGTGTGACACTGTCAAACTTACGGATAGCTTTAGTAGCTTCTAGTCCATCCATAACAGGCATTCTCATATCCATTAAAATAGCATCATAATGGTTTGCATGTGCTTTTTCTAGAGCTTCTTTTCCATTAATTGCTGTATCACAAGAGATAGAGAAGAAATTATTGAGCATCTCTTTCTCATATTCTCTGTTAATCTCTACATCTTCTACAATAAGCAGTTCTAATCGAGAATAATCAACTTCTTCTTTGTCTCCAAAGAACTCTTTTGCATAAATACTTTCCATCTCTTTGATAAAGCGTTGGTATGGAATAGGTTTATGGATAACAGAATCAAATTCTGCAAAGTTTTTGTCTCCCTCTTCACCTACAAGAGCAATAAGTTTAATATCAGGGTTAATGGCTCGGAGTGTACCTGCAATATGGTTAGTATGGTTTTTGAAAATATCAAGGTCAAAGACAGCTATATCATAGAACTGACCACTGACGACCATTTGCACTAAAGAAGAGGTAATATCAGAGTTTTGTGTACAATAATTTTGGAAATTAATATTGTGGAGCATAAACTCTTTGGAGAGTTTTTCCATAAAATCATTTTTTTCAGCAAACATCATAATATTTGCCCCTTTAAGTTCTTTTCCTACTTCTCTTTTGTCTGATTGTTCTACAACAATACTCACAGAAAAGCTACTTCCTATACCTATTTTTGACTCAACTTTGATCTCTCCACCCATAAGGTGGGCAAGTTGTTGGGAAATATAGAGTCCTAATCCTGTACCTTGTGTTTTATCTGTAGATTGAAAAGGTTGGAACAATGTTCCTGAAACTTCTTCTGGTATGCCATTTCCTGTATCATCAATATTAATAATAATCTTAATTTTTTTGTTTTTGAGCTCTTTAATGGATTTGACATAAAAACGAATAGAACCTTGTTTTGTAAATTTAGCTGCATTAGAGAGTAGGTTTAAAAGAATTTGTTTTAATCTTTTGTCATCAGTAATAATAGGGTAGTCTAGCAAAGGAATATCATGGATAAAATCAACATCTTGAGCAACTTTAGAAGAGATAAGGTTTACACAATCATTGAGCATATCATCAAGGTCAAACTCTTTTGGAGAGAGTTCAATTCTATTATCTTCTAGTTTTGCTACATCCAAAAGGTCACTAATAAGTGCCAAAAGGTGGTCTGAACTCTGTACAATATTATTAAGGTATCTTTTTTGTTTGTTATTAAGTACTGTATCTTCAAGTAGTTCACTATAACCCAAAATTGCAGTAAGTGGGGTACGAAGCTCATGACTAACTGAGGCAATAAATCTTTTTTCGTTGGCAAGAGACTCTTCTAGTTCTGCATTAACTTCTGTAAGAAGATGAGAAAGAGTAAGTTTATCTTCATTGACTTTTATATATTTTGTTTCCGTTTTTTTAGTCTTCTTTTCCAAAACGGTAAATTTATTGATTAAATCTTCTTTTGCATCAGATTCAGGGAGAGTGTTGATGATGGATTTAATGGCTTGTATAGGCATAACTTAGTCCTTTTCTCTTAGTAATACAGTAACAAATGTTTCATTGTGAAAGCCATACCCACCAGGGAAGGCACCAATCTCACCATAAACAAAACAGCCTATAAGAGGACAGTTTGCAATTTTTGATGCTCTTTCAATCTCTTCAATTGTAAAAGAACCAAGAACTTCTTTGCGTGAACAGCAAGGAAAGACCAAGGCAACCTCAGCTTGAAAACCTTCATGTCCTTCTATTGATTGTGTGATACTTCTATCGACATGATCGACAATTTCTTTGCCTTGGGGTACAGCCATTCGTACTTTTGATTTCTCTTCGACATGTCCAGCAAATATCATTGATCCATCTTCATTCATACCCAAAACAGCTCTATAGGAGACCTGACCATTACGCATATTAACCTCAAGAGGATATTCCAAACCAATTTGAGGCATACGACTCATATTAGATTTGAGATAATTAGCATAAAATTCTACAGCAGGAGAGTTGTCAATTTCATATACAATATTACCTTCTGCTTTGGTAACAATTTTTTCTTTTCCAATACCAATCCATCCAAAGGCACGAGAACCAATAACCTCTATTTTACTATTATCTAAGGCAAGAACAACAGTTCCATGATTTGTAAAGTTTTTCCCAGAGAATACAAAAGTATCTTCAAGCATCAAGTCATCTCCTGCTGCTCCTCCAAAGGCATACATAACTCCCGAAGATAAAATACCTTGGGTATAAGCATCATTATCAAAGAGTAATCCTCCTGTAGCTGTAATGATAGTGGGGTCATCAAATTGAGATTTTGCCCATTGTCCAACTTGATTTCCTACTTGATGATAGTCTGTACTTTCTACAGGTAAGAGTTTAAAAGCAATAGCAGAAGGGTCTACTTCTATAAGCATACAGACAATACTCTCTTCTACTTCATTAGCACCTAATTTTTTATCTGAAAATACTTCGCCACTACTTGTTGCACCAAAGACAAAAAATGAATATTTATTGAGTTTTGTAATGAGTTGGCGTATGTCATAGCTAATAGAAGTATAGATAAAAGACAAAGAAGGGTTAAATCCTTTATCTATCTGTTGATCAATCTGTTTTATTAAGTCTTTAATAGAATAAGCATTAATTATTTTACTTTTCATGATAATATCCTTTAATATGGGGTAGAAAGTTTGCTGGCATTCTGATACTCCTTTTATAGATTAAGTAACTTTTGTCTAATTTTAATAAAGTCATGGAAATTTTTTAAAAATACTTTGAGTAACTTGGGATTAAATTGTTTGGCACTTTGCACATAAAGCATGTTATATACTTCTTCTTGACTATAAATATTTTTTTGTTTATTATTTTTTTGACTGAGTAGTGTCTCAAAGCTTTCAACAATAGCAATAAGGTTTGCTTCATTGCTAATCTCACTTTTTTTCAATCCATAAGGAGTACCTGACCCATCATAGAACTCATTATATTCCAAAATAACTTTTTTGGCAATTTTAATAAAATCTGTTTCGAGGCTATTAGCTATAGTTTGATAGCCCATCAAAATATGTTTATAATAATCTTGTGTTTTTTTTATTTTTTCACTCTCATCAAGACCACATAATCCAATATCCCGAATTAAGGATGCATAATAAATATTATTTGCAACAGTTTTGTTATAGCCTAGTTTAAGAGAAAAGGCTTTGACAACAGAAGAGATAATTTTTACCTTATTTCTTTCAAGTGGTTTTGTTTTTGTTTTTGTAGAAATAAATTTAAGAAAAAAGTCTTTTTGAGAGCGTTCTACCTCTTCTTGAGTATAATATATTTCAGATTCACTCTTTTCTTTTGTTACAGACTCTTCACTTTGTGTATAAGTCTCTTGATACTCTATACCTTTTTTCTCTTTGAGTGTACAGTATATTTTTATTTCTAACTCTTCTACTTTAAAAGGTTTAGAAATAAATTCATTTGCACCTTGAGCATAAAACTTTTTTTTCTCTTCTTCATCAGTTGTCATGGCCAAAATAGCAATTCGTCGATACTCTTTATTCTTTTTAATCTCAAGCAAAGTCTCATACCCATTCATTTTTGGCATATGTAAATCAAGCAAGATAATATCCACAGGATACTCTTTTAGAATATCAAGTGCTTCTATCCCATCATGTGCTTCATAAAAATTAACTTGTGGTATTTTATTAAGCATACTACGAATAAGAAGTCTATTAAAAGGATCATCTTCCACAATCAGTATATTAATATCTCCTAGCTGTTCCCAAGAAATCATATAAATGTCCTTCATCTTAAATATTATTATTTTTATTAATAATTTAGTAGTATAGCTATTTAATACTCTATAAAGATAAGAATTTTATTCTATTGTATTTTTTTATTATATTATTAAAGTGAGTGAGTAGAATATAGCGTTTGCAAGTTTATTTATTCTTGAATAATATATAGAATTTGTGTATACTAATTTAAGCTTTTTTAGCAAGGACTTATTAGAAGTATAAAAAAGGAATAAGAGCAATGAATTTTAACAAAAACATGAATCTTTTCACCCACGGTGGCAACTGTGAAGAGTTTGCCAAAAAGATAGCTTGTGAAATTGATGAGATTATAGATCTCTCTTCTAATATAAATTTTGTAAGACCTGATATAGATATGGATTTTAATACTTTGGCTATCTCTTCGTATCCTTCTTATGAAAAGCTTTATGATGCTGTGGCTGATAGATATGCTGTGGATAAAGAGGCTATTGAATTATTTAATGGGGGGAGTAGTGCTATATTTTCTTTGTTTCGATTTTTGGATTTGGAATCTTGTACACTTTATGCTCCTATGTATTTGGAATATAAGAAATCAGCTTTGTTGAGAGGGTATAAAATTACATATATAGATAGGTTTTCAAATATAAATGAGCCTGCTGAGGCTGGCTCATTTGTAATATTTGTGAATCCTGCAACACCTGATGGCAAGTATTATAATCTTGAGGCTCTTATGATAGAATGGATGGCTAAAGAGTGTACAATTTTGATTGATGAATCATTTTTGGATTTTACACCTTATCTCTCAGCTATTGGGTATTTAGAAGAGTATGATAAACTCTATATTCTTAAATCTATGACTAAGTTTTATGGAAGTGCAGGTATCCGGATAGGAGTACTTTTATCCCAAGCTCAAAATATTGCTCTTCTTAAGAAAAAAGAACCTTTATGGAAGATTTCACAGTTTGATAGTGCGTATATAATGGCATCTCTCAAAGACAAAGCATTTGCTACGCGTTCACAAAAAGAGAATAAAGAGTCAAAAGAAAAGCTTTTACTAATGCTTAATAAATCA
>JADGER010000118.1 GCA_016744315.1 Sulfurovaceae bacterium
TTCAAATTATTGATTGTATTACATCCACTCCACTACCTTAGAAACCTCATCGGCTATAAAGCATTTGATGGAGGTCTCTTCTATGGGTTTGTTGGGGATTATCGCTTTGGAGAATCCTTGGGTTTGTATCTCTTTGAGGCGTTGCGAGAGTCCGCTTACTTCTCTAATCTCTCCTGTAAGGCTTACTTCGCCTATAAATATTGTCTCTGTGCTGAGTTCTCTATCTCTGTAGCTACTCAAAATAGCAGCAATAATGGCAAGATCTGCGGAGGGTTCGTTGATTTTGATACCACCAGAAATATTAATAAACACATCATAAGTACTCAAAGGCAAATCTAACTTTTTTTCCAAAAGAGCCAAAAGCATAGTGAGGCGATTATTATCAAAACCTGTGGAGCTTCTTTTTGGGTGTCCATACGCTTCACTTACAAGAGCCTGTACTTCTATTATAATTGGGCGACTTCCTTCCATTATTACTGTTAATGCAGAACCTGATTGAAGTTTGTCTTTATTAAAGAACTTTCCTGCCATGCTTTTGGCATCATTGAGTCCTTCTTTGTTCATCTCAAAAATACCTACCTCATTAGTAGAGCCAAAACGATTTTTGAAACCTCTAAGTATTCTTAGCTCTGAATTGGTATCTCCTTCAAAATAAAGCACTGTATCTACCATATGTTCCAGCACTCTAGGTCCTGCTATTGAGCCATCTTTGGTAATATGCCCAATAATAAAGATGGGAATATTCCTAGATTTTGCTATACGCATCAACTCAAAAGTAATAGTTCGCACTTGTGTAACAGATCCTGGGGCTGAGGGGGTTTCATCGGAATAGAGTGTTTGTATAGAGTCGATAACAATAAAGCCATATACTATCTCTTTTATCTCTTGAAGCACAGACTGAAGATTGATTTCAGAAAGTAAATAAAGATGATTATGATTAGCTTCTAGGCGATTTGCACGCATCTTAATTTGTGACGCGGACTCTTCTCCTGATACATAGAGTACTTTTTTAAGATCTCTAGCTAAGTTACCTGCTATTTTGAGCAAAAGCGTAGACTTACCAATCCCAGGGCTTCCCCCAATAAGCGTAAGAGACCCAGGAACTATGCCACCACCTAAAACCAAATCTAACTCCCTACTCCCAGAGCTAAAACGGATAATATTATCTTCTGCAACTTCTGTAATAGGAATTGCTTTAACAGTATGAGAACGAGGCGTAGCAGTAGCTGTTTCTTTGAGGAATTTAATCTGCTCAGTATTGAGTTCTACAAGGGTATCCCATTCACCACAACCTGTACATTTCCCAATCCATCGTGGAGACTGAAACCCACAAGCCTGACACTCAAAAAGAGTTTTTTTCTTTGCCATTTAAAGGACTAAAAGAAGTAATGCAAAGCTATACTAAATCCTGTTATTTTATCAATAGCAGGAATATCTTCTACATTTAGGTAACGGTAATCTATACTAAGGTCAAGCTGATCTGATATATAATACATCAATCCTATATTAGCCCCTACTACAAATCCATCTGAAGAGATACTTCCTGTTGTATCTACATCTAAGAATGCTGTGGGAGTATCACCTGTATCAATCCAACCTCCTGATGCACCAATATAAAGACGACCTAGTCCAGAAAATAGCCCTGCTACAAGCGTTCGGTCTACTTCAAGTATAAATGCTTTGTATTCATCAAAGTTTTCTTCATAGGTAAAAGAAGTTCGCCATACATTATTTTGCATACCAAGTCTAAAACCAATAAGAGCATTATTTTCAAAATCACTATTATATGCCCCAACAAGACCGATAAATGGATACTGCTCTACTTCTTCAATAATTATCTCTTTTGCATGCATCTGCGTAGAGGCTGCTGTGAGTGTGCTAGAAAAGAAGAGTGCCAAAAGAACTAAAGAGATAAATTTTTTCATTATAGTGTTATCCTTAAATGTATATTGTGTTTAAAGTATATCATATTTTTTCCCAAACTGTTCCTTCATTTGTATCCATAATCATAATATCCATACTTGTAAGCTCATCTCGAATACTATCAGATAAGGCAAAATTTTTCTCTTTTTTTGCTTGGGTTCTTTGGAGAATAAGTGCTTGGATTTGCTCTTTAAGTTGTATATCAATACCAATCTGAAAATACTCATAAGGGTCTTTGTCTCCAAATCCCAAAAGTTGATAGATAAATTCTATATTTGCTAATACCTCTTTTTTCAGCGCTTTATCTTTGGGGTTAGAATCAAATTTTTCATTTGTCTGTGCTACCATACTATCTACAACACTTAATGCCACAGAGATATTTAAATCATCTGCCATAGCATCAAGAAGAGCCTTTTGAAAATCCTTGGCAGGAGTAGATGCTTTTGTAGGAATAACTCTTTTTTTGAGTCTATAAAGCTTGTCTAATCGTTTTTTACTGATAAGTAGATCTTCTTCGTTGAAGTTAAAATCATTACGATAATGAACCGAACCTAGATAATAACGAAGAATCTCACCATCATACACAGCTAAAGCATCTTTGAGGAAAAAGCTATTGCCTAGTGATTTACTCATTTTTTCACCATCAATCTGAACAAAACCATTATGCATCCAATATTTGGAGAGTTCATGTCCACTTGCACATCTGCTTTGTGCTGCTTCGTTTTCGTGATGAGGAAAAAGCAAATCTGCTCCTCCTGCGTGAATATCTATACTGTATTCTTTTGTACCTACAAAATGTTTGGCAATCATAGCCGAACACTCTATATGCCATCCTGGGCGACCTGAAGAGAGTTGTGTATCAAAACATATTTCATCCTGACTATCACAAGCTTTCCATAGAGCAAAATCTTTTGGATTCTTTTTTACTTCATTTACTTCTATACGGCTTTGAGTCATCTCATCATCAGCTACACGATTTGAAATACTTCCATACAGTGCATCTTTGGAAGTATCAAAATAAACATCTCCACTCTGCACACGATATGCAAATCCTAAATTAATAAGTTTGAGTATCATCTCTTCTATAGCATCCATAGACTCTGTAGCTTTTGGTTGGAGTGTGGCTTCTTGAATATTAAGTGCTGACATCTCTTTTTTGTAGCTAGAGATATAATATTCTGTAATCTCTTTAAGTGTTTTGCCTGTCTCTTTGATTTTTTTGATAATCTTATCATCTACATCTGTAAAATTTTGTGCAAGTGTTACATTATAACCTAGCCCTCTAAGTGTTCGTGCAAGTAAATCAAAGCTTAATGAACTTCTAGCATGCCCTAAATGTGCATTATCATATACAGTAGGCCCACATACATAGATAGATACCTCACCATCAATAATAGGTTCAAAAAGGAGTTTTGTTTTATGTAAAGTGTCATATATATACATATTTGTATACCTTATAGGTTTATTTTTGAAAGTATATCCAAAATATTATTCTATTTTGAGATAATAATAATAAAGGAATAAACATGGCAAAAGTATTAGTACCACTAGCAGAAGGATTTGAAGAGATAGAGGCTGTAGCTATTATTGATATTATGCGTAGAGGTGGCATTGAAGTAACAAGTGCATATCTTAATGGCGAACTTGATACAGCATTAGTAACAGGAGCAAATGGGATTACTATTCAAGCAGATGTACCTATTAAATATGTTCTTGTTGATGAATTTGATATGATTGTACTTCCAGGTGGTTGGGGTGGCACAAAACATTTAGCCCAAAATGAATTGGTACAAAAGCTACTCAAAGAGTTTGAAGCCAAAGATAAATATTTAGGTGCTATGTGTGCTGGACCTTATGCCTTGCATGTTGCTGGAGTACTCAGCCATAACTACACTTGCTATCCATCAGCAGAAAAAGAAATTAGACTTGATGGCTATACAAGCTCTCAAAAAGTAGTAATTGACAATAAAGTTATTACCTCCCAAGGACCAGCAACTGCTATCTGTTTTGCATTAAGTATTATAAAAGAGCTAGTTGGTGAAAAGAGCTATAAAGCTGTCAAAGCTGGAACTCTTGCTGATTTTTGCTAGCTAAGACTCTTCTTTTATGGATTCTTTTTTGGGTGGGAATGGTGCAAAGTAACCAATAACAAGCATAATAAACCCCACACTTACAAAAGATATAATTCGCTCTACTGTAGCACTATTAGAGAGTTCGATAATAAAGAGTTTTACTATTACAACCAACAATAACCCCATAGCACTTAGCCATAAAGAACGATTTTGATACTTTTGGGCTAAGAGCATCATGGAAATAGCGATAATACTCCATAATATAGAAAGTCCTGACTGAAATACTAAGTTATCAAATAAAATCAAAAACGCATACTCTACTCCTAGATAAAAATGTATACTCCGTGCCAAAATTACGCTACTGATAATAATCAATAGTAAGAATGCACTTATAAAAAGAGCTGTTTTATCATAAGATATAAAATTATCTCTATAAATACTAAGCCAATATATCAAAAGTGTAACTCCTAGTATCTGTACCAAATCCAAAGGGTTAAAAATTGGAATATAACTCAAAGGCAAAGGGTCACCATCCAAAGTAAATCCATAAAACTGCCAAATTCCTACCATAAGCATCAATCCCCCTACCCCAACTATACGATAATTTTTTCTATATTTTTGAAGTGATGCAGGTAAAAATCTTTGAGTAAAAAGGATTCCTAGTATAAATATAATAGGGACAGTAATTAATCCTATAGCCTGCCAAGTTAGATTAGAGCTTATTAATTTACTATGGTAATGAGACTCTAGCATAAGAAGCAATACTAATACCCACAAGCCTATAGGATGCAAACGACTTTGGTAACTCCAAGAAGTATCAAAACGATATAAGAGAATAAAATGTAGTAGAAAGAAGAGTGTAATGGCAATAAAACCTATACCCTCAAAAGGATGAGAAGTAGCATACTCAGAAAGTAGTGTAATAAAAAATATAATGCCCACAAAAAGGTAAAGTTGTAATATATCTATAAGCCTACTCCACTTAAGTATACTTGCAATTATTATAAGTATTCCTGTATTGAGAGCAATATATATAAGCATACTATTGCCTTGTGGAAAATCAAGAATCTCTGTTTGTAATAAACCAGAAAATAGTAAAACTCCTAAAGCAATATATAAAAATAATTGTGAACTAGAATCTAAAATATCATCTTTTTTTAATGAGTATAAAAGATAAGATGTCCAGAGTGAAGCACCTACTATAATAGTATATTCCAAGAAAACAGCATTCATAAAAGCTCTCTCAAAAGGATAGGCTAAGGAGTTAAAAATAAATAATATAATCGCAAATATCTGTAGAACCTGCCCAACTATTCTTACAAAATTACGATTTTGTTGTAAGGCTATCCAAATAATAGCCACAGATTCAATTGCCCATAAAGAGAGACTTATATGGTCATCAAAAGCATAAGGAATTGCTATAGTATAAAAAATAACACCTAGAGCCAAAAATGATTGTGCAAGCAGTTTTGTCTGAGTAGATTTAAAAAATATTTTAGCTAGAATCATATAGAGTGAGCCTACTATAATAGCACTATATAATACCCCATACTCTCTTTCATCAATTAAAGAAGTTTGTAAAGAAAATGCTATAAGAGGCAAACCAAAAACAAGAGTACTATCAATAAATTTCTCTAACTTCACTGGCTGTTTTAGAGTAGATATAATAGATATAGCCAAATAAAAGAGAAAGAAAAGTATCAAAAATGCTTCTGTACTTAGAAAAAATTCTGATTCATAACGCAAAATACCCCACGCTGTAGCAATAATAAAAGTAAAAAAGAATCCACTAATATTAAGTATACGCCATGAACGGTACCAAGCAATAGCAAAAATACCTAAATCAAGTAAGGCATAATAAGTAAATAAAACTATATGTGAGCCATTTCCATCTGATACTAAGATAGGAGACAAAAAACCACCTACTGTAGCAAAAAGTGCAAGGTACAAAGCATTTTGTATCACCGCTAACAAAGAACCCAATACTACAATAAGAAACATAAGTATAAAAGCAAATTCCAAAGAGACAAAACCATATAATTTAGAAGATGAAAATACTACCAAATACAAAATTGCTATACCCAAGCCTTGTAAAATAGTCCCATAATGTCCTTCTCTTTGTCTTAATTGCCATCCTATCAGTAATATAACAAGAGCAATAATTGCTACTACAATAAGTCGTATTTGTACACTAACAAGATTATTTTGAGCAATATATTTAACAAAAAATGCTAAACCAAAAAAGAGCAGAACGCCACCAATTCGTACAAGTATATTGCCTGTAGTAAAATACTCTTTGAAAAAATTAAAAACTTTCACTATCAAAGAACTATTCTTTGTATCTATAGATGTTTCTGTATTTACGAGAGGAGAGGATTCGAGAGCTTCTATATTTTGTGGGAGAGGAGTAGTATCTAAAGGTTTATCCTGATTTTTTTTAAGCATAGCAACCTCTAGTTCAAGATGGCTAATGCGTTTATTTAATGTATAAATAAAAATAAAAATCGTAAGATAAATAAAAAGTTCCATAGATTATTATATCTAAAATTTTCTATTTTATTTATTTATTTTTATAAATCATTTTATCAAAAAAACTTAAGCTTCTATTATATTTGTACGAGTATAATTATTATTACAAGATAGATAAACTATCAATTTAATTTAAGGAGGAAGATTATGAGTATAGATTTAAATGCTATAGCTTTAGATTTTAACTGTTCAGTAGATGAGGTGAAAGCTATGCTATTAGGGGTTACAGCAGAACTTCCTAATATTGTTGATATTATAAACGCTTCTATAGATTCCCAAGACTTTAGTAGTGTTGTTATGGCTTCAGATATGATAACTGCACAGATTAATCATTTTAACTTGACAACTATCCAAACTGCTATTGATGCATTGATAGCAAGTGCTAATGCTGGTGATACAGCTGGTTGTCAATCTCATTTTCAATCGCTTAAAAGTGCTATTAGCGAATTAGAAGGCGTACTCTAGCAGTAGAATGGTACCCTTTATGGTACCTATGCTGAGTAACTTATACTACAAAATTAAATACTCTCTACTTTCTACACTTCTTAGTAATTTAGCTTTATGATTGATAAGCTATAATGAGTATTATAGATAAAATTACAATAAGGAATAATCATGACATCCCCTCACAAACTTCTCTATGCTATAGGAGTTACTCTATTATTAGGAACATCCTCACTCTTAGCATCACAAGAAACCGCTCAGGATATAGCCAAAAAAGCATATAACTTTTTGGATACAAAACAAAATTATGCCTTTGATGCTATTATAGTTAATCATTTAGGAGAGAATAAAAATACTCATACTGTTTCAGTCAAAGTAGACCGTCCTCATAAAGTTCGTATTAATGTTACTGGTGACCTCAAGCAGAGAAGTAGTTATATTAATAATGGCATGTATACTGTAATAGACCATGACTACAACTACTATGGGCAACTAGAAACACCCAAAACTATTAATGGTACTTTAGATTATATATTTGAAAAATTTGATATTAAAGCTCCATTGGCACAACTTATTTATAGTAATATGGCTAAAAGAGTTAAGTTTAAAAAAAGTAATTATTTTGGTGTTGTAGATGTACAGGGTGTCCCTTGTGATTATATAGCATTTGCAGACAAACAAAAAGAAGTTCATATATGGATTGCTACAGGAGATAAACCATTAGTAAAACATTATATTATTATTAATAAAAATAGTAAAGATAATATTAAAAAAGTTACAACCATAATATGGAAAGATCCAAAAAAGATGTCTGCTAGTGATTTTGTCTTTACTGCCCCTAAAAATGCTAGTAAAATCTCTATAGAACCTATACAATAAAAAAGGAAATCGT
>JADGER010000259.1 GCA_016744315.1 Sulfurovaceae bacterium
AAAGGTATACAGTTTGGTCAAGAGTATGAATGTAAAGATGAGTATATTATATTAGCAGAATCTGTACCAAGTGGCACTACTACAGCTACAGCTACAGCTCTAGGATTAGGCTATGAAGCAAAAGAGTATTTTAGCAGTTCTTTTAAAGATGCACCAAAAGATATTCGTGAAGAGGTCATAAATTCAGCACTAAGTACTTTGACAGAAAAGAGTGAATTATTTGAAATCTTGGGTAAAGTAAGTGATAATATGCTAGTTTTTAATGCAGGATTTATACTTGGAGTCAATAACCGTGTGCCTATTGTATTAGCAGGTGGCACACAGATGGCTTGTGTGCTTTTGATTGTAAATAGTATACTTAAACTTATGGGTGGGAGTATGCAGACTTCTAATCTAGGGCTATGTACAACTAAGTGGGTGTATGAAGATTCTTCTAGCAATATAGAGGCTCTTCTTGCTATGCTTGATTTTCCTTTGAATTCTTTTTATGCAGATTTTGATTTTTCGCTGAGTAATCATCCTGCACTCAAACTCTATGATGATGGTGAAGCAAAAGAGGGCGTAGGTGCTGGTGGAGCATTAGCGTATGGATTTTTGCATGGATTAACAAAAGAGGATATAACAAAAGAAGTAGAAAGGTTATTGGAATAATGTCTAAGATTCTTTATTATGGTGGACAAAAATCGGGAAAAAGTTTATTAGCAGAGCAAAAAATTATAAAATTGTCAGGTATGAAAAAGCCATTTTATATAGCTACTTATGATAATACGCATGGTGATGAGGAGATGCAAGAGAGAATAGCTACACATCAATCTCAACGAATGGGAGAGTTTTTTACAATAGAAGAGACATTTGATTTACTTGGAGTAATTCAAGAAGGTGAATATTACCTGATAGACTGTATGTCAATGTGGATACTCAACAGTATGGATATGTCAGTAGAAGAGCTTTTGGTCTATCTTAATGTATTAAGTCGAAGAGAGGCAACTATAGTATTTGTCCTCAATGATGTAAACTCTGGTGTAATACCTATGGATAATATAAGTCGTGAATTTGTAGATAGAACAGGTGTTATAGGTCAAAAACTAGTTTCCTTCTGCGATGAGGTTTATGAAGTAAAATTAGGGATAGGAATACGGATTAAATGAAATATAAAGAGTTATTAGTATTACTTTATACTGAAGCAATAGAAAATAAAAATTATTCAAAGAACTTAAATGTAGAAATTTTAAATAATATTGAAACTATTGCAAATAAATGTTTTAATCAAAAAGGTGTTTTTACTGTTTTGGTAACTTTATCAATTTATAAAATTAAGCATACTAAACAAGATGTTAGAATACATCAAGCACAACTAGAAAATGGTTTTTCAGCTAGAAGTTTTGATACAAAATATATTACTCCTACACTAAAAGAGTTAGGATTACCCTCTATGGCAGAAAGTGGTTGGCTAACTCGTTCTTTAGAACAACCATTTTCTTATACATTAGATTACAATGGTAAAATAAGCGATAAAAAAGTCAAATATGCTTTTTTAGAACTTATTAATGAAATAGAAATAAATAATATCAATCCTAAATTTATTTTGGTTGAAATTTTCAAGAGAATAATAAAGATACAAAAAGAGAATAAAATTGAAATTCAACCTTTGGAAAATCCTGAAAAATTAACAATTTCAAAAATTATTACTCTTTTAGATAATCAATTCTCATTTAATTATAAAACTTTTGGTGGTTCAAAATTACCTGTATTAGCTTTTTATTCAATCTATAAAATTATTATGAATGAAGTATCAAGATATGATAATTGTTCGTTAAAATCATTAGGTAGTCATACGGCAAGTGATAGAACTTCAAAAAGTGCAGGAGATATTGAAATATTTTGTAATACGAAACTATTTGAAGCTATTGAGATAAAATTAGATAAAAAAATTGATGCAA
>JADGER010000119.1 GCA_016744315.1 Sulfurovaceae bacterium
TTTTATAACTCATTAATAATAAAAGGAGAACTCGATGGCTCAAAAGGCGATTAGAGAATATGACGCAAAGTCGATTTTAGCTAAACATTGGGATAAATATTTCCCAGATTTTACTTATGCTTACGAAACTGTTATGGTTCAAAATGGAGCAGAACTAACAGAAGCTTCAAAAACGCATGCTTGGTTAAATGACAAAATGTTGGTTGCAAAACCAGATATGCTTTTTGGTAAAAGAGGCAAAAATGATTTAGTACTTTTTAAAGATACTAAACCAGGTGATGTATCATTAGCAAAAGCTACTTCTTGGATAGATGAAAAATCAAGCTCTAAACAAGAAGTTTTCTTCTCATTTGATGGTGATACACCTACAGGTGAACCAAGTGTTGATATGTTAACTCACTTTCTAGTAGAGCCGTTTATGCCTCATACACAAGAAGAAGAGTACTATATTTCAGCTACTTGTGTCGGTGATGACGATGTACTTTATTTATCTGCTGAAGGTGGTATGGAAGTTGAAGAGGGTTGGGATGATAAAGTTACAGAACTAGCATTTCCTATCACTGCAACAGAAGAAGAGATAGCATTTAAAATTAGAACGAATGTACCTGCTGATGTTGCAGAAAAAGATAAAGCTCAATTTGCTGAATTTGCTGTTGGTTTCTTCAAAGCATACAGAGAGCTCAATTTTGCATACCTTGAAATCAATCCATTTGTAATGCAAGGGAATACTATTGAGCTTCTTGATATGGTTGCTAAACTAGATGATACTGCTGGATTTATGATGGTAGAGGAGTGGGGTGATGTTGATTACCCAACTGCATTTGGAATGGAAGAGAAATCTCCTGAAGTAATCGCAGTAGAAGAGGCGGATGCAAAAACAGGTGCGTCACTTAAATTAACACTTCTTAAACCAGAAGCTCGTATCTGGACTATGGTAGCAGGTGGTGGTGCTTCTGTGGTATATGCTGATACTATTGCTGATATGGCTGGTATTGAAGACCTTGCTAACTATGGTGAATACTCAGGTGGACCAACAACTGGTGAGACTAAATTCTACGCAGAGACACTTTTTGACCTGATGACAAGAGAGAAAGATCCTGAAGGCAGAGGAAAAGTACTTATTATTGGTGGAGCTATTGCTAACTTTACTGATGTTGCTAAAACATTTACAGGAATTATCCAAGCCTTTGAAAACTACCAAGATAAGCTCAAAGAGATTGATGTAAAAATCTATGTAAGAAGAGGTGGACCAAACTATGAAAAAGGTCTTAAAGATATAAAAGAGGCTGCTGACTTAATGGGTCTTTATATTGAAGTTTATGGTCCAGAGACTCATGTTACAGACATTGTTAGAATGGCATTAGAGGGAGATAAATAGATGAATCAATTATATACAAAAAACACACAAGCTATCTTTTGGAACAACAATAAAACAGCTATTCAAAGAATGCTAGATTATGATTATACAATCAAAAGAGAAAAGCCGTCAGTAGCAGCTATTGTAGCTCCTACTAGTAATAGTAAGTTTGATAAATTTTTCTTTGGTGCTGATGAAATAATGATTCCACTCTACAAAACTACAGCTCAAGCAAAAGCTGCACAGCCACAAGCTGATGTTCTTTTAAACTTTGCATCATTTAGAACAGCCTATGATGTAACAATGGAAGCTCTTGAAATTGGTGGTTTTTCATCTATGATGATTACTGCTGAGGGTATCCCTGAAAGACTTGCAAGAGGTATGAATGAAAAAGCAAGAGCACTTGGTGTAACTGTTATTGGACCTGCTACTGTTGGTGCTATCACTCCTGGTGCATTCAAAGTAGCAAATATTGGTGGTACTATAGATAATATTATCAACTCAAAGCTTCATAGAGCAGGTTCTTGTGGTCTTGTAACTCGTTCAGGTGGTCTCTTTAATGAACTTAGTAACATTATCTCTATCAATGCGGATGGTATTGCTGAGGGTGTAGCTATTGGTGGTGATAGATTTGTTGGATCTGTTTTCATTGATAATCTCCTTAGAATGGAGTCTAACCCAGAAGTCAAATATATGATTCTTCTTGGTGAAGTTGGTGGTACAGAAGAGTACAAAGTAATTGAAGCTATCAAAGATGGTCGTATCACAAAACCTATTATTGCTTGGTGTATTGGTACAATTGCAAAATATTATGATTCTGGTGTTCAGTTTGGACATGCTGGTGCTTCTGCAAATGCAGAGAGTGAAACAGCTGAATATAAAAACAATGCAATGGCTGAGGCTGGTATTTTTGTACCTGCAACATTTAATGACCTTCCAGCTAAAATCAAAGAGGTATTTGAGTCTCTTAATCTTCCTGAAATCCCAGAACCAGAGATGAATACAGTACCAAAATCAAGAAGAACAAAACAGTTTATCTGTACTATCTCTGATGATAGAGGCGAAGAGGCAACTTATGCTGGATTCCCTATCTCATCTGTAGCTACACCTGATACAGGCAAAGGTATTGGTGATGTTATTTCACTTTTATGGTTCAAAAAACAGTATCCACAGTGGGCAACAGAGTTTATCGAAACAGTTCTCAAAACAGTTGCAGACCACGGTCCAGCAGTTTCTGGAGCTCACAATGCAAAAGTAACTACAAGAGCTGGTAAATCAGTTGTAGAATCACTTGTTACTGGTCTTCTTACAATTGGTCCTAGATTTGGTGGAGCTATTGATGGTGCTGCCGAGCATTTCAAATATGCTAACGACAATGAGCTTACTCCAAAAGAGTTCCTAGGTCATATGAAAAAACAAGGTATTCCAATTCCTGGTATTGGTCACCGTATTAAGTCACTCAAAAATCCTGACCTTAGAGTTACAGGTTTGATGAACTTCGCAGCAGAGAACTTCCCTGCTACACCACTTCTAGATTATGCTAGAACAGTAGAAGCATTAACCACAAGTAAAAAAGAGAACCTTATTCTTAATGTTGATGGTACTATTGGTATCTTAATGGTTGATATGTGGAGAGCATTGGGTTATTCAGAAGAAGAAATCAATGATTTCATCGCTTCTGGTACACTCAACGCATTCTTTATTGTTGGTAGAAGTATTGGTTTCATTGGTCATATTCTTGATGAAAAAAGACTTGCTATGCCAATGTATCGTCACCCAATGGATGATGTACTTTACCAAGTTGATCAAGCAGAAGAAATTTAATCACTCTATTCTACTTATACCGTCCAAGCCTTTTGGCTTGGGAGTTCTTTTTTTAGATGCTTTTATAATATAATTGATAATATAAAGATATTCTCTCCTAACTACTCTTCTTTTTAATACAAAAGTTACAATAATAAACAACTAGTTTTACTTATCATCTTCTCCTCAA
Organism: Sulfurovaceae bacterium; assembly: GCA_016744315.1. Taxonomy (GTDB): domain Bacteria; phylum Campylobacterota; class Campylobacteria; order Campylobacterales; family Sulfurovaceae; genus SZUA-451. The sequence continues at coordinate 3,351 of JADGER010000119.1, forward strand.
TAATAATTAAGATATAATTATTAGTACTTAGATAAATTTTATATTAGGAGCTAATGAGTGCGTGAATATATACAAAGTAAAAAAGAAGTAAATATTCTCATAATAGTTTTTCTTATCATTGGGATATTAGGTATTGCAATAAAATCCTTTGAATTTTATAATATTAAAATTATCAGTGCAACAACTACAGATATTTATGAACATCCTCTTAAAGTATCTAACGCTGCGTTGACTATAAAATTGAATGTATATAAAATCCATAGAGATATGAAAGATATTGTTCTCTCTGTATCAGACAAAGAGCTTTCTTATCTAATTAAAAAAGTTAATGATTATGAACTCTATTTGTATAAAAAATTTGATATTATTGAAGATAATATTATTGGTAATAATGGATTAACGCTTGAAAAAAAAGCTAGAGAACTTTTTGATGCATGGAAACCTATACGAGATGAAGTTATTTCACTTATAAAAAATAATAAAAAAGATGAGGCTATAGCTATTACCAAAGGTAAGGGAGCTAAGCATGTTCTAAAAGTAGAAGCTGCTACTTTGAAACTTTATGATTATGCACAAACTAAGGCAATAGGTTTTAAAAATAAATCAGAATCAAGTTTTGAGATTTTAAAAATAATTAATGTCTCAATTAGTCTTATATTTCTATTTCTATTTCTCCTCCTTAGTTTGTATATTATTCATCGTATTTCAAATTATATTTCCAAAAATAATCATCTCAATGCTGTTTTATCAGTTGTAAGAGATATAAACCAACTTATTGTTCGAGAAGAAGATCCACAAGTCCTACTCCAAGAGAGTTGTTCTATCTTAACACTTGCACATGTCTACTCTAATGCTTGGATTATCACTTATGATAAAAATATGGATATAAAATATATCGAAGGTACTGATACAACAGAACATTTTATGGCATTAAAAGAAAAAGTTAATCAAGGTTGGATGCCTCATTGTATAGATCAAACTATTACGAGTAAGGACAAATACTCTTTTGTAAAAAAAATGACAAATAAGTGCAATCAATGTCCTCTATATAATGAGTATGAAAATAAAAGTGCTATTAATATTAGTTTAGAATATAATAAAAGACTCTATGGTTACCTAACACTTGTACTTGATACAAAATATATAACTAATAAGCAAGAACTCGCACTTTTAGATGAAGTTACAAATGATATCGCTTATGCTCTGTATAATATAGAATCTAATCAGCGTCTAGAAGCACAAGAGGAGCGTTATCGTTATATTATAGAGGGTACGACTGATGGATTATGGGACTGGGATTTGATTACTCAAAAACTATATTTATCACCACGCTGGAAAGAGATGCTTGGCTACCATGATGATGAGCTAAGCAATACTTTTGATACATGGATGAATCGTATGCATCCAAATGATAAAGAACAAGTACTATTGGATATACAATTATCACATGAAAATAAAACCCTACACTATAAAAATATTCATAGACTTAAACATAAAGATGGGCATTGGGTATGGATAGAGACTCGTGGTAAAACTATATTTGACAAAGATCACAAGCCTATACGGATGACAGGGACTCATATAGATATAAGTGAAAAAAAAGAGACAGAAAATGAGATGATACGACTCAAAGAGTTGTATAACAATATTATAGATAGTGTTGATAATCTTATTTTTGTCAAAGATACTCACTCTGTTTATATTACATGTAACAAAGCCTATGAGAAATTTTTAGGTATTAGTAAAGAGGAGATTATTGGTAAAAATGATAATGACTTCTATAATAAAGAACTTTCAAAATGGTTTTGTGACCATGATAAAAAAATACTTACATCCAAAAAGACAAGCTCTAATTTTAAATGGATGAATGATGTCAATGGTACCATGTATTATTACTTAACTACAAAGTCTCCACTCTTAAATGCCAATGGAGAACTTTTGGGTCTTGTGGGTAGTTCTGTAGATTTTTCAGAACGACAACACCTATATGATGAGTTACTTGACAGTAATAAAAAGTTGATGAATATCTCAGAAAATATCCCTGGAGTTATTTATACTTTTCAATTATTTAGTGATGGTAAAACTTGTTTTCCTTTTGCATCTGATCATATTTATGATATTTATGGGGTTTCTCCAGAAGAGGTCAAAGAAGATGCTACAAATGCTTTTAATACAATACATCCTGAAGACCTTGACCATCTCTCTACAAGCATACAAAACTCTGCTGATACGCTTATATTATGGGAAGCTGAATACCGTGTTATCCATCCTGAGAAAGGGCTTATATGGGTCAAGGGTATCTCTAAACCCGAAAAGCAATTAGATGGTAGTGTCTTATGGTATGGTTATATTTATGACACCACAGCATATAAAAAAGTACAAAAGAGCTTATTACATGCAAAATCACGCTATGAAGTCGCTGAAAAAATTGGACATGTAGGCAGTTGGGAATATAATATTCAGACCAAAAACTTTTGGGGTTCACAAGAGTCTAAACATATTTTTGGATTTTCCCAAGAGATAGAGTCTGTCTCACTAGAGATAGTTCAGTCATGTATTCCCGATAGAAAACGCACATATAAAGCCCTGATTGACCTAATAGAAAGAGGCTTAGAGTATAATCTAGAATTTGAGATACATCCTTTTGATGGCAGTCCTGCAAAAATAGTTTCATCTATTGCAAATGTAGAATATGATGAGGATGGTAAAGCCTCTTTAGTTGTAGGATTTATACAAGATATTACAGCATATAAAAAAGTACAAAAGAGCTTATTGCGTGAAAAATTACGCTATGAAGTTGCTGAAGAGATAGTAAACTTGGGAAGCTGGGAACAAGATTTTATTGAAAATAGACTTATTTGGTCTGATGAGATATACAAGATATTTGAAGTTGCGCGTGATATAGATATGACTTTTGAAATTTTTGTTCAATGCGTACATCCTGAAGATCGTAATATGGTTTCTGAGGCTTTTCATAATAGCGTGAAAGAACAAATACCATATCATATCTCTCATCGACTATTATTAGCAGATGGAGATATTAAATATGTTGTCGAACATGCTAAACATACTTATGATGATAATAATAATCATATCTATACTATTGGAACTGTACAAGATGTTACAAAACAAAAAGAGGCAGAAAAATTACTTGCTAAAAATGAAGAGATTTTAAATCTTATCATAGATAACTCTCCTATAGGGATTTGTACAGTGGATTTAATAGGAAACTTCGTATCAACAAATCCCTCCTATGAGAAGATGTTAGGGTACTCCAAAAAAGAACTTAGCAAACGCTCCTTTTTTGATATAACTCATCAAGACTATCGTCCTAAAAATAGAGAACTTTTTCAAAAAATGTTTTCATTGGAAAGATCAAACTTTGATATAGAAAAGGTCTATATTCGCAAAGATGGTAAAGAGATTGATGTAAGTGTACATGCTACAGGAATCAAAAATGCACTGGGAAATATAGAATTTGGAACGGCATTTGTAGAAGATATAACAGAAAAGAAAAATTCTCTTAAATTATTACAACAGAAGAAAAAAGAGTTAGAGAGAATATTTAATGAAGCACCAACTCCTATGGCTATACATAATGAAGATGGTGATATTCTTATGATTAATAGAGTATGGCAAGAGCTAACAGAGTACTCTTATGATGAGATAAATACAGTTTCAAAGTGGGCAGATAAAGTTGCTTATACTGAGGCATTTTGGAGAAAAAAACATATAAAAGAACTCTATAGTATTACACAAAGAGTGTATGAGGGTGAGTTTAAAGTAAAAACTAAAAGTGGTAAACAAATCATTTGGGCATTTAGTTCTGCTCCTATGGGAACTATAAATGGAAAACGCGTATTAATCTCATCAGCTACAGATATTACTAAATTAAAACAAAAAGATGAAATGTTGATAAATCAATCACGACATGCTGCTATGGGAGAGATGATAGGCATGATCGCCCATCAATGGCGACAACCACTCACAGCAATATCAATGAATGCAAATAATATGCTTCTTGATATTGCCCTAAATGAATTAGATTCACAACATGCTCAAAAATATGCAAATGCTATTTTACTTCAGACAGAAAACCTCTCTAAAACAATAGATGATTTTAGAAACTTTTTTAAACCTGATAAATCTATCTTGCAAGTAAAACTCTCTGATATACTTATAGAAACCTATGCTATAGTTAAAGATAATTTGCAAAACCATAACATTACATTAAAAACATCTTCTACCTCAGAGTCAACAATTGGTGTTTATCCTAGAGAATTAATGCAAGTATTTGTTAATATAATCACTAATGCCAAAGATGCATTATTACAAAAAAAATCTAAAAATGCATATATAGAGATTAAAATTTTTGAGGATAAAGAGTATGTTATAACCCAAATATGTGATAATGGTATAGGTATTGATAAAG
>JADGER010000120.1 GCA_016744315.1 Sulfurovaceae bacterium
ATACGCCCAAAACCATTAATCAAAACTCGTATTTTTTGCATAAACTATTCCCTCCAAACAACTCTTAATTTATCAGACAACTTCTCTCTCTCAAAAGTAATTTTCTCTTCTTTTAACTTGCTTAGTATAGTATCGGTAAAAAGGAAAGATTGGAGATAGTACTCTCCTCTATACCCTCGTTTGTAGAGGTCATCTATGATGCGATTAATCTCTTCTACTCTGAGCAAATCATTATGTACTGTAGTACGCACCTCAAAAGGGAAATCTTTTGCTATTAGAAAGTTAAGTGTTTTTGCAAAGTCATCAAAATGTTTATTTTTGGTGATAGTCAAAAACTTCTCTTTGGGTGCTTTGTAATCTAGTGCTATATAATCGACTAAATTATTTTCTACTAAGAGTTGTACTAATAAAGGATTGAGTCCATTAGTATCAAGTTTAATTTTGAAATTTTTCTCTTTTATTTTGATACAAAACTCTAACAAATCATCATAAAGAGTGGCTTCACCTCCAGAGAGGACGACAGCTTCGAGTAATCCTGCTCTACTATCCAAAAACTCCAAAGCCTGCTCTTGTGTTATTTCTCCATCTCCTAATACTATATCTTTGTTATAACAGTATTGGCATCGCATATTGCACTTGGCAAACCAAAAAATAGTTGCCAAATGATCGGGATAATCAAGTGCGGTAAAGGCGGTAATATCATATATAGGTTTAAGCGACATAAGATCTTAGTGATTTAGATTTATGCTCTTCTAAAAAAAACTTCCGCTCTTGATGTTCCCCTTTTTTCCCTATATTGAAACTCTCTACAGGTCTATGGTAACCCATTACTCTAGTATATACTATACATTTGCTTCTCTGCTCTTGGCACTCATTTAATTTTTTTTGATTCATTTTATTTTCCTTCTATTAGTTCTTGATCACACTTAGGACAAAACTCATACTCTCCTGAGAGATACCCATGCTTCTCACAGATAGAAAAAGTAGGTGTAAGCGTGATATATGGTAGCCTAAAATTACTAAGAATATTGCGTACCAACTTCCGTCCTACTTCTGCACTACTCACTCGCTCTCGCATATAAAAGTGTAATACCGTTCCACCCGTATATTGACACTGTAGATCATCTTGGAGTTCTAATGCCTCAAAGGGGTCATCAGTGTGCAGAACTGGTATCTGCGATGAGTTAGTATAGTAGTTATTTTCTTTCGTACCTGCTTGTATTATATCTGGGTATCTTTTGATATCCTCTTTGGCAAATCTATATGTCGTCCCCTCCGCTGGGGTTGCTTCTAAGTTGTAGAGATTGCCTGATCGTTCTTGGAACTCTTTGAGCTGGTCACGCATATGGCTCAATATCCGCAATGCCATCTCTTTTCCAATCTCATCAGTGATATTGTCTCTGCTCTTACTGAAGTTTTCTATCATCTCATTCATTCCGTTGACACCGATAGTAGAGAAGTGGTTATTGAAACCAGGGAGATACCTTGCCGTATAGGGGAATAGCCCTCTATCGTACATCTCTTGAATAAATATTCGTTTCTTCTCTAGTGTAGAATAGGCATACTCCATAAGCTTGGTAAGTCGCTCTAGGAGTTTCTGCTCATCACCTCTATAGAGATAACCTAGTCTCGCCATGTTGATAGTCACGACCCCGATACTCCCCGTCATCTCTGCACTCCCAAAGAGTCCACCTCCTCTCTTGAGCAGTTCACGCAAATCTAGCTGTAAGCGACAGCACATACTACGGACATGCCCTGGTTTGTAAGCTTTCTCATTATGTACTCTATTACCTTTTTCATCTTTGATATATTGACTACCTATAAAATTCTGAAAATAAGATGAGCCTATCTTGGCTGTATTTTCAAAGAGTATATCGGTGTTTTCTCCATACCAATCAAACTCCTCAGTAATGTTGACGGTAGGGATAGGAAAAGTGAAAGGTTGCCCACTCTTGTCTCCCTCAGTCATCACTTCATAATAAGCCTTGTTTATCATATGCATCTCTTTTTGGAAATGTTTATAGGTCATGGATTCTAGCGACTGTAAACTCTCATCTCTTTGCATAGCACTCTGCCACAAGAGATCATCTTGGAGATCGTGAAAGATATGCAGTTGGTTTTTTGTTGGTATCTGATCTTTGAGATCATCAGGAACAGTCCAATCTATAGTGATATTGGTAAAGGGACTCTGTCCCCATCTCGCGGGTACATTAAGATTGTAGATAAAACTTCTAATAGCTTTTTTTACTTCATCATAAGGCAATTTATCTTTGAAAACATAAGGAGCTAAATAAGTGTCAAACGATGAAAAAGCCTGAGCCCCTGCCCACTCACTCTGTAAAATACCCAAGAAATTTGCCATCTGCCCAAGTGCCTCTCTAAAGTGTGAAGGAGCTCTGCTTTCTACTCTCCCACGCACACCATTGAAACCCTCATCCAGAAGCACTCGCAGACTCCAGCCTGCACAATATCCACTCAGACAGTCCAAATCATGGATATGATAATCTCCATCTCTATGAGCATAACCCTCTTCTTTGGAATAAATAGTATCAAGCCAATAGTTGGCTATCACCTTGCCTGCTGTATTATTGATAAGTCCTGCGTGGGAGTAGCCTGTGTTAGAGTTGGCTTTTATCCTCCAATCGGATTTATCTATATACTCTTTGATAGTTTGTGTAGAGTTGATATAGGTGGTATCTTCATCCAGCCCAAGTATTTGTTCTCTCTGTATCTTGTGCATATGACGATAGAGGATAAATGATTTCATCACTTCAAAATGTTGCTGTTCGTAGAGGATTTTTTCTATACTATCTTGAATATCTTCTACCGTTGGCTCACTATTTTGTTCTATGTACTTCATCACATCATAAAAGACACTCTTATCATAAGTTTTTACCTCACTATGAAAAGCCTTTTTGATAGCATCCTCTATTTTGAAAGGAACAAATCTTTGTGAACTACCATCTCGCTTGATAATAATACTTATCATAAGTTCACTCCTATATAATTAATTTGAAGCATTATATTAGAAGTGTATTAGTGATTGTTTGACTTGTATCAAACGATAAAAAAAGAAGGATTTTTATTTTAAGATTTTGTTTTTCTTGATGGAAATCAAGAAAAACATGATGGGATTTCACCCACCCTAAGTATTTTTTAGTTTATATTCGTATACACTGCTTGTACATCTTCGTCATCTTCTAGTTTATCTATAAGAATCTCTGCTTCTTCTATTTGTTCTTCTGTAAAGTCTAGTGGAGAGTTTGGTATTCTTTGTAACTCTGCTTTTGTTATTTCTATTTTCATATCTTCTAAGGCATGTGTGAGTGTTCCAAAACTTTCAAAGCTTCCATAAACTGTTATCACTTTTTTTGTTTCGCCTTGTGTATCCTCTATCTCAACTTCATCTTCTTCTATCTCTTCTAAACCTGCATCTATTAACTCTAACTCTAAGTCTTCTAAATCCATAGTTTCTATTTTATCAAACACAAATACTGATTTTCTTGTGAACATAAAATCTAATGAACCATTTTTCAATGCTTCTCCACTATTACGAGTGAGTATCGCTTTGACATTGGCTACGGTTCGTGTATTATTATCTGTAGCACAATCTATAAAAAGTAAAACACCATGAGGACCTTTGGCTTCATAACTTGTCTCTTTAATATCTGTTGCATCTTTACCTGTGGATCTTTTGATGGCTGCTTCGATATTATCTTTAGGCATATTTTGTGCTTTGGCATTGAGAATAGCTGTACGAAGTTTAGGGTTCATCTCTGGATCATCACCGCCATCTTTAGCCGCCATTGTAATAATTTTTCCTAATTTAGGAAAAACTCTTGACATTGTTCCCCATCGTTTCATTTTTGCTGCTTTACGATATTCAAACGCTCTACCCATTTTATATTCCTTCTATAGTGTTATTTTTTCTTATTGTATCATTAGATAACTTCTATCTCTTCTTATAACATAATACCTATATCTTGTATAATCTTATCCACAACCCTAGAACCCTCTGGAAGATTTATCTTGGATTTTTCAAATGCAAAACTTCTATCAGAAATAGGAAGATTTCCCTTTTTGAGTATACGAATATTACTCTCTTTATCTCGAATAGTAATCACTTGATTTGCATTAATAATATGAGGAGAGAATGGTATATCTATATACCCTTTTTTGATAGAGTTAAATACCTGTCTCCACATCGTATCTGCACCATCATTGAAGACTGCTTCTAGTATCTCATGGACTTCTCTTGTGAGGTTTTCTTCTTCTTCTGGATCACTTACTTGGGGAACACCTTTGAGCATTCCTAGCGTATATTTTACATTTGCTACAGCTAGAGCATTTGCTTCTTTGGTGGGGATACCAAATGCTTCGTTACGCGTTTTGGTAATAATCTTATCTGCTCCAACCATAGCGGCAATCACAGTAGAAGTATTGATAAGTGAATCTGAATACTCTCTATTATATGGGAATGCACCCATCCATTGATGATATACTAGGTTAATTGTTGCGTCAGTATGTCCAAATTTATCTGCATAATGACGAGAAAGCTTTTTAATAACATTTGAGGATACAATATCTTGGGTCATAGAACCTGTCTGAGAAAAACTCACCGAAAAAGATTTTACACCCTCTTCTAGCGAAAGCAACATCTCCAAAATTTGTATCACAAGCACAATAGCAGGAGGCTGAAGCGTCGCAGAAAGAGGCCCAAAAGATTCACGATTAATAGGCTCATTGAGTTCAGAATAAGAGGCACATACTCGCTCTACATATTTCCAGTATAAAAATGCTTTATCCATAGGAAAGTTTTTGGAATATGGCAAAAGATAGGTAATTGGCCCACCTTCTATTTCAAATATACCAGAAGCTAATGCCATCTCTACCAAAAGCCTTGCATCAGGTGTACCATGACGCAAACTTACAGGAGTATTATAATGTGTTATCATTTTGCGTGTTGTTCTATAGCCATGGTTTATTAAAGGATAGCCATTAAGCATATCTGTATCATTTTCTTCTGAAAGAGCGAGCATCTTTTTGGCTGTTGCGTAGTCATTGAGTCTAGTATTAGAATCTATGGTAAGTGGTAATACATCTACATTAGCATCTTTAAACTCTTTGTAAAGTTGAAATACCTTATCATAAGTAGGAAACCCTCCGCGAGGTTGCACTAACATTTCATTGGAGTGTTTAAATCTATGTGAGATAAAAAGGTCTTTACTTGCTCCTGTGATAAACTCTTTGACCTCATCAAAATCAAAACGGTCTATATACTCATTACGAACTATAATCTCTCGTTCTCTTTGCAATAGACTCATCTGTTTTCCTTTAAAAATAGTTCTAATTGGTCAAGTCCCTCATTAAGGTCTACTTGATGAAAGACAAGATCAAATCCATATCCCTTAAATCTAGGAACTATCTCTTGGGCTGTAACTTCACCAACCACAAGATTCCCACCTATCATAAAGACTACATTTCTAAAGTCATATTGACTCTTTAGTATCTGCAAATCACGACACCAACCCTCTGCTTCACCATTAAGAGATGAGATAAGTAATACATCAGCATCCGTCTCAATAACTGCGTCCATAAACTCTTCGAGATAGGTATTAACCCCTAAGTTAAAAACTTCAAATCCTCTCTCTCCCAAGGATATATCAATTAATCTATTGGCAACTACATGAATATCATTTCCTACTACACCTGTTACTACTTTCATCATCAAACCACTTTTTTTAGAATATTAGTGATATTTTAGCTAAGTTTGGTGTAGGGTTTGATTATTCGATTATTTTATCCCCAATAAATCTCGTAGGCTCTCAGATGGACTTTTATCTTCTTCTATCATTTTATACACTTCTTGGGCTATAGGAAGATACAGGTCTTCTTTTTTGGCTATAGTATATAAGGCTTTGGTTGTAGGAATCCCTTCTGCAACCTCCCCTAACTCTAGGAGAATATTTTTTATACTTTTACCTTCTGCCAAGCCTAGACCTACACGATAGTTTCGTGAGAGTTTTGAACTCGCTGTCAAAAAGAGATCCCCTGCACCACCCAAAGACAAAAATGTTTCTGCTCTTGCTCCATAGTGTTGACCAAAACGGCTCATTTCCACAAGTCCCCTAGAGATAAGAGCAGCTCTAGCATTATTACCCAAGCCTAAGCCATCAGTTACACCACCTGCTATGGCTATAACATTTTTGTATGCTCCTGAAACCTCTGCACCAATAACATCATCATCAACATAGCCTTTAATAAATGACGGAAGTCCATCTGCAAAATATTGGGCTAATTCCACATTCGTTGAACTAATAATCAAAGCTGTAGGTAAAGACTCTTTAACTTCTGTGGCAAAAGAGGGTCCTGATATATAAGCTAATCTATCACAAGGTAAAAATGCTCCATAAATATCATTCAAAAAAGCTCCTGAACTTGTCTCAATTCCTTTTGCAGCAACAAGTATCTTTTGCCCTTTGTCTTCGTAATGTTCTCTTAGCCATTCTCGTACGCTTTGAGCAGGTATTGCCATAATAATATATTCTCTGCTCATAGCTTCTTTTAGGCTTACAAAATTTTCTATATCACGAGGTGTTCGTGAAGATATTACTACATCATTGTTTTTGCTATAGGCATGATAGAGTGCCTCTCCCCATTTTCCTGCTCCAATAATTGCTAATTTCATAATATTTCCTCTTTTTTTATAATTTTCTCTTCAAACTTTTTTAAATCCTCTTCATCTCCTATACAAACTAGTATATCATTATATTGTAATGGTGTTGTAATACCATGTGTCACAAAGCCAAACTCTCCTGTATTAAAAATCACAACCCCTACAAGCAATACTCCATAGGATTTATATTCTATATTATTAACTAGTCGCCCTAACAAAAGAGAATCTTTAGGCAAAGTAATCTCTCTAAAACTAATACCCTTAGGATGTGATAAAAAACTATCTAAAAGCTTTGTAGCTATGGGTTTTTTCAAAAGGTTAGAGATTCTTTTGGCACTCACTTCATATAAATCAATAATCTGATTAGCTCCTGCCATTTTAAGCTTTTGGCTTGTATCAAGAGAGTTTGAAATAGCATAAATACTACATGAGGGATAGAGTGCTCTTAATGAAAGTGTTAAAAATACATTTAAATGTTCATCTTCCATTACACAAATAATTTTATCATCTTGATCTATAGAGAGCTTAGAGAGTTGTGTATCGCTTGTAACATCTATTAATAGCGTATCTTTATAGCCTTCATTTTGAGCTAATTGATAATTATCTTTATTAGATTCTATGATTCTAAATTGGAGGTTATCAGCCTGAAGTCCATAAGCAATAAAATGCCCATGACTTCCATAACCAAAAAGAAAAGTATGTCCAACTCTCATCTTTGCTCCTGATTAATTTATACTATTTTGCTTTAGGAATAGCTACTAATAATCCTGCAATAATAACCAAAAGTATACCCAAAAAAGTCCAAACATCAGGTATAGGGTCTCCGAGCATCACACCAATAATAACAGCAAATATAATATTAGAGTATGAGATAGTCCCTACGATACCTGCTTTTGTAAGCTCATAAGCTTTGGTCATCAAAATCTGAGAAATAGTAGCAAAAATACCCACAGCCACTATCATAAACCACTCATTTCCTACAGGCATTACAAAAGGAGCAAAAAGAATATCTGTACTACTCCCACCC
>JADGER010000121.1 GCA_016744315.1 Sulfurovaceae bacterium
TCAATAGGACATTTCAAAAATATAGAAGCAGTTATTGACGACCCACAATCAGTCAAAAATGACATCTCTACCTTTGCGGGACGAATGGTAGAATTTTCTAGGCTTTTTAGTAAAGAAAATGCTATTGTAGGAGTCGATGAAATAGAATTAGGAACAGATAGTGACGAGGCTGCAAGTCTTTTTAGAGTGATGCTAGAAGAGTTACGCAAAAGAGATATTATCTTTGTTGTGACCACACACCACAAACGATTAGCCTCTTTGATGGGTGCAGATAATGATGTGGCATTGATTGCAGCACTTTATGATGAAGAGCATCGACTCCCTACCTATACATTCCTCCAAGGAAGCATTGGAAAAAGTTATGCATTTGAAACAGCACAACGATATGGTGTACCAGAAAATATTGTCCAAAAAGCCAAAGTTATTTATGGTGAAGACAAAGAAAACCTTAATGAACTTATTGAAAAATCAACTTCCCTCGAAAGAGAAATGCGAGATAAAATAAGTAAACTAGATGAAGCCAAAGAAGAGATAGAACGCAAAAAAACATATCTTAATGAAATAGAAGAAAAACTCGAAGAAAAACATCGCAAAGCTATAGCCACCCTAGAAAACCGCTACAACGCAGCCACCAAACGAGCGCAACAGGCTCTTAAAGCCAAAGAGTCTACAGAAGGTAGAAGACTTCTAACAGATGCCTATAAACACAAAGAAAAAAGCAAAGTAACACCTATAACTCCTGATACAATCCCTCTAGTAGAAGGCAATCGTGTAAAATATAGAAATCACAAAGGAGAACTCCTCAGTATTCGAGGCGATACAGGCACAATATTAGTAGATGGTATGAAAATGCGTGTCCCAATCAATCAACTTAAACGCATAAGTGATATTCCCAAAATGACCAAGAAAAAACCACCAAAAGCTAATATAAATGTAGAAAAAAGCCATACCACAGTCTCTATTAAACTCCTTGGAATGTATGGCGACGAAGCAATAGATGCCGTAGATAAGTTCCTCTCTGATGCTCTAGTCAATGGACTCAATGAAGTAGAAATAATCCACGGCACAGGAGGAGGCATACTCTCTAAGCTTGTCAAAGAGTTCCTACAAACCCACCCAAAAATCAAAAAGTTCTATCATACTAATGGTAATTTTGGTGCTACGATAGTGGAGTTGTAGTAAGGAAAATTATTATAAGAGGAAAGAGCCAAAAGCTAAGAGTGGTGTATGGAAAAAATGGGATGAAAAATAATGAAAAATTTTAAAGATAGTAACAAACAAAACAATGATAGGTTTGATGAGAATGGGTATTTTATTGAAGAGGTGGATGGTAAGAGAGCAAATTTGCCAACAGAGAAGATAATAAAAGAAGATAATAATACAAAAGAGCCAAAAATTAAAAATGGTTTATGGAAAGAGATACTAAAAACCATAGTCTTATTAACCCTTGTCTATTATGGATTGACATATTTTCCAAATGAAGAGAAACGAAAGGTCAATACTATAATACCATCTACAAGTAACCAAGCTATCTATACTTTCTATGGAGAAAAAGATAGAAGGATTACAGCAACTTATTATGCTAGATATATTAGTACTGAGATTAATGAAGAGTGTTCAAGTACACATCTTATGACAGGTAATATGAGACCAAGCTTACTCTCTAGTTCAGAAACTGTGCCAGATGGTAAGTATGAGATTGATTTTCCAATATTTTTGGAGTATAAATATGATAAAAATAAGTGTGGATATAAGTTTCAAACACTTAATCTTACAATGACAAGAGATCATATACCATATCTCTCTTCTATGCACACTATTTTAAGTGATAAAAATAAGTCTGATATTACATATTTTCGTACAAAGGGTGGATCAGGTGGAAGTGGTGGGAATATAGAGGATAGAGTTCATTTTTTTACAAATAAAAAATACTTTCAGATAGCAGATGGTAGTAACTTTTTGTGTCGAACACGATGGTATGAGTTTAGCCAAGATGATTCATTTCATTGTGTAATGAAGATAAGAGATGGTAAAGGTGCAAATAGTTATATACGCTCTAAGAGCAATCCAAAAAGTAGAATAGTAACACATCCAGAGTTTGGAGTAGATACGATTAAGAGTACAAGGTTAGAGGTAAATATCATTGCAGATGATAATGGTTCTACAGCATTGCTCTATAAACATAGAGGCAAGGATGCTTATAATGTCTATGGTAATAGGAAAAGAGGTGAGGTAAATGTTCCTTACCCTTTTCAAACTATCAAAGAGAATAAGCTTAAAACGCTATATAATAAAATTTTTAATAATAAGGAGTAGAAGATTTTAAAAGGTGGATAGAATCCACCCTTATTTTCTCTCTCCTACTCCTTAAGTCTTACAATATCTGCACCTAGTTTGGATAGTTTGCCTTCTAGGTTGTCGTAGCCTCTGTCTAGGTGATAGATGCGGTGGACATTTGTTGTGCCTTGGGCTACTAATCCTGCCAGTACTAGGGCGGAGCTTGCTCTAAGGTCTGTTGCCATTACATCTGCTCCATAAAGCTTTTCTATGGGGCGTATGGCTGCTATGTTGCCTTTGAGCCATATATCCGCTCCTAATCTATTGAGTTCACTCACATGCATAAATCTATTTTCAAAAAGTCTCTCTTCTATAAGTGACTCTCCCACGGCTGTTACTAATACTGCCATAAATTGTGCTTGCATATCTGTAGGGAATCCTGGATACTCTGTGGTAATAAGATCTACATGTTTAATCTCTTTGCTAGGGTGTATAGTGATACTCGTTTGAGTAATATCAAAAGAAAAACCCATCTCTTCGAGTTTATTCATAGAAGATCTTATATCTTCTGCATTGACCTGATGCAAAGTAATCTTAGATTGAGTGATAGCTCCTGCACAGAGATAAGTTCCTGCTTCTATACGGTCTGGAATAATCTGTATATGCTGGAATGTCAATGGTTTTTGGTTTGTACCATGAATTATAAGTTCACCTGTACCTATACCCTCTATTTTGACTCCTGCATCTCGTATCATTTCACATAACTGTATTACTTCTGGCTCTTTGGCTGCATTAATAATTGTGCTGATACCGTTGGCTAGGGCTGCTGCCATTACTATGTTCTCTGTACCACCTACTGTGATTTTATCAAAGATTATTTTTGCTCCTTGGAGTCCATTGGGTGCTTCTGCTCGCACATATCCACCACGAATATCTATAGTTGCCCCCATAGCCTCTAATGCTTTGAGGTGCAAATCAATAGGTCTTTGACCAATTGCACAGCCACCAGGCAAACTCACCTCACACTCTCCAAATCTCGCAAGAAGTGGACCGAGTACCAATATAGAAGCTCGCATCTGTGATACTATCTCATAGACTGCTTTGGTAGAACTAATTGTAGAGTTATCAATTGTTGCTACGGTCTCTTGATGCTCTACACTGCCACCTAACATACCCAAAAGCTTCAAAAGTGTACGAATATCTACAACATTAGGGAGATTGGTTAGAGTAATTGGTTTGTCACTAAGTAGAGTTGCTGCAATAATAGGTAATGCTGCATTTTTAGCACCACTAATTGTTACATCTCCTTGTAATTTTGTTCCACCTTTTATCTGTAGGTAATCCATATATTTGCCTTAACTGTAATTTATTTTAAGAGTATTTTATCCTAAAAATTATTAAGCTCTATTTGAAATCATTTATCAAGAATAATTACCTTTATATCAAACTCATTTGCTACGGTAGTAAGTCGCTTAACAAATCTCTCTTCGCCCTCCGCCACAATCAATGCTACAGCTGGTTTTTTGTTGGTAATAGACGCATAATAGAGAGTTTGTCCTATTCCCTCTGCCCACTTTTTTGCCCAATCTACTTCTATAGCATACTCATCAGTCAAACAATCAACTCTTGTCTTATCTGGTAGACGGTACTCTATTTTGCCTTTGAGTTTATTACACATTTTTATTTGATAGTATCTCTCATTTTTCTTTTTTGGAAGTGGCTCTGGCTTGGGAGTAGTAAAATAAGTGAAAATAATATAATTTACAAATACCAATAAAGGTATAAGTAAAAGCTTTTTGAAAGTAATAGTTTTAAATCTCATAGCTATGCTCTTAATATAGTGTGAGTATATCTATTGTTGGTGGAATCAAAAATCGTAGAGGTAATCCAATAGAACCTAAACCTGTAGTAATAAAAACTTGTCCATTCTTATACTTATAAAGCCCTCTATCCCACGCAACCTCTCCTTGTACTGGTATAACTTTTTGATAGAGATAGGGTATGCGTATCTGTCCGCCATGTGTATGCCCTGCAAGTGTAAGGTCAGCATAATGATTTGGCTTAAAATCTAATGTTGTATCAGGATTATGAGTAAGCACTATAAGCTTATCTTCTTTTGAATACTTATCTAGTAATGCAATTTTATCTTCTCTTGCCCAGCGACTTCCTAAACCAAGTATTGTTATAGAATTTAATTCTATTGCTTTATTGCTAATAATAATTACACCCAAATCTGTTAAAACTTTTTCTAGCTTTTTGCGAACACTTGCACCTCGTCCTACACAATCATGGTTGCCTAATACAGCATAAATTGGTATAGTTAGTTCTTGTAATGGTGTAAAAAGCTCTTTTAAGGTATCTGGATTTGGCTCATAAATAAGATCCCCTGCTATTAAGAGAGCTTCTACATCTGATTTTTCTATTTTTTCAACAGCTCTTTTGAGTATAGAAGCATCATTATATATCCCTAAATGCAAATCAGCAATTAATGCATATTTAGCAGAAAATCCTGTTTCAATTTTGTAATTATGTACTAATAAAATTTTGGGTTCAATAAATCTAGCATAGATAAAAAAGAGTGATAGTACAATCAGTACTCTATATCTTTTGGCAGAAAACCAAAAGAGTAAAGGAAATACTAGCCAAGAAGCATAATATATAAAAAGTTTAAGTTCTACCATATTTTCTGATTATCTTAATAAGAGAACTTATAGCCTCTACGACGAACCGTATGAATAACTTGAAATCCAAGAATACTTTTTAATCTTTTGCGAATTTGATTGATAGCTACTTCAACAGTATTATCACTCACATATTCAGGCTCTTCCCAAAGTGCATTAATAATCTCATCTTTAGAAAATACTCTCTGTTTTCTCAGAGCAAGATATGCCAGAATATCAAATGTTTTTCCATTAAGAGATACAATTTTTTCATCATACTCTATCTTTTTATTTGTAATATCTATTACAAGTTTCCCTATGTCTACTTTTGTACCAAATAGTTGTCTCATATTTGCCAAGACTCTTGCTGCGACTAAATCTGGTTGGTCACAGTGCTGATATATTACATCATCTACACCTAATAAAAAGTGTATATTTTGATTTTCTTTAAAATCAGTAAGCATAATGATTTTTGTTTCACTTTTTTTCTTTTTTACTTCATTAACATACCGTTCCAGAGAAAATTTAACTCCCTCATCTACAATAATGACTAATTCATAATGCCTAAAATCTGTAAAATTTGTTGCGTCATAAAGATCTTTCGCATTATCAACAATACAGATAAAATATTTCTCCAGTTCTACAGCAAGTTTTTTAACATAATCGTCATCAAACCCTATCGTTAATATCCTCATATTTTATATTCATCCTCAAATTATTATTACACTTAAATAGTATCCAAATAGGCTCTTTGGCTTATGATAGTAGTTTATAGCGAAATAATGCTTATTTAAAAATAAAAGTAATTTTTAGTTTATTGTGGTATTTTATATAAAAGTCTATCAAAGTAACGCTGGACGCGTCATTTGATAGCTAAAAATAAGAGATATTTATAAAAAAAATTAATTTTACTTTTTTACACTTGTCACTTTTTAGTAGCTTTAATGTAAACTCTCTTAGGTGCAGGGTACCCTTCTATCGTTTTGTTGTTATCTATGGGATCAAGAAAATCTTTAAGACTTTGCGTATCTATCCACTCTGTTTTTCTCTGTTCTTGATGAGAAGTTTTCTTAATATCCAATACTTCTACACTCTCAAATCCAGCACGATAACACCAATTTTTAAGAGCATTTACAGTAGGAATAAAATAGATATTTGGAATTTTTGAATAGCGACCTTTTGGTGTTAGACAAACCTCATCATCACCATCAATCATAAAAGTATCCAATATAAGTTCACCACCACTATTAAGACCCTTATAGAGTGATTTAAGCATTGATATAGGATCACTCCTATGGTAGAGTACTCCCAAACAAAAAAGAACATCAAAACGATGCTCATAAAATTCTACATGCTCAATACCCAAAAGTTCATACACAATATTACTTTTAATAAAATGATCTATAAACTGAAATTGTGAGTAAGTTATAGCAGAAGGATCAAATCCTACAAGCTTTTTTGGTTTGTGTGAGAGCATACGAAAGAGATAATAAGCATTATTACATCCTATATCTCCAACAATCTTATCTTTAAGATTAAAATGAGGCTCTAAGAGATTGTATTTCATAAAACTTTGCCACTCACTATCTATAAGTGTCTCAGAGATACGAAAAGGTCCTTTTCTCCATGGTTTTAGCCTTTTGGCTACTTCTACTATCTGCTCTTCTTGTTCTTTGCTACAAGTCTCAAAATCTATAGCAACAACATCATCTAATGCTACAGAAGAAACTCTAAGGTGGGGAAGAGAGGCAACAGCCTCTTGTAGGGGGATAATATTTTTCCAAGTGAGCCACTTAAGACGCTCTTGGCGTAATGCTAAAAGATCCAAAGCAATCTACTTAACAATTATTTTTTTGATAACCTGAGGAAACATAGGTACATCGCCAGCATCAGTTGATACGCTTTCTATTTTACGAACAGCCTCTTGCCCTTTTGTTACTTCTCCAAAAATAGTATAACCACCATTAAGATGAGGTGTAACTGCTGTAGTAATAAAAAACTGACTTCCATTCGTATTTGGTCCACGATTTGCCATAGCTAACTTAAATGGTTTATCAAATACTACATTAGCTGCATATTCATTATCAAAATCTTTTTTCCAAATAGACTCGCCACCTCTTCCTGTGCCATCAGGATCTCCACCTTGAATCATAAATCCTTTAATAACTCTATGAAAAATAAGTCCATCATAATAGCCATTTTTGGCATGTGTTACAAAATTTTCCACAGCCTTTGGAGCAACCTTAGGAAAAAGCTTCAATTCTATATTCCCTTGATTTGTTTTGAGTACTACTATTGTATCTTTTGCCATAGCCTGTGTAGAAGAGAGTAGACCTATAAAAAGGAGTGCTAAAATTATTTTTTTCATTTTCTAATCCTCACAGTGTGTTATATTGAGTTTTTTTAATACTTTTTCAAAGAAGTCACCACCAGTACGATGTACATCATCATGAAATTCTACATAGATTGCTTGAAGATCAGGACGGTCATTAGAGACTTTATCATAGATAAAAGGTGTCAAACCAGTATCTTCTTTGACCTGTGCCACTACTGCTAAAACTTCTGTTTTAAGCTCTGGACAATCACCAAAAATCAAGTTTAATCCCTCATACCGCTCTTCCATACGAACATACGCTTTTACATCTTTACATTTTTCCATTGTACTACCTTGCATAATTTATTGATCGTGACTCTCT
>JADGER010000122.1:0-5992 GCA_016744315.1 Sulfurovaceae bacterium
TATAAGTTTTAAATAATAAAATTATAATGATTAAAGTGTGTATTTTAGAAACATTTCTACTCTTTAAATTGATACTTAGGGCAACTTCCTATTCCATAGAAACGAAGTTGGTAAGTTGTATCTCGTTTTTGTGAGTCAAAACAGCCTATATTTTGCTTCTTAAGATTTTGACTTAACCAATATGGTTCATATAATCTTGAGGCAAAATGGGTTTGTGGATTATTTATAAGATAAAAAAGTGATTGATGAAAAAGAATAGATGCAGAGACAAGCAAAAGACTTCCTATAACTACAGTAAATCCAATTTTGTAGTACTTACGATACAAAGGTAGTCTAACACGCATACTTTTATTAAAATTATCAAGCATAAGCACTATAGATATAATCACATAAGGAGCAAAATCTGTAATAGAGATGCGTTGACGAATAGAGAGTATTAATGAGGCTACTAATGCACCAAAAGAGATATACCAGAGAATATTTTTATTTTCACGAAGGAGTATACGATAGAGAGTATAGAAAAAATAGATAAATAATAGAGGTGATAAAAGTGCTGTATATAGCCCAAAAATATCAATAAAGTGTCCAGAAGGTCTTCCACCTATCTCTACACCTCTTACTATAATGATAGAGGAAAGTAAAAATATACCACTAAATAGAGTAAGTGCTTTTTCTTTGTGTATCAAAGCATAAATAAAAATAGCAATAAAAAATATTACAGATGCATCATGAATTAAAAATAAAAATGCCATAATAATAAATTGCATACATATCCAACCTTTGTTATGTACTAATAAAAATAGTAAAACTAAGGGTATAACTAATATAGAAATATTTGCCAAAACCAAAGCAGTAATCATTCCAGGTAACATAACATATACAGCTGTAGCCAAGTATCTATCTTCTATTTTTTGAAGATAAATTTTTGTAACTTCATAATACAGATAGATAGAGATAAATCCTATTAGTAAAAAAAAGAGACGAATACCAAGAAAACCACCTATTATATTATGCCCACTATGCATCAAAAAATTAATAATATCATCTTCACTATAAAATATCTTGGCTTCATGGGGACTAATTGGAGTACTCCAAGCCAAATAAATAAGAGCTACAGTATAAAATAGGATAAATGGATAAAATATTTTTTTATTCAAAGGAGTATTTCTTCTATGTTTTCATAATAATGTGTAGCGTAGCTTTGTGTTTGGGATGTAATTGCTAGTAGTGCCATTCTATCTGCTAATTCATTACCCTCTATTCCTGAGTGTCCTTTGACATGTTTTATAGTGATAGTATCTTTTAGCTCTTCATAGAGTTGGTGTGCTTGTTGGATTATCTCTAAGTTTTTTATCTCACCACCTTTTTTCTTCCAGTTATTCTTTTTCCAACTGTATGCCCATTTTGTAATAGAGTCAATGCTATATTTAGAATCAGAGAGTATAGTAATGTTTGCATCTCTATCATACTCTTTAGCGATAGACAGAGCTTTATGTAAGGCATTGAGTTCAGCTGTATTGTTCGTACCCATAGCCTCAAATGCACCATAAATAAGTGTTGGTTTGGTTTTGTCTGCTCCATAAAGAGCCAAGCCACTTCCAGATTTTCCAGGGTTTCCTTGGCATCCCCCATCACAATATATCTCTAGGCTTTTTACTCTTGATAGCTCTTGGGGCTTTTGTATTTTTTCTGTTTTTTGTACTTTTGGGTTATGAAATGTAGTAAGGAGTTTGTAGTTACTTTTAATCTGTTGCTGTGCTTTGAGTGCTAGATTTCCTCTAAGCATTATAAATAGATTGGTATCTCCTACACTTAGCTCTTTATTCATTATACTCTCTTGCCAATTATCATTAAGAGGAAAGCTAAGACCCAAGAGTTCAGATTGAGCTTTGTTTAAAGTATTAGAATAAGAGGCAAGATTTATAAGCTCTGTAGTGAGTGTGATTTTTTTCATAGTATCTCTTAGATTTTCAAAAAGTTATCCAACATCTCGTACCCATATTCACTCATAATAGATTCAGGATGAAATTGAACTCCATATATATCTTTATCTTTTATTTGTAAGGCCATTATTTCATTATCATCTAGGCTATGGGCTGTAGGGATAATAATTTTTGGTAGGTTCTGTTGTTTAACTGTAAGTGAATGGTATCGTGTAGCTCGAAATTCATTAGGAAGCGTTTTGAATATTATTGTCTCTTTATCTATTTTGACTTGTGATGTTTTTCCATGCATCATATTTTTGGCTCGTATGACCTCTCCACCGAATGCTTGTGCAATACTTTGGTGACCCAAACAGATACCAAAAATTGGTGTAGCATCTCCAAACTCTTTAATAACATCTAGTGTTACACCCGCTTCATTAGGTGTTGCAGGACCAGGAGATAAGATAATCTTTTCAGGGTTAAGAGCTTTTATTTCATCTATACTCATCTCATCATTACGAATGACTTTTAAGTCTGCTCCTAATTCTTGGCAATACTGTACTATATTATATGTAAAACTATCATAATTATCTATCATTAAAATCATCTATCAACTCCTTATTACAATTAAAAATTATTATAACCAAAAAAGAAAAAATAGTCTTGACTTTTTATGAAAACTTTGTAAAAATATACAAAAGGATTACTATGCACTATTATTATGGATATAATGAATTTATCAAAGATTCTAAGGACTTAACTCAGAAGATTGATTGGGGTTTTGATACAATTATAGGTATAGCTAGAGGAGGATTAACTCTCTCTCATTTACTTGGAGAATTTTACAATATACGCCAAGTTTATGCTATTAATACTATTGGCTATGAAAATACTCAAAAGCTAGAAAAGACCAAAATATTTAATTTACCTAATTTAGAAAATGCAAAAAATGTTTTGATAGTAGATGATATTGTAGATAGTGGAGATACTTTGAGCTTAGTTCTTGCAATTTTAATCAAAGAATATCCTTGTGTTACATTTAAGTCAGCATCACTATTTTATAAGCCAACTGCTTGTATAAAACCAAATTGGTATGCCCAAGAGGCAAATGTTTGGATTGATTTTTTTTGGACTGTAGATTTATTAGGCAGTAAATCAAGATAATAATAGTTATAATTGTAAAATATTAAACTAGGAATTTATAGATGAAAAAAAGAACCAAAATTGTAGCTACTATAGGACCCGCCTCTGACTCATTAGAGCAAATTACTGCACTTATGCATGCAGGGGTAAATGTATTTCGCCTTAACTTTAGCCATGGAACGCATGAATATCACTCTACTGTACTAGATAGAATTAGAAAGGCCATCAAAAGTACAGGACTTATTACAGGTATCTTACAAGATATTAGTGGACCAAAAGTAAGAGTAGGAATACTGAAAGAAGATTTTAATCTTAAAAGAGGTGATAGTATTGATTTTGTTAAAGAGACTATAGAGGGAAGTAAAATCTCTGAAGGTCTTTATCAAGTAAGTATTAATGAAAATAGAATTTTAGACCAATTAGAAGTTGGTGATGCTATTTATATGTGTGATGGTATTATCCATGCTAAAGTTATAGATATTAATAAAGAGTCTATCCGAGTGACTGTACAAAATGATGGTACACTCTCTTCACGAAAAGGTGTTAATTTTCCAAATACACATTTGGGTATAGATGTAATTACTCCAAAAGATGCCAAAGATATATTATGGGGTGTAGAAAATGCTGTAGACTTTATGGCTATTTCATTTGTTCAATCAGCCAAAGATATGGAAACTGCTAGAGCAATAGTTGCTAAACATGGTGGGTCAACACAACTTTTTGCCAAAATAGAAAAATTTGATGCTATAGAAAATATAGATGCTATCCTTGAAGCAAGTGATGGAATTATGGTAGCAAGGGGTGACTTGGGTATTGAAATTCCATACTATAGAGTTCCAGCTATGCAAAAAATGCTTATCCAAAAAGCTAATAACAAAAATAAACCAGTTATTACTGCAACACAAATGCTTTTGTCTATGACAACACACGAGACTGCTACAAGAGCAGAGATTAGTGATGTAGCAAACGCTGTATTTGATGGAACAGATGCTGTAATGCTTTCAGAAGAGAGTGCTGTAGGGCATAATCCAGTTTTGGCTGTTGAGACTATGGTCAATACTATTAAAGCTGCCGAAGAAGATTATCCTTTCCATAAATTCTCACACTTTGATATGTCTGATGCAGGAGATAATATTGATGAATCAGCGGTACGCCTTTCGCATAGTATAGATACATCAGGAATTATTGCTATGACTGCTTCAGGAGCATCTGCCAAAAAAATTGCTCGTTATAGACCAAGTAGAGCAATCTATGCTGTAACTCATGATCGAAAATCTGCACAATCTCTAACCATAGTATGGGGAGTAGTTCCAGCATTTTCAGTCAAAAAAGAGGGACTAAGTCACATCATAGCAGAAGTTATGAAAGAGGGAAGAAGAAGAGAATTATTTGAAAAAGATAGCTCTTATATCCTAACAGCAGGTGACCCTGTAGGTGCTCCAGGTTCTACAAACCTTATTAGAGTTATTAGAGGTGATGAAAAGGAGTTTTTTGTCTAATAAAAAAGTTGTCTTTTGTTACACTTTAAGAAAAAAACTAATAAATATATAAACTTTATTATAAAAATTTAAACTCCATGCTTTATAATATACATATTAAAATATTATAAAGCATGGAGTTTATTTTGATTAAAGGTTATGTTTATAAACAGAAAAAAGATATTAACGAGAAGATAAAAAACTTAATAGAAGAAAAAAACAACATTCAAGAACAAGAAAAAATATTTATAGAAATTAAAGAAAATGTCACTACAATTGAAGAGTTATGTAAAAAAAATCCACAAAATATAAACTTAATTAAACAAAAAATTATGAATTATTTTAATATTATTAGATCAGATATTACTAATGAATTTATCTCTAATTGTAATATTAATCCATTGATAAAAATATATTTAAATCAAATTGATACAATTAATATTAATAAATTAGACTATAAAGAATATGTAGACTATAAAGAATATTTAGAATATATAGAATATTTAGAATATATAAACCCAAATAATAAAAATGATAACTACTTAAATTATATAGATTACACAATTAATAAAAATTATTTTAAGATAAAAATAGAAAATATTAATGAAAGAATATTACTATATAAACAATTATTTATAGACTTAGATGTAATTGCTAAAGATAGTGAAAGTAGATTTACTAAAAAGATAGAAAACTTAGAAGAAAAATTAAAAAATTATGCATATAAAAATACAATAAATGAAAAAAAATTAAATGATTTATCAATATATAGTATAGAAGAGCATAACAATAAAATAGAAAATCGTTTAAAAGTAATAGAAAATACTATTAAGAAAAAAAAGATAAGACAAAGAGGTCTTGTTGTTATATTTGCTCTTGTCCTAATTTCAATGTTTGTTTTTGCATCTTTTTTTGATGGTAGAGTTGGATCACTTACTAAAGAAACTATTAGAACGCAACAAAAAGATAAAATTATAGTAACTACTCATCCAATCAAATATACAAGTAATAATGAAGAACTATACCTAAAAGATAGTATAAATATTTATTATGGATTTTTACTTTTACTACTGTTATTATTTTTAATAATAACTTATGAAAATAAAAAAGAATATTTTGTACTAGATGAATAAGTATTCTAAAAATAAAAAAAGAATATTAAATGTCAAATAAAAAAACCGTATTAAACCTACAAGAACATAAATATTATAATAATAGACTTCTTAAGAACCCTTATAATAAATTAAAAGAGAATATTTTATTATCATTTTGGTTGCCATTAAGAAAATCAAACTTTATAAATGAAATAGATACACATAATCAAGACAACTTAATTTCGAAAATAATTAAACTTGTAGCATACTATAATTTAAATATAGAATTTTTTAATATAAATTTAACTGAACATACTCAAGATAATATTTTTAAACTTCGTGACACATACAC
>JADGER010000122.1:6002-7630 GCA_016744315.1 Sulfurovaceae bacterium
CACTTTAGTAGAAAAAAGAGCCTATGTACGAAAACACTTAATTGATAATCAAGAAGAAAAAATAGATATTACAGAATCTACTATCAATGAAACTATTGATGAGTATAAATATCATATAACTAGTTTTCAAGATTATGATAGCTATCCTAGAAGAATTAAACAATTAAAATGGTCAATAGATTCAAAAAATTTAACTTTATCTGATTTTTATTATCAATATAATAAGTTTGTAAAAAAATTTAATAAAGACACTAAAAAAGATTCTCAATCTTTTGAGATTGACTTTAAACAAGAATCATTTAATTATATCAATAATATATCGCTAAGATTTAATTTTACTAGTAAGTCTATTAAAACTTTTTACAAGAAGTATATAATAGAGGATAATAAAAATCATATTAAAGAAAATTTACTTGAAGGATTATTTTTTAATCTTATCATTGATGAATATGGATTTTATTTTATTGATACAGAAATTCAATCTATTAATTTTTATACTGATATTGATATACAGCTAAAAGAACTATTTGTAAAACTATTTTTATCCTTAGATGAAAAAAATAATTTTAATATTTTGACATATGATCAAAAAAATATTATAGAAGATGGATTATTATTTGAATATAAAATGGGAGATTCAATAAATCAATCAGAGTCCTATAATGTAGATAAGAAAAATGATTTTTTTAAAAAAATTATAAGAGTTTATAGATATAAAGATTTCAAAGAAAAAGAAACTTTTGATATAAAGACTAAGAATGAAAGAGATTATATAGTAGATTCTAGAAATAATCATACTCTTTCTTCAAGAATTTATAATGTACCTTTTTTTGAAAACTGTTTTAATCAGTCACAAGGTAAAAATTATGAAATTGTACAAAAGTGGATTTTTAATTCAGATATTAATGAAAATAATACAAAAATAGCTTGGCTTTATAAACTTTTTTTACAAGATGAAATAGAGAAAAAGGCAATAAATGATTTTTTAGAAATTTCAACATCCATAAATTATATAGGTGAAATTATTAACCACATAAAGAAAGCTAGAGATGATCTACGAAAAATTATTAATCTTACAACTACCGAAGAAGAAATTAATGATAATAGTCAAAATCCAACAGAAAGTATGACAGAAGATTCTCTAGCAAGATATGTTGAAAAGCTTTTTTCAAAGATTCCTAATTTAAAAACTATAGATACATTTTTGCAAGAAGCTTATTATATTAAAATTGGAAACTATTCAATCATAAACCGTGTTGAGACTAATGAAAATATAAATTCACTTTATCAATATTTAAAATGGAAAAACTTACTAGATAATATTGATAATACAGCTCAATCATTAGAAACTATTTTAAATGTCTATCAAAATAGACAATCTCTTGATGAATTGGAAGAGATAAAACGCAATGAACTCTCTACAAGTGATAAAAATGATGTTAAAAATATCTCAAATAGTAGAGAAATTGTTATTTTAGATAATGATGAAAGAGATTTTTTACTTATCCTATCTATTCTTATTGCATTTTCTGGAATATATAAAGATTCTTGGGAATGGATTTTAAACTACTATTTTTCATTAATACAAAATGATAATTTTTCAATAATTCTATCAACTATTACAGCAT
>JADGER010000260.1 GCA_016744315.1 Sulfurovaceae bacterium
TGCGTGGAGTATGTCTCTTGATACAAGTGAGTAAAAATTAACACTTTTTCCTTTGAGTACATGTTTGAGATGGGATTTATTTTTAGTTAAAAGATAGAGCCAAAAACTAGCCTGATCAGAGGATGCTTGGTCATCTTTTTTGATTTGTGCATGTCTAAAATAGTTTTTTGCTATCTCTGTTTTGCCTTTTCTTAGAGCATACATAGCTACTTTCAAGTGAATTTTTGCTGTGAGTGCATTCTTTTTGGCAGGAGTGTAATAGAGAGCATTTCTAAGATTACCTAGATTCTCAGACATAATATAAGGGATACTTTGATTAAAGCTTTTATGGGTTGTAAGTTTTTGGTATTGTCGTTTTGTAAGTGAGCCATTGAGCTTTTTTCTCTTTTTTGATCCACATTTATTAAAAACAAAACATTGTACAAAAGGTTCTTCTGCACCCCATTGTCGAAATGGTTTTCTTGTCTGAAAAATTGTTTTTAGCTTTTTAGATTTAATACGCCATTCATTTTTTTGTTGCTGTGTTGTTGTTTTTTTGACTGTTTTAAGCGATTTAAGAACCACGGGCTTAGGATATACCCTTGGGGATGATCCAGTTTTTTTCTTATAGGCAACTCTTAGTTTTCCATTAAGGTGATTAACTTCTTTGATTATAGCCTTAGCTTGAGAGGCAGAGGTATTTCTTTGCATCAATAAACGCCAAATATAATAATCTTTTTCTACGCTTTGGGGCATAGAGTGTACTTGATTAAAAGAAAAAGTTTTTGCTTGGGCATTAGAGAGTAGTAAAAAAAAAGTAATAAAACCTATAAGAATTTTATGCATATTTTAACCCAAAACTGATTGCATCATAAAAGTATCAATAAATTGAAGTACTAATATAATAACAAGAGGACTCAAATCCATCCCAGAAACCATTAAAAAAGGCATCTTAGCCCTTACAAAACCAAAAACAGGTTCTGTAAGTTTGCGGATAGCTTGGACTATCTGATTATAAGGATCAGGATTTATAAAACTCATAACGGCCGAAATAATAATAATCCAAATATACGCAGTAATAAGAGTGTGTAATAATTGAACAAGAGAAAAAAGAAGTGGATTCATGATGCAACCTCCAAAATATAAGATTTAATATAGATATAAATATCACTAAGTTCAGGACCAGTACCTGCACCAGTGAGAAGATAGCGAAGTGCTTGCAGAAGGTCTTCTTCTTGAAGTCCACTCTCTTGCACAATAAATTTTTTGAAATCATCAAAATTACTAAAAGTAGGTGCTAAAGCAATTATATCAGCGATAATACGCATCTGTTTTCCCTCTTTAGTATTAAAATCTTTGGGTGCAAAGATAGTCTTGATTTTCTCTTGAAGTTCATTAATTGTACTTGCTTCTTCCAGATATATTTTGGCAAGTTTTCCTATATCTGTATCCGCAAAGCCAAAGAGTTTAGAGAGTTTTTTATCATCCATAGCTCTAAGATGTTCTTTATTAATAAAACGGAGTCTCTCCAAATCAAATTTTATAGGAGTTTTAGAAATATTTTCCAATTCAAACCACTCCAAAGCATCAGGAAGAGTAAATATCTCTTGAGGAGTTTCATTTCCTAATTGTACAAGATAGTTCAAAATAGCGTCAGGTAAAAAACCTTCTTCAAAAAGCCATTTAATAGAACTTGTATCATCTTCAATAGTAGGAAGGTGAGCATATGTTGTTTTGGTTTCATAGCCTAAGAGATTTTTGATATGAATCTGTTTTGCTGTATTATTAAGATGCTTTTCTGTACGAATAATATAATCTATACCTGTAATCATATCATCACAAGCACAAGCAAAATTAGGAGTAGGGCTTTTATCAGCATTTAAAATCACAAAACTATCTACGGCATCAGCGGTAGTTGTTACT
>JADGER010000261.1 GCA_016744315.1 Sulfurovaceae bacterium
GATAATTTTCAATGGTTTTTAAACCATATCAGCCATATTCACACACACTTTTTAGTAGATAAACATATTTTTGATGTAAAAACTTGGAAAAGAGATGATTTGATTTTGCAATATTCACAGAGTGCAGAAAATGATAATTATATGCTCTCTTTGGGGATGATACATAATAAAGAGAAGTGTATTACTGAAAATATTATCAAATTTAAAAATATTCGAGAAGAGTTAGATAATAAAATGAAAGAGGGAAATAAGTTTGGTTTGTATACTAAACATAAAGAAAATATAGAGGTTTTCTCTTTTTTACCAATTAAAAACCTTAAAAATAAAACAATCGCTTGGTTAGTTTCTTATCATGAGAGTGATTTTATCAAACTTACGCTTAAAAATGTTTTTGTAATGCGTATGATTACATTTTTCTTTACAACTATCTTAGTCTATTTTATTGCTCTCCAAATTCGTTCAAAAGAGTTAATAAATCAACTCCTACGAGAAACACAAGAGAAAGCATATATAGACACACTTACACAAGTATATAATAGGAATAAATTTGACGAAGTCTTTGAAGAAGAGGTACATCGTGTAAAACGCTATAATTATAAACTCTCAATGGCTATTATAGATATTGATAAATTTAAAGATTTTAATGATACTTATGGGCATTTAATAGGTGATGAAGTACTTGTGGTAATGGCAGAGACTATTAAAAAAAGTGTAAGAAATACAGATGTTTTTGCACGCTGGGGTGGGGAAGAGTTTGTACTTCTTTTTACACATACAAATATTCATGACGCAAAAATAATCTCTTATAAACTCAAAGACAAGATTCAAAGTATTGAACATCCTATAGCTGGTAATATTACCATTAGTTTTGGGTTGACGGAGTATACTGAGGGTGATAGTGTAGATAGTATCTTCAAAAGATGTGACGAAGCACTCTATAGAGCAAAAGTAAATGGTAGAAATAGAGTTGAGTGTTTATAGAAGTATTATAAATAAACATTTTTTAGATACCAAACAACAACTATTTCAGCTAGACTACTTTTATAAAATTATGAAAGAGAGGAGTATCTATGCACCCTTTGGATATAGCAGTTATCGGAAGCGGTATAGGTGGTTCTTTGATAGCCTCTTTACATGCAGACAAAAATATAACCCTCTTTGAAAAAGATCAAAATCTAGGTGGCTGTGCAAGTACTTTTAAGAGATTTGGCAACTACTACAACACAGGAGCTACCACGCTCGTAGGCTATGAAGAGGGGCATATACTCAAAAAACTCTTTGATACAATAGGAGTAATTCCTAATATTACTAAAAGTGATATAGCCATTAGAGTAGTACAAAATAACAAAACTATAGATAGAGTCAAAGATTTTGAGAACTTTTTGGAGCATATAGAAGAAGTATATCCCAATAAAAATAATAGAGACTTTTGGTCAAAAATCAAAGCCATAGATACAAAATTTTGGCAATTACAAAAAATATATTATGGCAAACACTCGCTCAAAGATTATTTTAAAACTACTTCATTTTTCACAGAATTACTCTCTATTTATGGATTCCAAATATTCAAAAGTGCAAATGGATTTATCAAAGAGACTCTAGGTGATATATCCTTAGAATATAAAAATTTCATCAATGCCCAACTACTTATCACAATACAAACAGACGCCAAAGATATATCATTACTTTCACTTGCTTTAGGTTTAAGTTATCCTTTTCACGATGTATTTTATATCAATGGAGGAATGGGGACTCTTATAGAAGATATAGTCGCAAATATAGAGGTCAAAAGAAACGAAGCCATCACAAAGATTATCAGAGATGGCAAAGAGTTTATCTTGCACTCTACACAAAATGAATACAGAACAAAAAAGCTTATACTCAACTCTTCT
>JADGER010000005.1 GCA_016744315.1 Sulfurovaceae bacterium
GAGTTTGAAGCTTTGAGGGATGTGATTGCTGGGATTAGTATTTTTTAGGGATTTTTAGGTTAAGGTTTGGGTGGTAGAGGGGGGTGAGTAGTTACTAATAAGGAACAAAAATGTACAAACAACAAGGCTCTACAACAGCCAAAGGCTCTAAAGCTGAAGAGATGGCTGTAGTTTATCTTAAGGCTCATAACTTTCAGATACTAGAGCAAAACTTTTATGCTAAAAAAATGGGTGAGATTGATATTATTGCTCAAAAAGATAATCTACTTCATTTTATAGAGGTCAAAAGTGCTACTGCTAATTTTGATCCTATTTATAACTTTACAGCTAGAAAACTCAAAAAAGTAATTAATTCCTCTTATTATTATATGAAACTCAAAAATATAGATAGAGCTTTTTGTATTGATGCTATTATTATACGAGGTGAAGATATAGAATTTATTGAGAATATTACAATGTAAAATTGGATATAATAATTTTTATATTATCTTATTATGCAAGAGGCTATAGATGGAATTAACAAAAGAAGAGCTAGAATCATTTAAAACACAAGGATATTTAGTATTACGAAATTTTGCTGATAGCAAACAGTGTGATGCTATTCTTGATATTGCAAAAGCCCATCTTAAGCATAAAATACCTCCCATAGAGACAGAATCAGAATATAATGATTTACTTGATTCATCTGTAGTTACAGTGCGTCGATTACGACAAGTATATCAAAGAGATTCTGTCTTTAAAAAGTGGATGGAAGATAAAAAAATACGCCCTATACTCAAACAAATTTTGGGGCAATCTCCTTTGATTACATTAGCACATCATAACTCAATTATGACCAAGATGCCACAATCGAGTACTCAAACATCTTGGCATCAAGATATTCGTTATTGGAACTTTAGCAATGACCAACTACTCTCTGTATGGTTGGCTTTGGATGAAGAGAATGATGAAAATGGTGTATTAGAATTTATTCCACAGAGTCATACTATGAACTTTACAGCAGATCAATTTGATCAAAAAGAGTATTTTTTGAGTAATTATGCACCCAATCAAGCTTTGATTAATACCAAACAACGAAGTAAATTACAAAAAGGGGATATTGTACTATTTCATTGCAAACTTCTTCATCGTGCCAATAAAAATAGTACTAATCAAGCTAAAATATCTTTTGTCTATACAGTTAAAAGTGCTTCTAGCAAAGCTTTGGAGGAGACAAGATCAAGTAGCTATCCTGAAATACATCTTGATTAATAGAGCTATGTTATTTCTTTCATTGAAAAAATAAAGAAGATTAGTTATAAATATGCTTTCAAAACCATATACAAGATTTCTAAAGATATAATCAAGTATAATAGGTAAATTTAAAATTAGGAATAGAAAAATGTCAAAATATGTTGAATTAACTGGCGAAAACTTTGAAGCAACAATTGCAGAGGGTGTAACAATGGTAGACTTTTGGGCTCCTTGGTGTGGTCCTTGTAGAATGATTGCTCCTGTAGTAGAAGAATTAGCTGAAGATTTTGAAGGAAAAGCAACTATTGCAAAAGTAAATACAGATGAGCAACAAGAGATTTCTGTAAAATATGGTATCCGTTCAATCCCTTCAATTCTTTTCTTTAAAGATGGTGAGATGGTTGACCAAATGGTAGGTGCAGCTAGCAAAGATGCTTTTGCTGACAAAATCAACGGTCTTCTGTAACAATATACTTATATACGCAAAACAGAGTAGAATCTTTCTCTGTTTTGATTCATCTTTTATCCCTTTTAGCTATAATCCCCTTATTTCAACTTTTAGATAAATTATTACAAAGATAGTTTTTTTAAAATTTTAAATTTACAAAAAGGAAATATCATGTTAGATTGCGCAATTATTGGTGGAGGCCCTGCTGGACTTACTGCTGGACTCTATGCAAGCAGAGGTGGACTAAAGGATGTAGTTCTTTTTGAAAGAGGTATGCCTGGTGGACAGATTACTCAAAGTAGTGAGATAGAAAACTATCCAGGATTTTATGCTCATGGAAAAACAGGTATGGATTTTATGGATACATGGCAAGAGCAGTGTTTTGCTTTTGGTCTTAAACATAGTATGGAAGAGATTACATCTGTAAGAAAAGAGGGTGAACACTTTGTACTAGAGATTGCTGGTAAAGAACCACAACTAGCCAAAACAGTAATTGTAGCTACAGGAAGTACTCCAAGAAGAGCAGGTATCAAAGGTGAAGATGAACTCTTTGGTAAGGGTGTAAGTACTTGTGCTACTTGTGATGGCTTTTTTTATAAAAACAAAGAAGTAGCTGTTTTAGGTGGTGGTGATACTGCCCTAGAAGAGGCTCATTATCTTTCTAATATCTGTAGCAAAGTTTATGTTATCCATAGAAGAGATAGCTTTAGAGCATCTCCATCTACAGTAGATAGAGTTATGCGTACACCAAATATTGAACTACTCACTGATACAACAGTAGAAGAGATAAAAGGTGATGCTATGGGTGTTATAGGTGTAACTATTAAAGACAAAGAAGGTAACCTTAAAGAGCTAGAAGTACCTGGTATTTTTGTTTTTGTAGGTCAAAATGTAAATAATAGTATTATCAAAAACAAAGATGATTCTTTTATTTGTGATACAAATAAACAGGGTCAAGTGATTGTAGACCTTAGCATGAGAACTTCTTTAGAGGGACTTTATGCAGCAGGTGACTTGCGTATAGAAGCACCAAAACAAGTAGTCTGTGCAGCAGGTGATGGTGCTACAGCAGCGTTACAAGTTATTTCATATATTCAGGAGCAAGCGTAAGATGATAAATGTAGGGATAGTAGGAAGTACAGGACGAGTGGGTGGACTACTTATAGATAATCTCAAAAATGATGCAACAGCAAGAGTAAGTGCTGTGCATGTTTTTGATGATTTAGAAAAAGACCTAGATAAAAATATACTCATTACTAATAGTATGAATGAACTCTTAGAAAATTGTGATATTGTTATAGATTTTTCTGCTCCAGTGGCAACAGAAGAGTTATTAGAATCTGCTCTCAAAAATCCAAAACCACTTGTTATTGCTACAACAGGTTTTACAGTGCATCAACAAAATTTGCTTACAGAAGCATCTGAAGAGATACCTATTTTATATTCATCTAATATGTCTGTAGGTATTGCTCTACTCAAACAATTAGTCCAAAAAGTTTCTGCAACTTTAGAAGATTTTGATATAGAAATTGTAGAACAGCACCACAAACACAAAGTAGATGCTCCTAGTGGAACAGCATTGACTCTTGGTGAATTTGCTGCAAAAGGTAGAGGCTTAGACTTGGATGCTGTGCGTGTAAGTGGAAGAGATGGACAAATTGGTGCTAGAACCAAAGATGAAATTGCCGTTATGGCTCTTCGTGGTGGAGATATTGTAGGAAGACATACAGTTGGTTTTTATAATGATGGTGAGTTTCTAGAACTCAATCATACAGCCACTAGTCGTGATACTTTCTCCAAAGGTGCTATCCGTGCAGCCAAATGGCTTGTTAGTCAAGACAAAGGTCTCTACTCAATCAACGACTGTTTGGGAATATAAAGGAATAATATGTGTGCAATAGTTGGTATATATGGTGTAAAAGATGCTTCAACCCTAGCCTATCTCTCTTTGTTTGCGATGCAACATAGAGGGCAAGAGTCCACAGGAATTAGTGCTGCTGAGGGAGAGAAGATAACACTTGTCAAAAAAAGAGGTCTTGTTACTTCTGTTTTTGATAAAGACAACTTAAGTGTACTAAAAGGAACCTGTGCGATTGGTCACAACCGCTACTCTACCGCTGGTGCAGGATCAGTATTAGATGCACAACCAGTTTTTGCACGCTATAAATTAGGTGAAATTTCTGTTGTTCATAATGGGAACCTTGTAAATAAAACCGAGGTTCGTGAAGAACTTATAGATAATGGTGCTATATTTCAAACTCAAATGGATACAGAAAATATTGTTCATCTTATTGCCAAAAGCAAAGAAAAGAAACTTATAGACCGTATCAAAGATATGCTCAACAAAATAGAAGGCTCATACTGCTTGGCAATTCAGAGTCGTTCAAAAATGTTTGTTATTCGTGATAGATATGGTATACGCCCACTTAGCCTAGGTAAACTCAAAGATGGCGGATATGTTGTAGCAAGTGAAACTTGTGCATTAGATCTAGTAGGTGCTTCGTTTGAACGAGATATACGCCCTGGAGAAATGCTTATCTTTTCAGAAAATAAAGAGCCTGAGTCTATTCAAGTTTTTGAACCTGATTTTCATCCATGTGCTTTTGAATATATCTATTTTTCTCGACCTGACTCCATTATTGATGGGAAAAATGTCTATCAAATGCGTCTTAATATGGGAAAACAATTAGCCAAAGAAAGTCCTGCTGATGTGGATTTGGTTCTTCCTGTACCTGATAGTGGTATTGCAGCAGCTAGAGGCTACGCAGAAGAGTTGGGTATTCCTTTTGAAATGGGGATTGTAAGAAACCATTATGTAGGAAGAACATTTATTGAACCAAGTCAATCTATTAGAGATTTTAAAGTCAAGAAAAAACTCTCTCCAATAAAACATCTTATTCAGGGAAAAAGAATTGCCATTATTGATGATTCTTTAGTTCGTGGTACTACCTCTACACAGATAGTACGAATGCTCAAAGAAGCAGGTGCATTAGAAGTTCATATGCGTATTGCTGCTCCTGAGATTAAATTTCCTTGCCGTTATGGAATAGATACTCCAACCAAAAAAGAACTTATCTCTTCTTCTCATACTTGTGAAGAGATAGCTCAAAAAATCAAAGCTACATCTTTGGGCTTTTTGTCTATAGATGGACTTACAAAAGCTTTAGGGAATGAACAAAAATACTCTTTAGTAAGTTTTGATGGTAAGTATTTTGCTGGTGGAAATGCACATAGCCCTAGCTGTAGTAATGCCTAAGCAAAGGTAGAATTGTGAAACAGCTTCATACTTTTGGGACTTATCTCAAAAAAAAGTTTAAATATAAAGTAAGTAAAATACCTCTAGGAATTAGTGGTTTTACTTGCCCAAATATTGATGGTACAGTAGCAAAAGGCGGATGTACCTTTTGTCTCAATGACTCCTTTAGTCCCAACCTTGCCAAAAATGCAGGAAAAACTTTTTTAAACCTCCAAAGCACAAGTAATCCTATTTTAGACCAACAGATTTTGGAATTAGAAGAGCAAATCCTTGCAACTAGAAAAATGATGAAAACACAATGGGGAAGTCAAAAATTTCTTGTGTATTTTCAAGCATTTACTAATACTTATGCACCCTTTGAAACACTTAAAGCACTCTATGACAAAGCATTAAGTTATGATGATGTGATAGGTCTTAGCATTGGTACACGCAGTGACTCTGTTACTGAAGAACTCTTAGACTACCTTGTCGAACTAAGTAAAGAAAAAGAGATTTGGATAGAGTATGGTATTCAGTCTATTTATGATGAAACACTCGAAAAAATTAATAGAGGACATAACTCTCTTAATGTAGAAGAAGCGATAAAGCATGCCAAAGCAAAAGGCTTAAATGTTTGTGGACATCTTATTTTTGGTCTCCCAAATGAAAATCAAGAAATGATGTTAAACTCTGCAAAAGCTGCTTATGCATGGGGGATAGACTCTGTGAAATACCATCCACTCTATGTAGTCAAAAATACTCTTCTTGCCAATGATTACAAATCAGGAGCATTTGAGCCTATTTCAAAAGAAGATTATATAGATACACTTATCAAAGCCATACAGCTTAAACCAGACCATATTTCTATCCAACGCGTTACAGCAGGAATAGATGACCAAACACTCCTTGCCCCTACTTGGTGTGGATTGCCAAAAAATAATATGTTAAATTCTATAAATAAAGAGTTACAAAAAAATGGATTTTTAGCTATCTAAATTTTTATTTAGTAGCTTTAATATCCCAAAGTATCAACTCATACTATTAAGAAAAAAGTTTCTTATATATATGATATATTTCACAACCTACACAGTATGAAAAAACCAACTCCAAAAAAATACATAAAAATAAAATAGCACTAAATATATAAAAAGCAAATAGTAATTCTAAAATATTTAAAAATAATATTATAATTAAAAATATTAGACCAAAAATAGCAGCTAATTTTTTAGGTGCTGCATCTACATTTATACTTTCTAGTTTTAGAACTTTTTTAGTCTGTGTAGAAAGTATAAAAATTAAACTATACTCTTTGGCAAAAAATATTCTTGTAAAAAAATCTACAATAAGAAATACTATAAGAAAAGTAAAATTACTTATAAAATAAATACTAAAAAGTATTCCCACATAAAAAGAATTTATTCTTGCTATATTTGAGTCTACTGAAACAAGTGAAATTGGACATGATTTTTGACTCATGGTAAATCCTTTATTATATATCTTTGTTTAGCTTTTTGATAATATCATATGCTTGATTTAGCTCTTGCATCTTGGCTGTTGACTCTTCTATATAGGTAGCATCTTTATCTTGTGACGCAATAAGATCAGGATGATACTTACGAACTTGTTTCCTATAAATCTTTTTGACACTATTCATATCATCTTCTTTAGTCACACCCAAAATTTCATAGGCTTTTTCAGGACTCATAGTCTCTTGTCTATTTTGAAGCATTGTTTCAAAACGACTTACCATAGTCTCATACTCAACAGCTGTAATATTTAATGCATCTACAATAATGCGTAAAACTTCATCTTCATCAGAAGTAATTCCATTATCTACAAATGCTAGTTGAATTAAAAACTCTACATATTGCTTTCGTTTAAACTGACCATATCCAAGCTTTTTATTTAAAACTTCTGCTATCTCTCGAGTGTCATCACTTCTCTCTTTTTCTTCATTGAAAATCTCTTTTAAAAAATTTCTTGTTTTCTCTTTATCTGGAAAAATTCTAGAAATATCATCAAACATTATTCCAATAAGTTGTGCTTCCAACTCGTCTACTCTTCCATCTGCCTTAGCAACTTTTGCCACAAGTGCAATAAAGAGTCCTAGTTCACTCTCCCTAAATGATTCTTTAGAGCTTGCTGTCTTAAAAAGTTTATTTTTAGCATAAGCCTTATAGACTCTAAATGCTACATAAAGAGAAGCCAATATACTAAGTGTTATCAATATATTTGCAATAAATATATAATAAATTAGCACTAAAGCTACAGCAAAATATATCCATTTTCTTAACATTTTCATTTGTTTTCCATTCATTGTGAAATTTGGGCTTATTATAGTATATATTCTTTATTATCTCCCCAAAGAGAAGAATTTCATATCAAATATGATATTATATTAAAAACTTATCAAGGCAAAAGATGAGAGAATCTTTAAAAAAGAAAATAATTGAAGTTTGTAATAAAAAAATTGAAGCTAAAGGCTCAAATGTAGGTTTGTCATTTTATGCCTTTTTTGCAAATAAAAATGATGAGCCTGAATTATTAATGGAGGTTGCTCAATGGTGGATAATAACAAATAAATTAAACCATTTTGAAAAAGCAATTAAGATAAGAGAGATGGTAGAATAAAAGTCATAGGGGTCAAAAGCAATGCTATTAAGTTAAGAATTTTTGGAAGTGCTACTTTAGCTTTAGCATGATATACTTATTTAATGTTAAATAAAATTGCAACTTTACTTCAATCATTAGATGGTGTCGATGTTATAGATATACAGGATACTATACAATACCCTCATATAACACTTACTGTATCATCAGACAGTTCTCTTCTTCTATTGACTTATTGTTCAGAAGCATCTAATACACCTTTTAATAGTTGGACACGATATCACCCTTGTTCAAAAGAAGCTATGACAAATCCATCTACAGCACTTTTATATAACTATAGAAGTAAAGATATGGAAGGATTCAAAGACTTAGGGGCATTTATAGTTTGGAATATGTATGACCTTAAACAAATATACAAAACTGATGCAGATAAGTTATTAAAAGAATTTAATGCCATAACTATAGATAAGCGTAGGAAGTTTTTTCACTTGAGAGTTTAGATGAAGTAAAAAAGATAGTTTTATAATAATATATAATACATTATTAGCATGTATAAATAATAAATTATGTTCCTATGATTTTCCATCAATAAGAGCCATAATAAAAGGTGCCATAACTAATAAAAATATATAAAATAATATATAAAATAAAAAAGTTTTTAAAGAACCTCGTTTACACTCTTTCCAAAATTGCTTTGTTTTCTCATCCATATTTTCCTCAATAAAAATATCTGTATATTTTTTAATACCTTCTAAATTAGTAATCATTTGGAGTTCTTCATCCTTTGAAATAGTAATTTTTAAAGAATATTTTTTCTTTTTTATATGAATAAAGAGCATCTTATACATAATATTCAAAATTGTTCTTTTTTGAGTATAATAATAATTTTTGTACTCTATCTTATCAATCTCTGACCATTGATATATTTTTATTTTTGGGTTTAAAATACCCGGACTAGTAATTGTCAAGCCTATTTTATAATCAAACTCTAAAAGAGTTTCTTCATATGCTTCAATAAAATTATAACTTTGTATAGAAAATTTATTATGAACAAGCAAGGGTTGTTTTTGCAAGTTTTTTTGTATTGTATCGATCTCTTCTTCTATTTGGTATGGTGTCTCTCCATTTATACCATACCGACAATTCCAACATACATCATATTCGATACTATTACTTTTTTTACACTTATTACATATCCATATATGTTTCATTATCTTCCTCTAGCTATCTAAATCTCTATTGAGTTGTTCTAACCTTTGGGGAGTTCCTATATCTCTCCACTCTCCTTTGTATACCTCTCTGCTTATTGTATTTGTAGCTATTCCTTCTTTTAGAAGTGGTGCTAATGACTGTTTGCCATACGGTAAATTATCAAAAAACTGTGGGCTATAATATGCGATACCTGAGAAAGTATAATAATCATTTCCATTTTCTAAAGTAAAATCACCTTTGGGATGCTGTGGAGGATTTGGGACTAAGATAAGATGTGCTGAAGTTTCTTTGAATTGAAAGTTTGAGTTATAGGGGTAATCACACCATATATCTCCATTAATAATCAAAAATTGGCTATCTCCAAGTAATGGAAGAGCTTTGATAATTCCTCCTGCTGTCTCTAATGCTCCCTCTTTTTGTTCATCAGAATAAATAATTGAAATACCATAGTGACTCCCATCACCTAAATACTCTTGAATCTTCCAACCTAAGTGGGCTATATTAATAATAACTTCTTTAAAACCAGCATCAACTAAGCGTTTGATATGCCATACTACCAAAGGTTCTCCTGCTACTTTGAGCAGTGGTTTTGGTGTATGTTTTGTTAGTGGTAGCATTCGATTACCTAGCCCTGCACATAAAATCATAGCTTTCATAGATACTCCTCATCTCGCATACTTCTTGCTGTAGGGTTTCTTTGTTTTTTGAGTTGCATATCTATAAATTCTAACTCTAACATACTCAAAGAAGCTACCATAGATTCTCGTATTTTATCACCTTTATAGAGAAAGAGTTTAAAGCCATTTTCATCAAGTCCCATTCGTACAGATGCAGCGATAGAATAAGTAGTCAAAACCCCATCTTTTTTGATAAGAGAAGCCAAAGTAGCAAAATATTCACGCGTCCATAAGAGAGGGTTATTAGCGGGACTAAAGGCATCTTGGTAGATTATATCAAAACGAGTATTGAGTGCGGGGAGGATCTCTCTAGCATCTCCAATAAGAATTTCTATAGTAAATTGTTCATCTTGATAATAACTATTTTGACTAAGTTGTACAATAATATTTTTGAGAAAATCAAACTCTTTTGGGTACTCAAAATCAACTAAACTTTCGATCAGACCTTTGTCAAATTCGGGAGAGATTATATGCACTTTGCTAGATAAGTTCTTTTTTTTAATATAATAAAGTGTGGCAAATGAGTTGTAACCCAAACCAAAGCATATATCTAAAATAGTAAGAGTTTTTTGCTTTGATTTAGTTTGAAATGCTGGATATATATGTTTTTGCAGAGATTCATTTAATGCACCATCCCTATCAGAGTGATAGGGTTCATTAAATTCAGCAGAAAAAAGTGTCATAGATCCATCTTCTGTGAGCAGAGGCTTTTTACTGCCTCTTAGAGATCTATTATACATAGTATCTAAATTCCTGCTTCATCTAACTCTTTGAATCTAAAAGCTTCCATAATATCTTCAATGCTCTCTTCTTTGCGACGAACGAGTACCATCATGCCTTCATTCATAAAGTCTAAATAGTTCTCAAATTTATTTTCTAAAATAATAAAATCAATCCAATCAGCTTCTATAGTAGATCTATCATCATAAAAAGCTACTTGACTAATAACACCTTCATCAAATGTGACTAATGCCCATTTCTTGATATTGGCAAGCGTTGTAATCTTGGATAATTTCTCATCTATACCATCAACAGGAATTAGAATTAACATTAGAGTCCTTTTAATATTTTAGATGAGAGTTTAAGTTTTTTGTTACTCATTGTTCCTATCTTACGATCAAGTACAGTTTGTGCTATGGCTTTGGCATCATCAAGAGAGTGCATTTTATATGTACCACATTGATAAATATTAAGTTCAGGAATATCTGCTTGACTTTTGACTGCTAAGACATCTTGCATAGAATATTTCCATGCTTTTACAACAGCTTCTTTTTTGGGTGATCCAAGCAAAGACATATAAAACCCAGTACGACAACCCATAGGTGAAAGATCAATAATCTCTACCTTGCTACCATTGAGGTGATCACGCATAAAACCTGCAAAAAGATGTTCTAGTGTATGGATTCCTTTTACAGATAACTTCTCTTCATTTGGTACACAAAAACGCAAATCAAATACAGTAATTGCATCTCCACTAGGAGTTTGCATCTTTTTGGCAACCCGTACAGCAGGTGCATTCATCTTGGTGTGGTCTACAGTAAAACTATCTAATAATGGCATATTATTTCCTTTTTATTTAAATTACAATCGCCCAGAACGGGAACTACGCTTTTTCATTTCATAAGTACGAACACATCGTATATACAAAAATTTATCTTTATTATGACTCATAGAATACCCATCTACTGAATATACAGACCAATAATTTCTTCCTTTGTCTGGTGTAGATGCCCAAAAATCTGCTGTTTGTGAATACTGAAGCCCTGCTTTATTTCCATAGAGATCCATTAATTCATTTAAAGTTGGTAAACGCCAATCTATAAAACCTGAATAATCTAAACTACGACAATACATCTCTGCATGATTCCAGTTTCCTGCTTTACCTAAAGATCGTCCATTTTGATATGCACCCTCTTCTTCATCAAGATATTTCTCATCTTGCCACATTAATTTTTTTGGTCTATTAATAAGCACAAGAGTATCACTATAAGTAGTTTGTGATACATCTTCATATCCAGCACCATTTACAATATCCATATTCTCACCTGCGGGACCTATATCCCCCCCTGCGATTAGAAGTGTTCCCACTAATGCAGTTAGTACTACTACGCTCTTCATATTTTATACCCTTTGCTTTTCTTAATAATAATCTATTAAATATCAATACTAGCTAAAAAAGAGTTATCTCTAACCCCAATCTTCATCTCTTTTTTGGTTTTTATGTTTATCTTTTTTGTAAGATACACCATTTTTTAGTTTTTGAAGACGATTAAGATCACTCATTTGTCCATCTCGCATATTATCAAACTCTTTCTCACTCATCACCTCTTCACGATTACAAGAAAAATAGAGTGTATCAATATATGCTAGTAATTGTTGATGATACTCAGAATCCAAACGCATCTTCTCTTTTGTATCAAACTTTTTTTTGAGCTCTTGAAACTTTTTTAGAAATGCTACACTTGTAACACTCTCATCACGAAACATACGAAATAAATTTTTACTAATCTTTTCTAATTCTGCTATATATTTTTGTCTTTGATACTTATCAATCTGTTTTTGTGTATATCTAATACTTGCCTCCTCTAAGGTTTAATCTCTATAGGTGTTCCTCGTGCTACACTATTCCAAAAAGTATCCATATCTTTGTTTGTAAGGGCAATACA
This sequence comes from Sulfurovaceae bacterium, assembly GCA_016744315.1. Lineage (GTDB taxonomy): Bacteria > Campylobacterota > Campylobacteria > Campylobacterales > Sulfurovaceae > SZUA-451. The sequence goes on from JADGER010000005.1 coordinate 12,082, forward strand.
GCCTTTTGTCCAATCTTTTGAAAGTGTATAGTTGTTGCCTTTACCATTCCCATTCCAAAAGGGTTGTGCATGAATAGTAATCCCACTCCCAGCAAAAACACCAGCTTTAGAAGCAACTCGTCTATCATCTTGATTAGGATAAGAGATACGAATCATTTTATAATATTTACTATGACATCTTCTTTGGGTTATACGATATTTCCCCTCAGGAACACGCAAATCACCAACTTTTAGTTTTTTACCCTTTTTACGAGAAAGAGAAATTCTAAAACTATCACGAATTAATAAACCATCATACAGATACATTTTTCGTTGAGACTTATCCACTACTATTTTATCAATAGTATAATTGATACTATCATGATTATGACACTGCGACCTTTTATATCTACCCTTTTTATATACTAACTTTTCATCTTCCCAACAACCTGAAAAAGAGAGTAAAACTATAAATGTCATCAAAAAATAAAAATATCTCATCTACTTCCCTACTTTTCAATCGTTATAGAGACACCTTCTCGTACCGCGTACCAGAGTCTTTGCATATCTTTATTTGATACAGCTATACATCCTTGTGTCCAATCTTTGGAAAAAGTATAATTATCACCTTTTCCTGTTGCATTCCATGTAGGCTGAGCATGTATTGTAATATCACCACCAGGATTTACTCCTTTAGCATTTGCCTTTTTGACATCATTTGGATGTGGATATGAGATACATAAAGAACGATAATATTTTTGAGAACATAATTTGCGTTTAATCCAATATTGTCCTTCAGGAGTACGATAATCTCCTCTTTTTTCTTTATGACCCTCAGGATTTTTACCCAAAGAGACAGGGAGTGTATCCACTAACACTCCATTACGATAAAGATTCATTTTCCGTTTGGATTTATAGATAACAATCTCATCTACCCTACCCTCTGCTATAATATCATCTCCTATAGCCATCTCTTTATGACACTCTTGAGTTTTATAGCGTTTCCCCTGCACACTATCTTTTGGGTCAAAATCTATTTCTGGTAATGTTGGCTCACTACAGCTAGCAAAAAATAATGTTATAAAAAGTAAAAAAAATATGTTTTTCAAAAAAGAATCCTTATATATATATCTAAGAAAGAATTTTAACATAGTTAATGGGTAGAGTTATTTAAAAAATGATATGAAATAATATAAAATTGTAAAGAGGGAGAAAATAAGCCCCACAAAAAGGGAGCTTACATTTTAAGGAGGATATTTCTAATGACTAGAGAGCTGCTTTTGCTGCTGCTAGTGCTTCTTCGTAGTTAGGTTCAGTTGTAATTTCAGGTACAACTTGCTTATAAGCAACTTTACCATCTTTACCAACAACAAAAATAACTCTTGCTGTAATTCCTGCTAAAGGACCATCTGCTAAAAGAACACCATAAGCGTTAGCAAAATCTTTGTTTCTAAAGTCAGAACATACTTTTAAGTTTTCAATTCCAGCTGCTCCACACCATCTTGCTGCTGCAAATGGTAAATCCATAGATACTGTAATTACTTCTACACCATCAAGAGATGCTGCTTCTGTATTAAATCTTCTAGTTTCAGCGTCACAAACACCTGTATCAAGTGATGGTACTGCAACTACTAGTTGAACTTTACCTTCTCCACCAATTTGCTCATTTTGAAGCATTGGATCACAGTTTACTACTGTTACTACTGGTGCTGTATCACCTGTGTTTACTTCTGTTCCTGCGAGATTACATACGATGTCGTTTTTAAAAGTTACTGTTGCCATTTTTTTTCCTTGGAATTGATTTATGTCAAGAATTATACACTAATCGGATAAAATTACTCTTAAATGAATAATTTTTTTAAAATAATTCTTTTTTCATAGTTTTTATGACCCTTTTTAGGGCAGATACCTCATCATTTTTAAAGTCACTTTGTATACGATAGAGCAACTTATCCCCATCTAAAACCTTCAGACGAACATAACCATTAAAGTCTACTCCCAAGCTTTTGACTTGTGGATTAGTACAAGCATCTACATGGTGTATATAACCTGTGAGACTATAACTACACTCTTTTTGCTTCGTTAGAGAAGAAAAATCTTTTGTAAGTCTACTTGTAAGTTTTGGGTCAAATGAAGCAATCTTTATACATGAAAGTTTAGCACTATGTTCTTTAGTCATAAAACTTGAATACACAGGATAATCTTCACAGCCACTCAACAAAAATACTATACTAGCAAAAGCTACTATCTTATATATTTTTATTGGCAATACCTTTTACCCACCACTCCATAGTCTCATTTGCCTGAGGGTTTGGTGCTTCAAGAAAACTTACAACAAAAGTATCTTCCATATCAGCTACACCTATGGACCTAGGTCTTACAGCTAATACTTCTGGCTTTGGCAACTCTTTACCAAAACAACAAATAATATTTTTAGCATCTTTAATGTTATTAGATATTTTACCCTCTTCTAAGGACGAGGTGTGTGTATAATGGTCAAACTCTGCAATATATCGAGCAACAGAGTGTGCATCTATTTTTTCTTTAAGATACGCAAGTATCTCATCAACGCTTTGATATGTTGTTTCACTTTTGTCAATCTCCATTGTAAAAACTGGATATTTTTCCATAACAATAATCTGCTTCATAAAAATAGTTCCTTTATTTTAGTTAGTAGTTTATATTTTAGCATTTTTTACTAATAGTAGAGATTATAATTATTATAAATATAATCAAACTCCTATTTTAGGTATAATCTTTCTAAAAAATAATTCCAAGGACTAAATAACTATGTTTGCAGATATAATACGATTTTTTACTACGAATGCGAGAATGAACTATATGCTATTTTTTCTTATTGTAGCTGTAGGTATTTACTCTTATATCAAAATACCAAAAGAGATTTTTCCCTCATTTGATTTGGATATGGTCTCAGTCTCAGGAAACTATAGTGGAGCATCATTAGATGTTATGGATAAGATGGCAGTCAAACCACTAGAAGAAGAGATAGCCAATATAGATGGTATCAAAGACCTTACAACTATTATTAACCCTGGACGCTTTAGTATGATATTAGAGCTAGAAAAAGGTGTAGATAAATATAATACCGCAGATAAAGTCAAAGATGCTCTTTCTATTGCCAAAAGAGACCTGCCTGATGATATGGATGATCCTATAGTCAAAGTATTAGAAGTCAAAAGAGATTTGCTTAATATTGTTATATCTTCCGATACGCTGCCTCTTTCAGACCTCAAACTCAAAGCCCAAAAACTCAAAGAGCAACTGAGTACTATTAAGTATATATCAGAAGTAGAAATATATGGTGATTCGGATATTTTTTATGATATAGAGTTAAATACCAAAAAAATTAGAGCTTTAGACCTCTCTCAGGATATGGTAGTATCTGCTTTGAGTAGACTCTCTTTTATATTTCCTTTAGGACAATTAGAAGATGCTAAACGAGGTTTTTTCTATCTCTCTACACGCAATGGGAAAAAATCTGCCAAGGCGTGGAATGATACACGCATCACTGTAGGTGGGAAATCTCTCTATCTCAAAGATGTAGCCACTATTTCCAAACATTATGAAGATGCTACAACACTCTATCTTATGGATACAAAAACAGCTCTAAATATAGTAGTCAAACAAGATGAAAAAGGAAATGCTCTTAGATTAGCAGAAAAGATAGAAGCTGTACTCGTTATATTTCGTGAACAAAATACTCATATTAATACATTTATTCATAATGACCGTTCAGAAAAAATAAAAGATAGACTAAATATCGTCATTTCAAATATTCTTCTTGGTATTATTGTTATCTCTTTACTTGTCGCATGGCTTATTAATTCTAGGATGTCATTTATTATTGCCTTAGGAATACCTACCTCCTTTTTGATAGGTGCTTTTTGGCTGTATGTTTTTGGATACAGTATTAATATGATTTCACTTATAGGTGTTTTACTTGCTCTTGGTATTATTGTAGATGATGCTATTGTAGTAAGTGAAAATATACAGCAGTATATAGAAAAAGGTTATGCAGCAAAAGAGGCGGCTATCTTAGGAGCTAAGGAGATGGCAAAACCTGTAACTATTGCCTCTTTGACCACTCTTTTTGCTTTTATTCCTGCCTTACTTATTTCTGGAAAAATGGGTGAAGTAATGAAACTTATTCCTATAGCAGTTTCTGTATTGGTCATAGCCTCACTTATAGAATCTTTTTTGTTTTTGCCAATCCACGCCTCACATACACTCAATGCCAAACAAAAGACTCGCTCTTGGGATGGGGCAAATCGTTTGTATAGTTTGATAATACACCATTTGATGAAACACAAAAAAGGCTTTTTATTTATGTTTATAATTGTTGTTCCACTTTTAACAATTTTTTCTATTAAACAAAGTAAGTTTCAGATGTTTCCCCGTTTTGATTCTACAACCATACATATAGCACTTAAAGCAGATGTTAATAGTAGTGTGGAGTCGATGAATGAGATATTGCGTCATATACAAAAAGACTTATATGCAAAAAAAGATGACTTTTATCTTAAGCATGTAAGTTCTGTAGCAGGCTATAGAAGAGATAGTGCTTCTAATAGTGAAACTTATCCCTATGTAGGCGATATAACCCTAGAACTCAATAAGCTTAAATCTCAAAATATAGTAGATAGCTATATTACTCCCTATCTTTCCTTTTATTATGACTCAGATGCACGAACAAGAAAACTTAAATCAAGTGAAATTTCTAAAGAACTCAAAAAGTTTTTACAAGAGAAAAACTATAAAGAAAAATTTAATTTACGAGACCTTTCTGTCGTACAACAAAAAGTAGGTCCTATTAAAGCAGATATAAAAATCGGATTAATATCCGAAGATAATCCTACTATTATCAAAGCGATGAAAGAGTTAGAAGAAAAACTCAAAAGCATAGAGGGAGTTATAACAATTACAGATAATGTCCAGTTTGGTATAGATGAGATAAAAATTAATATCAATAGCTACGGAGAATCATTAGGTATAGATGAAGCTACTATAGGCAAGGCTATATCAGATCTTTACCTCTCTCGCAAAATCTCTAGTACCTTTAATACAGAAGGGCTATTGGAAGTAAAAGTACAAAGCCTAGACAAAGAGAGCCTTGATAGCCTAGAGTCTCTTCCTATATTATTGCAAGATGGAAGAAGTGTCAGTTTGCAAGAGGTTGTAGAGTTTAAATCTTTAAGAGCCTTTGAAAAAGTAACAAAAGATAATGGAGTCAAAAACTTCTACCTCTTTGCAAATATAGACCCAAAAATAATTACAGCTGATGAGGTGCTTACTCAACTAGAACCAATACTCCAAAAGATTAGAGATAAAGGTGTACAAATAGTCCAAAAAGGAGAAAAAGAAAAAAGAGCTGAACTTAAATCAGATATGCTTTTTGCCTCTGCACTTGCTTTGGTGCTTATTTTACTCTCTATGCTTTATCTTTTTAACTCTTTTAGGGAATCCTTTATGCTTCTTTCTGTTATTCCATTTTCACTTTTGGGTGCTATGGGAGGGCATATTCTTCTTGATGTTAATATTGGTATGCCCTCTCTTGTAGGTATTTTAGGATTAGCAGGTGTTGTTATTAATGATGGAATTATTATGATAGTAACCCTTAAAAAAGCTACAAATATAGAAGAGATATATAAATTTTCTGCCAAACGATTCCGCCCTATTATCCTTACTTCTATTACTACACTTGTAGGTCTGGCTACACTTATTTTCTTTCCTACAGGACAAGCAGTTATTTTTCAACCTTTGGCTATATCCTTAGGGTTTGGACTGGCGTGGGGTACAATACTTAACCTACTCTATCTTCCTGTACTTTATACATTTTTACAAGGAGATAAATTAAAAGGATAAGAAATATAAATTTAGACAAGATAGTAGAATATTTCGATAAAATGTCTCTTATTATTTAAAGAAGGAAATACATACAATGAAACAAGTTCCTATTCTAGTCTTAGATTTTGGCTCACAATATACACAACTTATCGCAAGAAAACTCAGAGAGAGTGGAGTCTACTGTGAAGTTGTCCCATATCGTGAAAATATAGCAGATATAAAAGCACGCAAACCACAAGGTATTATCCTCTCTGGAGGACCTGCTTCTGTATATGCTGAAGATGCTTACCATCCTAGTGAAGAGATTTGGGATCTTGGATTACCTATTTTGGGTATCTGTTATGGTATGCAACTTATCACGCAACATTTCGGTGGTTCTGTAGTCGCTGCTGACCATCACGAGTATGGCAAAGCCAAACTTACTATCACACAAAATAATTCACATATTTTTGATGATATGACCAATGATGAGATAGTTTGGATGAGTCATGGTGACAAGGTAGAAGCTCTTCCAGAAGGCTTTGAAGTCATTGGTACAAGCGAAAACTCTCCTTATGCAGCTATCTCTCATGATGAGAAGAAAATCTATGCATTCCAATTTCACCCAGAAGTACACCATACAGCAGAGGGTACAAGACTCCTCAAAAATTTTGCCAAACATATCTGTGGCTGTAGTAGTACATGGAATATGGGAAGCTTTGCAAAAGAGAAGATAAACGCTATCAAAGAACAAGTAGGCAAGAAAAAAGTTCTTTGTGGTGTAAGTGGTGGCGTTGATAGTTCTGTAGTAGCTGCCATGATTAATGAAGCACTACCAAAGGAACAACTCATTTGTGTCTTTGTCGACCAAGGACTACTACGAAAAGATGAAGCAACACAAGTACAAGTGATGTTCAAGATGCTGGATATTCCTCTTATTACTATTGATGCAAAAGATGAATTTTTGCAAGCTCTTGAAGGTGTAACAGACCCAGAGGTCAAACGAAAGACTATAGGTGAAAAGTTTATCGAAGTCTTTGACAAAGAAGCAAAGAAACATACAGATGTAGCATTCTTGGCTCAGGGTACACTCTATACAGATGTTATTGAATCAGTATCAGTCAAAGGTCCATCTAAGACTATTAAATCACACCATAATGTTGGTGGACTCCCTGATTGGATGTCGTTTAAACTCGTAGAACCTCTTCGAGAGATATTCAAAGATGAAGTAAGAAAACTAGGGCTTGAACTAGGTCTTCCAAAAGACATGATAGGCAGACACCCATTCCCTGGACCTGGCTTGGCTATTCGTACAATGGGTGCAGTTACAGAAGAGGGACTAAGACTTATCAGAGAATCAGATGCTATTATGCAAGAAGAACTCAAAGCTACTGGTTATTATGACAAAGTATGGCAAGCATTTACCGTTCTTCTTAATGTACAATCAGTAGGTGTGATGGGTGATAACCGTACTTATGATAATACTGTATGTATCCGTATGGTAGAGTCTGTAGATGGTATGACTGCTACTTTTGCACATGTGCCTCACGATGTACTAGAAGGTATGAGTAGAAGAATTATCAATGAGATAGATGGTATCAACCGTGTTGTCTATGATATTTCATCTAAGCCACCTGCGACAATAGAGTGGGAGTAGAGGTTTAACAGTTTGATGAAATGGTTATTTATTTGTTCTTTGTTCTTGAGTTCTCTATTTGGTGCTGTATCAGTAGAGACAAAATGGGCAGAGGGAGATACATTCTCTGATTATCTCCAAAAGCATGAAATTCCTCAATGGCTTATCAAGAATATTGATGACGAGGACAAACAGTTTCTCTCAGAGATACAAAGTGGCATAAAAGTATTTGAACTCTATACCAAAGAGGGAGAACTTTTGCAATCTCTTATTCCTATAGGAAGAGAGATGCAAATACAAGTCTTCAAAGATGAAGAACATGATAGGTATGTTTTTGATATTATACCTATCATATATGGTATACGAGAACATGATGTGGTAATGCCTATCACTGTTAGTCCTTACTCTGATATTGTTAATAATATTCATTATATTCCTTTGGCTACTCAAGTCAATCATCTCTTTAAAAAAAGTGTCAACTTTCGTAAACTTCATAAAGGTGATACTTTAGCTCTTATATACAAACAAAGAGAGCGTCTAGGCAAACCTTTTTTAGATCCTGAAGTATTAGTAGCAATGATAGAAACCGCAGGCAAAAAAAAGTTTATTTTTGTAGATGAAGAGGGTGTAGGATATACCAAAACCTATAAAAATGTCTCGTATGTAACAAAAGGGAAGAAAAAAGTAAAACAAGAAGTCAAAGTAAAAGGTAGTAGTTTTGGTATGCCTCTTCGTCATATTCGTATATCTTCTCGCTTTAGTTATAAAAGATGGCATCCTATACTCAAACGATATAGACCTCATCTAGGTGTAGACTTTGCAGCCAAAAGAGGAACACCCTTACTTGCTGTTGCTAGTGGAAAAATTATCTACTCTGGATGGATGGGTGGCTATGGAAGAGTTGTAAAAATAAAACATTCAAATGGTTATATCTCTTTGTATGCACATCAAAGCCGTATTCGTGTCAAAAAAGGTACTCATGTCAAAAAGGGACAGATAATAGGCTATGTAGGAAGCTCTGGTAGAAGTACAGGACCACACCTACATTTTGGTCTATACAAAAAAAATAGAGCTGTCAATCCTTTACGAATGATACATAAAAGATATAATAAACGAATAAAAATTATAACAAAAGTAGTTGATATTATCAAGAAAAAAAAGGTACCTATCAAAGGGGCTATAGAAAATAAAAAGCGTCTATTAGAGATAGTAGAAAATCCTCCAAAGCTATTTAATTGGCAAGGGACAAAAGAAAATCTTATGTATTTTGATGATATAAAAAAGGCTAGTAAAGGATAAATATGGGCTATGAGACCATACATTTAGAAGAATCAAAAGCACTATTAGATGCACTAATCCTTCAACCTGAGGGCTTTGCAGAATATCATGAATATGAGATTGCAAAAATTCTTAAAGAAGTCTATAATCAAGATGGCTCAGAGAAATTTTTGGATTATATCCGATCTATCCCTGAAGAACATCTTGGGGAAGTTCTCCTAGAACTTCCTGAAAATATCAAAGATGAAGCTATCTCAGAACTCTCTGTTTTACAACTTGTAGAGATAGTAGATGAACTAGACTCCGATGATGCTACAGACCTCTTACAAGATATAGAAGATATAGACAAAGAAAAAGAAAGAGAGATATTATCTAGCCTAGATGATGATGATATAGAAGATATAGAACGACTCAAAAGATACGAAGATGATGAAGCAGGTGCATGGATGCAAACAGAGCTTTTTTCTGCAAGACTCTATGAAAATATCACCAATGCTATTACTCGTCTTAAAGAGATGAAAGATAAAGATAATCTAAATAATGTCCATCAAGTATTTATTGTTGATAAGTTTGGTATTCTTATTGGTGCTATACAACTAGAAGACCTTATCACTTATAACTTTGAGTATTCTTTTAGAGACTATTTTGATAAAACTCACAAAATGATACAAACAGTCAAAGCAGGTGATAGTATTGATGAAGTTATTAAAATATTTGAAGATTATGACTTAGTTGTTCTTCCTGTAATTGATAATCAAGGCAAATTAGTAGGGCGAATTACTTCTGATGATGTCTACGATATTATAGAAGAGCGTGCAACAGATCAAATCTATAAAATGGCTGGTGTAGATGATGAGACCGAAGAAGATAAAAATATCTTCTCTATCACCAAAAAAAGAGGTACTTGGTTGGGAGTTAATCTTATTACTGCAATATTAGCATCTTTAGTTATTGCTCTTTTTGATGAAACACTCCAAAAATTTGTAGCACTTGCTATATTAATGCCTATAGTTGCGTCAATGGGTGGGAATGCTGGTATGCAATCACTTACAATTATGGTGCGTCAAATAGCTCTTGGTGAAATGAATTGGATAGATGCCAAAGAATCCATTCGTCAAGAAATTATTGTATCACTCCTCAATGGACTTATATTTGCTTTTTTAATAGGCATAATAGCTTTTATATGGTTTGATAGTTCACAGCTTGGTATAGTTATTGCCCTCTCTATGATTATAAATCTCCTAGCCGCGGGCTTTTTTGGTGCAGTTATACCACTTATGCTCAAAAATATAGGTATAGACCCTGCTGTAGCAAGCTCTGTATTACTCACTACAGTCACTGATGTTTTAGGCTTTTTTGCCTTTTTGGGCTTAGCCACACTTATGTTAGTATAAGAAAAAGTAAAAATATGAAAAATGAAATCACAGACTTTAGACTACAACCCTTAACAAATCCTAACTTTATCTATAGCTATTTAGCAAGATACAAACAAAATGAAATAGAAAAAAGTTGGGAACTTATCAAAGCACATGATAGTGTAGCCATATTACTCTACCATACACAAAAAGATAGCTTTATACTCGTTGAACAGTTTCGACCTGCTGTTTATAACTCTAATAAAAATGGAATAACTTTAGAGCTTTGTGCAGGTATAGTAGATAAAGATCTTAGCCTTCAAGAGATTGCACAAGAAGAGATAGAAGAAGAGTGTGGCTATAAAGTCCCACTAGAAAATATCAGTAAAATTACCTCTTTTTATACCTCTGTTGGATTTGCAGGGAGCAATCAAGTACTCTATTATGCCCAAGTAGATGAGAGTATGAAAGTCTCTGAAGGTGGTGGGATTGATGGAGAACTTATAGAAGTTGTTGCAATCCCTACAGCAGAAGCTAAAGAGTTTATCTATAATGAAAATATTGCCAAATCAACAGGGTTAATGTTTGCTTTTTTATGGTGGTTTGATAGATAATCTATCTTTTAGTCTATTTTTTACTTGTATTTTATTATAATTATTATAAACTGTATTTATGTATAAAATTATTATTTCTCTCACTATCATTATCATTGTCTATGGATTCTATAATAGTCAAAATAGAAGTAATAAAAAAGTAATAAAAAATATTGCCTCTGAGCATACTACAATCCCAAAAAACAATAGATTAGATATACTAAAAAATGAACTTCAAGAATTAGATAAAGTCTCTTATCTCAAAGCATATATTATTGATGTTATTAATAAAGGTTCTTATAATTTAGGATTTAAAGGAGGAGTAATGGAAGGTGGATTTGTTTCTCCTGAAGATGCCCCCAAGATAGCCTGTTTTGTAATAGAAATGTCAGGAAAAAGCTGTGAAAAATCTTATCCTAGAGATGCTCAGATGTTCTATACTAGTGTATGTGGTGGATGTCATGGTGATAATGGCAAAGGGATAGGAGGCACATATCCAGACCTTACAAAAAAGAAACTCTTAGGTATTGAAAAAAAAGAAACTTACCTAAAAACAGAGATTTTTAAAATACAAAAAATCAATAACTAGCCTCCTTTAGGTAATCTATCTCTTACCACTATTACAGTAAAATAATGCAAAAAAGTAAAGGCTATCATGCATAAGGCAGAACTACTTGCACCCGCAGGAAACTTAGAAAAACTCAAAATAGCATTAGCCTATGGTGCCGATGCCGTCTATGGTGGTACTAGTACTTTTTCATTGCGTATTCGTTCTGGTAAAGAATTTGATTTAGAATCGTATGCAGAAGGTATAGAATATGCTCACTCCTTGGGGAAAAAGGTCTACTGTACTATCAATAGTTTCCCTTTTAACTCACAGCTTAAACTTTATGAAAACCATATAGCCAAAATGGCAGAACTCAAACCTGACGCACTTATTATTTCTAGCCCTGGAGTTGTCAAAATGGCTTCACGCATTGCTCCTAATATTCCTCTGCACCTCTCGACACAAGCGAATGTTATGAATGCACTTGACGCAGAAGTTTATTACGATATGGGTGTAACACGCATCATCGCGGCACGAGAGATTAGCCTCAAAGATTGTGAAGCGATTAAATCTGTGATACCTGACCTTGAATTAGAAATATTTGTCCATGGTTCTATGTGTTTTGCTTATAGTGGTCGCTGTCTTGTATCTGCTTTACAAAAAGGACGCGTTCCCAACCGTGGAAGTTGTGCAAATGATTGCAGATTTCCTTATGAAATATATGCACATAACCCAGAAACAAACACTACTTTTCGCCTAGAAGAAGAGAGTGAAATAGGTACATATATTATGAATGCCAAAGATATGAATATGGCTTCACATGTAGATAAAATACTAGCATCTGGCGTAATAGACTCTCTCAAAATAGAAGGACGAACCAAATCCCCATATTACGCAGGAGTTGTTACAAAAGCTTATAGACATGCTATAGATGACTTCTATGCAAATGATTTTGATGAATCACGATACCAATCAGAATTAGGAACTACACAAAATAGAGGTTTTACCGATGCGTACCTCATCTCTCGACCATTTGAGAAAAATGATACTCAATCTCACGGCTTCACTATCCAAAATGGCACACACCAAGTAGCAGCACTTGTAAGTGAAGATGGTAAAACTTGGAAATGTAAAGACAAAACTTGTCTAGGTGATAGTGTAGAAATAGTCCTCCCTGTAGGTGCTACAGTAGAACTAGTAGATAATGAGTATGGAACCATAGAACAAAAAGACGGTGGCTACTGGCTAACATTCAAAAAACTAGAAGCTACTAGCGGAAAGATATTTGAATGTATCCATAGTGGAGATCTTAACGATATTATCCTCCCTACTACTTTACCTAGTTATACTATTTTGCGTAGAGGCATAAACGAAGCGTTAGAAAAAAAGGGTTTAGACGCATAAAGTTCACCCAATATCAATAAAAAAAGGAAAAAAATGAAATTTGTATCAATAATTATCGGCAGTAAAAGTGACTATGCAGTAATGAAAGAGTGTGCTACTACACTAGAAAAATTTGGTGTAGCTTATGAACTCCTTATCTCTTCTGCTCATAGAAGTCCAGAGAGAACCAAAACATATATAGCACAAGCAGAAGCTAAAGGTGCGCAAGTTTTCATTGCAGCAGCAGGTATGGCAGCTCACTTAGCAGGAGCATTAGCAGGAACTACAATTAAACCAGTTATTGGTGTACCTATGGCAAGTGGTGAACTCCGTGGAGAAGATGCACTTTTGAGTACAGTAATGATGCCTGCTGGTATGCCTGTGGCTACTGTGGCTATTGGCAAAGCAGGTGCTATCAATTCTGCATATCTTGCTATTCAGATTATGGCATTAGGAGATGATGAAATTAGAATCAAACTTCAAGAAGATAGAATTGCTAAAGCGAAAAAAGTTGAAATAGACTCTAGTGAGATAGAAGTAATACTCTAACATCACAATGGTGGGATGCTCCCACCCTACATTAGGGAAAAATAATGGAAGAAAAAAAACAAAAATCAGTAACTCTCTATAGCTCTCCATCATGTATTTGGTGTACAAGAGCCAAAAACCATTTTAGAAAAAATGATATTAAGTTCCGCACTATAGATGTCACCAAAGACATCAAATCAGCCAACGATTGTGCCGCACAGGGTTGCCGTGGTGTCCCCGTAGTCAAAGTAGGCTCACTATGGATATGTGGTTTTGACAAAGTCAAAATAGATAGGGCTTTGGGGATATAAAGGGTAAAAACATGTCAGCAGAAATAGCACGATTTCAAAACTTCGCAAAGTTAAAAGATACGCAAATAGCTTTTAACGATATAACTGTATTAGCTGGTAAACCTAGTACTGGCAAGAGTTATGTAATGAAATTTATGTATGCTATTGATGAAGCTAAAAAAATTATAAGCAAAGATTCAAGCTATAATTTAACTTGGTATAACTTACTCACCTCAATATTCTCAAATATAAATCAAATTTCTTCTTATTTTAAATTTTCTAATATAAACATTAAAATAGAAGTAATGCAAGATTTTATAACTGTTGATTCCAAAAAAGATCAGCCTAAATATATTGAAAATACCATTTTTGTTGAAACTCCTTTAATCCTAGAATTTAAATCGTTTATGAATAGAATACAAGGAAAAACTCCTTATCATATAGAATCTTTGTTAAATATATTAGATACTGATTACTCTTTTACAGATGAAGAACAAGATAAGTTTATTAAAGATTTTACTCAAAAATCAAAAGCTATTATTGGTGGAGATATAGAAAGTAGTGGAGATTCTTTTATCTTTAATAAAGAGGGTGGTCAAAATTATGACATTCTTAACGCCTCATCAGGCACAAAAAGCATAGGGTTACTTCAATATCTAGTTACAAATAAAGCATTAAAAAAAGGTTCTGTACTCTATTGGGAAGAGCCTGAAGTTCATCTTCATCCTGAGTGGCAACTCAAAATGGTAGATTTGTTTGTGGAGCTTATGAATGCAGGAGTGAAGATAGTATTTTCTACGCATAGTCCTTATATGGCTGATTATCTCAATGCTATTTCTAAAAAACAAAAGTTTAGAGATAGGATTTCATTTAATGTTTTGGATGAAAAAGATGGCGTTGTGACCAATCATATTTTGGATGATGATAATTGGAATATTTTACAAAAAGAGTTAATGGATACCTTTGAGGATATTTTGTGGCAATACCTATAAAATCTATCAAAGAGAAATGTTGTGATACGCATCTATCACCTTATAATATTATTGAGATGGATGATTTAGATAAAGATTCTACTTGTGATAAAGTGATAGAGTGTGAAGATAAATATATGTTAGTGGAAGAGAAGAGTATTACACTATCATTTTTAGATAACTGCTGTAGAGAATTAAATTTAAAACTTGATGATTATAAATATACTAATGAAGAGAGTATATATCTAAAAATAAGTGAAGTAATAGAACTCATTCAGCCTATGAATATAGAAGTCAAAAGAAGAATTCTATCAGATACTATTATAAATATGACAAATACATCAGCCAAAAAAGCAAGTAATACTACTGATATTTTAAATAAAAGATTTAATAATCAAAAAACGGCTAATATGAGTGCATTTTATCTCTATTGCAATAGTGGTACACCGATAGATGGTTTGATAAATAGATTATTAGCACTTTATAAAAAAACAATCTTTATAGAGTGTCAAACACTCAAACGAAAATTAGAAGAAGGCTGTTAATGCAATTAGAGTTAAAAAATATAGGAATGATAAAAGAGGCTTCTGTAAAAATAGATGGTTTGACTGTGATTGCTGGTGAGAATGATACTGGGAAGAGTACTTTGTCTAAGGCTCTTTATCTTATCATTAATAGTATGAGTATAGAAGAAAAAACAACTAAAGAGATATACGAAACGAGTGATATTGTAAATTTAGGTAGAGTAAATAGTTATGGAAAAACGATTAAAAACAATATATTTTCAAAACAATCTTTTAATGAAATATCTTCTATTAAACTCTTAGATAATGATAAAACTTTTGTCTATAAAGATAAAATGATAGAAGATACTATATATAAAAAAGATATTAAAATAGCTTCAACTTTATTTATAGAGACTCCTTTAGTTTGGAATTTACAATATTTATTTAGAGCTTCTTCTGATATTCAATCACATCTAAAAATGGTTGGTAAAGATATAGATATTCCCTATCCTTTCTTAATGAAAACTTTATATTTTGATCTTGTCACTAAAAATAAATTTTTAGAAGATTGGACAGATAAACATATAGAGGGTATTAAATCTCTTATAAATGGTGAATTCAAAAAAGGTGATGATGGAATTTTTAGATTTCATCGTGAGGGTCAGAAACTTGACTTAATAGATATTGCAACAGGAATTAAGTATTTTGGAATCTTACAAGTTTTACTTAATAATAATCACTTAAATAGTTATAGCTTACTTATCTTAGACGAACCAGAAGTACATCTTCACCCAAAATGGCAGTTAGAAATGGCTAAGATTATAGTCAATCTTGTAAAAAATGGGGTTAAAGTTGTTGTTAATTCTCATAGTCCTTATATGATAGAGGCTTTAGAACTTTATGCAAAAAAAGAAGACATAAATAGAAATTTTTATTTAGCAAAAAAAGAAGATGACTATTCTATTTTTTTAGATGTAAGTGATAATTTAGAACCTATTTATGAAACATTAGCAGAAGCTATTGAGACTTTAGAAGAACAATCTTTGGATAATTTTAAATGGTAAAATATCTTTATGATTATTTCAATCAAGATAAGTTTTTAGAAACATTATCACAAGTAAGTGATAATATTTGTGAAGATAATGGAAAATTTTATATTAATTTTGATAAATTTAAAAAACCTTCTAATTGTTGCAATGTGACAAAAGGTATGAATAGCTTATCTAGTATAGATTCTTTATTAATTAATAAGAATGAAAATCATATTATTTTTGTAGAATTTAAAGATATGAATGATTTAGATGATATAAAAATATGGTTCAAAGACAAAGAATGTAGTATCAAAATAAAAATTCCTGATTCTATATTACTTTTAGGAACTTTTTTACAAGAAAATGGATATAGTTTTGATGAATTTATGAAGATGAAAAAATCATTTTTTTATGTTTATAAAAATAGTAGTGCCAAACGAACTATCAATAACCATTTAAAGCATAGGTTTAGCAAATATAATTTTTTACTAGAAAATATAAAAACGATAGAAAGTCAAGCTTATAGAAATAAATTTTTAGAGGACAACTCATGAGCCAAATAATAAAGGTATTTTAAGATGCAAATTCAACTAAAAAACATAGGAATGATAAAAGAAGCCAATGTCAAGATAGATGGCTTGACTGTGATTGCTGGAGAGAATAGTACAGGTAAAAGCACGGTTGGTAAATTACTTTTTGCTATTATTAAATCTAGTAGTCGTTATAATGAAGATTTAGAAGAGAAAAAAGAAGATAGAATTATCTCGTTAGTAAGAGAAAACTATTTTGCAGTAAGAGAAGAGGTTGATTTTTCTGAAAATAGAGAATATCAACAACTTTTTTCTTCACATTCTTTTAGTAGAGATATTAGGCGAAATGGAGAAGTTGCTATTGATGAAAGATTAGCATTTATCAAGGATAGCTCTTTATCAAAGATAGAAAAAAATCTACAAGAGATAAAAAATCTACTATTAGAAGATTCTAATATAGAAGAGGCACAAGAAAGAGCCTTTAAAAAAGCATTGGTATCTGAATTTAAAGGTCAAATATCTACTCAAAATGATTTAGGTGAAATGACATCAATTAAAATTATTGAGGGAAAAAATAAAGTATTAGATATAGAACTATTAAATGATAAAGTTCAAAATTTCAATCTTTTAGATGAATTATCTTTTTCTGATGCTACCTTTATTGAAACACCTATTGTTATTCAATTAGCCAAAGCAATAGACTCTTCAAAAACATATTTTGAAGAGTCTAACCTTGATGATAGAATGCGTTCAATGAGCAGACCTGATGTACCTTTACATATTAAAGATTTAGATACCAAAATAAAGCTCTCAACTGATATAGCTGATTTGTTTGATGAGAGTGAAAATATTCAAAAAATATTGGAAAATATATATTCAATCATAGATGGAGAGTTTAAATATAATAGAAAAGAGAGAGATTTTCAATATATTTCAAAAGACGGTAAATCTTTTCCCAGTCTTAATACAGCTACAGGAATGAAAGCATTTGGTGTCATTCAATTACTTTTGCAAAATGCTATTATAAATAAAGACTTTTTATTAATTTTAGATGAACCAGAAGTACATTTACACCCAAAGTGGCAATTGAAATATGCTGAAATTATTGTTAAATTAGTTGAAAATAATATTAATGTTTTGGTTACTTCTCATAGTCCTTATATGATAGAGGCTTTAAAACGACATAGTGATAAAGAAAAATTACAACATAAAACTAATTTTTATTTGGCAGAAAACGGATATATAGAAGATAAAAATAAACTTCAAGAAATATATGAAAAACTTTCAGAGCCTTTTGATGAATTTGATAAAATGGATAGTGATATTTTAAATGGGATATAAATATAATTTAGAGTCTATTCTTTATACTGATTATCTTGATTGTAAATCTACATTGAAAACAACAAGTTTAGATGATAGAAATACGAGTACAAATTATTATTTATGCAATGATGATAAACTGGAGGTTTTTGATTTTGATGATATTAAAGATAAGATAAATAAAGATAGTAAATCTCCTGATGCTATATATATACGAGATAAAAGTTTGTATATAGTTGAGTTTAAGAATCAAGACCCTTGTGCTATAGATTGCGAAGATTTAAGAGAAAAGTTTACTTTTGCAATAGATTTTTTTACGAATACCATTCAAAATATAAATGACTATAATTTTATTATTTGTTTAGTATATAAAAATCAAGGAGAACATAAACATTCTCAAAGGTATAAACAAGGTATTGGAAATAAAGCTTGTTGTACTTTAGAGGATGCAAATAAAAATGAATATAATAATTTTTATAGTCATATAATTACAAAAGATGTAAATTTTTATAAAAATAACTTTAAGGAATTAAAATGCTAACATTCAGTCAAATACTACTAAAACTACAACAATACTGGGCAGACCAAGGCTGTAATATCGTACAACCGTATGATATTCCAGCAGGGGCAGGGACTTTTCATCCTGCTACACTTTTACGCTCTCTTGATGCTAAGCCTTGGAGTACTGCTTATGTGGCTCCATCTAGAAGACCAACAGATGGACGATATGGGGAAAATCCTAATAGATTAGGAGCGTATTATCAATTTCAGGCTCTTATCAAACCAAGTCCTGATAATATTCAAGAGCTTTATTTGAAATCTTTAGAATATTTGGGTCTTAATCTTCAAGAACACGATATTCGTTTTGTAGAAGATAACTGGGAATCTCCAACACTTGGTGCTTGGGGACTTGGTTGGGAAGTTTGGCTTGATGGAATGGAAGTGACTCAATTTACATATTTTCAACAAGTTGGAGGTATTGCTTGTGACCCTGTAGCTGTGGAGATTACTTATGGTACAGAGAGATTGGCGATGTATCTTCAAGGTGTGGAGAGTGTCTTTGATATTGTGTGGAATGAGCATAATGGCAAAGTGACAACTTATGCAGATGTACACAAAGAGAGTGAGTATGAGTTTAGTAAATATCACTTTGAGGTAGCTACTGTGGAGAAACTTTTAAAAGACTTTGAAGATGCTTCTAATGAGTGTAAGCTTTGTATAGAAAATGAATTACCACTTCCTGCGTATGACCAGTGTATGATGGCTTCTCATGCGTTTAATGTATTGGATGCTCGAAAGGCTATATCTCAAGCTCAGAGACAAAATTATATATTGAAAGTAAGAGAGTTATCTATAGGGTGTGCAAAGCTTTATAAAGCCCAAGAAGAGCAGAGAAATCATAGAGTTAAGGGCTAAAATACTCTATGAATTGGTGGGATATTCCCACCATACTCCTAATAAATTCCTAATATTTGAAATTGTACATACCAAATTGCTACAGATACTATGTATCCAATCAAAACAGTCCATGCCAATTTCATATGTGCCCCAAAGGTATAAATACCATGGAGTTTACCCATAACACCAACACCTGCTGCTGAACCAAATGAGATAAGTGATCCACCAACACCTGCTGTAAGTGTTACAAGCATCCATTGTGAATGAGCATCAACACCCATATCAGGACTAGATTTAAGAACTGCCGACATTACAGGAACATTATCTACAATAGCTGATAAGAATCCAACTCCAATATTTACAGTTGTTGCACCAAATTGACTATAAAGTGCTGTAAAGTACTCCAAGAATCCAAGGAAATGAAGCCCACCAACAGCAGCAAGGATACCAAAGAAGAAGAGTAAAGTATCATTTTCTATCTTTGATATAAAAGAAAATACATTTACTTCAGGACACTCTACGCCTTCATTATCATATCGAGTCTTTTTACTCATTTGATACACATAGAGCTTAAGTATTGCTAAACCAAACATCATACCCCACATAGCTGGAAGATGAAGGACTTGATGAGACATTACTGCTGAAAAGATAGTAAATCCAAAGAGACCCATAATTACTTTACCACCAGGAGCTATAGCAACTTTTTCTTCATTATCTGCAAATGGTGGATTCCCCTCAGGGATAAAACGACTAAGAAAGAATGCTGTTACAATCCAACCTAAAAAAGATGCAGGAAAGAGATAAAGAAAATCAACAAAAGATCCTTTACCATCAACCCATACCATAAGCGTTGTAATATCTCCAAATGGACTCCAAGCACCACCTGCATTTGCTGCAACTACTATATTAACTGCTGAAGGAACAATAAAAGCTTTATTTGTCTTATCAATAGTAATAAGTACTGTTGACAAAATAAGAGCTGTTGTTAAATTATCTGCTATAGGAGAGATAAAAAAGGCTAATAAACCTGTTATCCAAAAAAGCTTTTTATAATCATAGCCTTTAGAAACAAGATTATATCTTAGAGCAGAAAATACCTGACGGTCTATCATTGCTTCTATATATGTCATTGCGACAAATAAGAAGAAGAAGATACCTGCAATTTCAATAATAAGTATCTCTATTTCATGATGAAGATGCGTCTGTTCTGCTGAGGCAACACCATCTATTGCGGGATATGTAACAGCAATAAAGAAACCTATAAGCATAAAAATAAGCGTACCTGCAAAAAGTGCTGGTTTGGCTTTATTAATATGGTACTTATCTTCCATTGCTATAAAGTAATATGCTACTACAAATATAACCAGAGAGGCAAGACCCACCCAAGTCATTGTTAAATCTAATCCATGCATTCTAAAACCATCCTTTTTATTGTGTTTTGTTGTCTACTTCATAAGACAAATTTTACTCTATATAATGTGTACCCAAAGAGTCTGATCTAGCTAATGCTGCCTCTACGATAGCACTTGCTGTATTCAAACGAAGTTCCAAAAGTCGTCCAATCTCTCTATTTTTCATATCATAGATAAGATTTTTTGCCTCATGAAGTCCCTCTTTGGTACGAATAATACCAATATCATCCCACATTATTTTCCGTAATCTCTGCTTATAACTTTTATCATTTTCTTTGTGGAGTATATTACCGTAATCTTTATCAAAATTTGGTACTTTATAGACCTGCTCTGTTTGATTTAAAATAAAATCTACAGTTCGTTTTGCAAAAACAACTCCCTCAAGTAGAGAATTAGATGCCAAACGGTTGGCTCCATGTACACCTGTAGAAGCTGCTTCACCTATAACAAAAAGTCCTTGCATACCTTCTATTCTTCCATAAGTATCACTTTTGATACCTCCTACAGCATAATGAAATGCTGGAGAAATAGGAACTTTATCTTGTGGAAAATAATAGCCAAGAGCTTCAAAAGTTTGTGTAATATTAGGAAATCTTTGTTGGAATATTTTTTCATCAAACATAGAAAAATCCAAATATACTTCTTCGCCTTTATGCTTTCGTTTATAATCAAAAATTGCTCTTGATACAATATCACGACTTGCTAATTCACCTCTAGGGTCATAATCAAACAAAAATCGTTCCCCTTGCTTATTCACAATATGGGCACCTTCACCACGCAGTGCTTCTGTGAGAAGTAATTTTCTTGCATAGGGTGTTTTAACAAATACTGTTGGATGAAATTGCATCATTTCCATATCAGCTAATGCTATTCCTTTTTCTACACAGATTCCATGAATATCCGCACTAATTGTTCGTGAGTTTGTATTAAACTGATAAAGTGAGCCTACACCACCAGAAGCAATAATCACATTATCTGCCAAAATAGTGGTAGGTTTGTAGTTTACTGTAGCTTTCACCCCATAACATCTACCATTTTGAATAAGTAAATCATACACAAGCGTATTTCTTTGGAGTCTATGCTTGTTTTGTACCATCATAAAATAGTGCATATACCGTCCTGTAGCATCACCACCTGCATGGATAATACGCGGTGAAGAGTGAGCAGCCTCTTTGGTATAAAGGATATTCCCTGCACTATCTTTATCAAACTCCATTCCCATAGAGATAATATTATCTGTTGTCTCTATGCTTGTACGACTCATAATCTCTACAGCTTTAGGATCATTATGAAAAGAACCTGCAATCATTGTGTCTTGAACATGCAGAGGAATATCTGCTTCATCAAGTGCTGTAACCATACCACCTTGAGCATAAAAGGAATTACATTCCCAAGGAACATCTTTACAAACAACCAAGACTTTTTTACTAGAGGGCAGATTCATAGCTGCATAAAGACCTGCTACACCTGCACCAATAATAAGTACATCATATTTTTCCAAATATTTACCTTATCTTTACTTGATCAGAACTATTCTCAACATATATAGGAGCTGTTTTATGTCCACATCCTACTAAAACTATACAGCAAATAGATGCTATAATTATTTTATGGAAAAAGTTTCTTCTATTTTGTCTCATCTTACACACCAACCTCAGTTTAAATTTCTTCTTAAGCATACATGCTATCAGAAGTTTATCCAGATTTTACCAACTAAGTTTAAAAAGGCTATTGCTTTTGTCTATATTGATAATAATACACTTTTTGTAGCACTCTCTCACCCTGGCTACAAAATGGAACTAAATTATAATAAAGATTTATTAAAGAGTTTATTAAACATGATGGGAACTCACAATCCTGACTGTAAACAACTTTCTGCCAATAGCGTTATAATATTTAATTCTAAGTTCCATAATTCAACACCTAAAGCCACAAAACCTACAGATCCTAAATATAGAGAACTCTCATCAGGTGAATTTAAAATTCATTCAGATGATACACAACTTATAGATAAATTTAAACAAATCAAAGAAACAATTATGGAAAATAGAAACTAAAATAATGAAACAAGCACTCTTAGATACAATTTTGCAATTACCTACTACTTCAGGGGTATACCAATATTTTGATCATAAAGGAAGAATTCTATATATCGGGAAGGCAAAAAATCTTAAAAACCGTATACGGAGTTACTTTCGTTTCCAACCTGAGTTTAAACCTAACCCAACGCTCTCTTTACGAATTCTTACAATGCTTACACAAGCTATTTCAATAGAATATATTGTAGTAGCAAGTGAAGAAGATGCCCTTATTCTTGAAAATTCACTTATTAAGCAACTAGCTCCAAAATATAATATATTATTAAGAGATGATAAAACCTATCCATACATTTATATTGATGAAGCAGAAGATTTTCCAAGATTTGAACTAACACGGAAAGTAATTAAAGGCAAAAATATTAGCTATTATGGACCATTCCCTTCAGGTGGCAAAGCCCTTATAGATGCTATTTATGAAATATATCCTTTAGTACAAAAGAAAAGTTGCCTCAAAGGTAAAGAAGCCTGTCTTTTTTATCAAATAAAAAAATGTTACGCACCCTGTGAAGGGAAGATAACAACACAAGAGTACAAAAAGATTATCCAAGAAGTAAAACAGGCTATAACAAAACGCAAAAAACTTACCTCAGCACTAGAAAAAAGAATGTTTGTATTAGCTGAGCAAGAACGCTATGAAGATGCAGGAAAAATGCGTGATATGATAACAACTATAGAAGGACTTTCACTCACTACAACCACAGACTTAGCTGAAGATACAAACCTTGATATTTTTGCTATACTCAATGGAGATGAAAGAGGTGTGGTAGTAAAGCTATTTATGCGTAAAGGAAAGATTATTTCTTCTTCTTTTAATTATTTTCGTCATACTCATATCTATGATGAAAATGAAGCCTATAGACAAGCATTATTAGAATTTTATTCTATTGACTCACCTCATACTACGCAAACTATTCTTACAGCTCACTCCTTTGAAGAGAGCAAAAATATAGCCTTTAGTCTTTCTAATCGCTTTGGACGAAAAATGAGTATAAGTACGCCACAGAGAGGTGCAAAAGCAAAACTCATAACCCTAGCCTTGCAAAATGCCCATGAACTTTTACGAAAACAAACGAGCCATAACTATCAAGAACAGTATATCGCAGATCTTTTTGACCTCTCCAAAATACCCTATCGTATTGAAAGTTTTGATAATTCTCATCTTATGGGTGTTGCAACTGTGGGAGCGATGGTAGTATGGGACGAAGAAAAATGGGATAAACAAAGCTATCGTCGCTACGAACTCCATCAGCCAGATGAAGTAGGACAAATGAGAGAAATGCTCACTCGCCGTATAGCAGACTTTAAACAAACTCCTATTCCAGATTTATGGATACTTGATGGGGGACAAGCAAATCTAAATCTAGCAAAAAAACTTTTAAAAGAAGCAAAAGTAAACTTAGATGTTATTGCCATAGCCAAAGAAAAACTAGATGCCAAAGCTCATAGAGCGAAAGGATCTGCTAAAGATTTAGTCTATTGTAATAATGGTCTTATTCAACTTCAAGCAAATGATAAAAGGCTCCATTGGATACAACGGCAAAGAGATGAATCCCACCGTTTTGCTATAACCTATCACCAAAACAAAAAACGCCGTGAAGATACACAAATATCATTACTCAACAAAAAAGGCATTGGAAAAGCTACTGTTAAGAAATTAATAGACTATTTTGGCTCTTTTCAAGCGATAGATGAAGCGTCTGTCGATGATATTTCAAATATAATTGGAAAGAGGCTTTCTAGTATAATAAAAAGTAATAATTAACTAATGTTCAATAAACACGCATTTATTGTCCGTTTAAGAAAAAAAAATCAATTTTTAAATCTTCTTTTAGTCTTCTTATTATAAAGTATAGTATATCATTGTCTTAATATAATCTATAAATGATTATCAAGTTAATATTTTGATAAAAAAAGGAATTTAAATGGAAAAAATTACACCTCTTGATGAAGAGTATGCTTTTGTAGATGGTGTGATTATGAGTGAAACTGACCTCAAAGGTATTATTACTTATGCAAATCGAAAGTTTTGTGAAGTCGCAGGATATGACAAAAAAGAGCTTAAAGGTAAAAATCATAATATCATTAGGCATCCAGATATGCCAAAGGCTGCATTTAAACAACTATGGGATACTATCAAGAAAGGTCAAGATTGGACAGGTATAGTTAAGAATCTGCGAAAAGATGGAAAATATTATTGGGTACATAGTTTTGTCTCCCCTATCGTCAAAAATGATACTATTACAGGCTATAGTGCAGCAAGAAGACAGGCTACTAAACTAGAAATAGAAGAAGCAAAAGAAAATTATAACTTACCATAAAATTCAAATAAAGAATTATAGATAAAAAATTATACTTGAAGGAGTAAAAGCAAATATGTATTATATTATTAATATAGATAAACAGGTTATAGCAGCGGATGATGAATTTTTGAATTTATTAGGTATGGATACTATACAAGATTTATTTCTAGGGCTAAACCAAAAAAAGATTATATTAGATACTAATTTAGAATATGATAAACTCAAGGTTAAAACTTCACAACAAGATATAAGCCTCAATACAGAAACTTACCAACTTATGACTCTTATTGGCAAAGCTACACTTATAAAAGTAAACCAAGAAAACACTCATCCAAAGCAAGATACTATGACTATAGGTGAGAATATAGTAGCAAAAAAGTCTATATACAAAGAAGAAACTCATAAAAGTAACTTAGATACTCTCCTTGAACAAATAACTCCTTTAGATATAAAAGACCATACGGATGAAGAAAGTATACAAGAAAAACAAACAATTATTACAAAAGAACCAGAAGTAACAAATGATGATTTACTTTTTGAAGAGGTTGAAAATCTTCTCATGAAGGAAGAAAAAATTATAACCCCTGCTCCTGTAAGTAAAGCACCTGAAACAATCAATGATGATTTACTTTTTGAAGATGATGATCTTCTTTTTGAGGAAGAAGAGAAGAAAGAGGAAGAAATTCTAGCTCCTGCTCCTGCAACTAAAGAACCTGAAGCAACAAATGATGATTTACTTTTTGATGATGATGATCTCCTTTTTGACGAAGAGGAAGAAGTTGTAGTTCCTGCTCCTGCGATTAAAGAACCTGAAGCAACAAATGATGATTTACTTTTTGAGGATGATGATGATCTTCTTTTTGAAGAAGAGGAAGAAGTTGTAGCTCCTGCTCCTGTAACTAAAGAACCTGAAGCAACAAATGATGATTTACTTTTTGAAGAGGATGATGATCTTCTTTTTGAAGAAGAGGAAGAAGTTGTAGCTCCTACTCCTGTAACTAAAGAACCTGAAGCAACAAATGATGATTTACTTTTTGAGGATGATGATGATCTTCTTTTTGAAGAAGAGGAAGAAGTTGTAGCTCCTGCTCCTGTAAC
>JADGER010000006.1 GCA_016744315.1 Sulfurovaceae bacterium
TAATAACGAAGCCACAAAAGAAAACTTTTTTAGTAATAATGAACAATATAATATCTTACACTGCTCTACGCATGGTTTTTTTGCTTCTAATGCCCTAGAGTCAGGAATTGTTTTGAAAATACCTCAACAATTAATGCTAAAAAAAGGTGAAGTATTAGAAAATAAGTTACAAGAAAATCAAGAGTTACAACAGAGTATCATTACGGTTAATGACTTAATCAAGGAGTTAAATTCAGAGTTTGAACTGGTATTTTTCTCAGCTTGTGTAAGTGGTGAAAATAAGAATGAATCAGGAGATGAGTTGATTGGTCTCTCTCGTGGACTTTTCTATGCTGGTACAAAAGCAATGATACTCTCTTTGTTTAATACTTTTAAAAATGTAACCGTTGATAATGATGTACATATCAAAAACTTTTATCAATATTGGATAGAAGAGAAACAACCAAAAGCAAAAGCATTTCAACGCTATATCCAAGAGGTAAAAGCAAAAGATGAATATAAACATCCATTCTATTGGTTTGCTTATATTTTAATAGGGAATCCATATTAAGGAAAAAATATGTTAGATAAAAAAGAGTTACTCGAAGAGATTGAGATATTTGAGAAATTAGATATTATCTATATTTTAGAAGTCTTACAAAATAAACTTGATGATAATAATGAAATTAGAGCAGATAAAACTATAGAATTAGATAGTAATATGATTGAGACTATTAAAGAACTGTTATCTGCTCTAGTAAGACATAGCGATAATTTTAGAAAAATTTTCAATTTGGCTTTAGTGGAGATAGATAGTTATAATAAAGTTGCTAATATTGATATTGAAGATACAAATATTTCTAAAGAAAATATTGAGTTTTTATATGCTTTATTAAAAAACATAGCGTTAAATCATCAAGGCTTTGGCGATAATGTTGCAGGAGATAAAACCACTCATAATACTAATAGTGTAAATATTAGTGGTTCTAACTCAGGAGATATAATCATCAACACAAAAGATATAGATTATGCGTCTAAGTTAAAAAACATACTCTCTAATCTACCTATAGGTAATATCCTATTTAATGCACCCAAAAATATTTCATTGAATGAGTCAAAAAAAGCAATTTTACGAATCTCGAAACAAAGTATTGATATAAGTAATTTACCACAAAACAATCAACAAATAGAAGAAAAATTAGAAATATACTCTTTTATGTCTGCAAAACTGATGAGCTTTGATTTTGATATTATGAATAATAATCATGAAGAACAAGCTATTGGTGAAAAAGACTTTACAGAGTGGTCATGGTATATTACTCCTAAGATACAAAAAGATAAAGGAGTGCTTTTACTTCGTATTAGCATTAGGATACCTTTAGACAAAAATAAAGAAGAGAAAAAAGATTTACCTCTATTTGAAAAAAATATAGATATTTTAGTTAAAGAAGATAAAATACTAGAAACAGGAGAATAAAATATGAGTGAAGAGCGATATAAAATTTTTTCAATTAACCCAGATGATAAAAATACTCAAATGGATGTCATTTTTATCCATGGTTTAGGTGGTGACAAGTATTCAACATGGCAAAATTCAAATAATGAATCATGGCAAAAGTGGTTAGCCAAAGATTATAATGTATCAGTTTATTCTATAGCTTATGGTGCAAATATGACTAATTGGGATGAAGATGATATGAAACTCGATGAAACAGCTGATTTTTTCTTAAGTTCATTAAAAAGTGAAGGTATAGGAGATAAACCTTATATGTTTGTAGTGCATAGCTTAGGAGGATTGCTAGTAAAGAATATTTTATTAAAAGCACAAAATAGTAAAGATTATAAATACTTATTGGATATGTGTAAATCTATTGTTTTTTTTGCTGTTCCTCATAGTGGGTCAGGATGGGCAACTCTATTGAATTATGGGAAAGTATTATTAAGAAGTAGTAATCTATTAGAGTCATTATCTAAAAATACACAAGACCTCCATAACTTAACTACAAACTTTAATCAATTGATTATTAATAATAAGATTGAAACTTATGTATTTTATGAAACCAAAAAGGTAAAAATAGAAAAAATAATAGGCTTTAAAAGTATAGTTGTAGTCAGTAGAGAAAGTGCAACGATTGTACATTCAACTAATCAAGTTATTCCACTACCTAAAGACCATATTACTATCTGTAAAATTGATGATAGAGATGATGACTTATATAAGCATAAAATAAAAAGTATTATGAATAAAACTATAGAGATAAATCAAGTATCAACTCAAAAAGAGTCTCAATCAGATGAACAAAATAATTCATCTACTACTACATCCATTCATTATGGTTCTGGAGATATTATTACAGGAGATAAAGTTACTCATAATAACAATAGTGTTAGTATCGGTGGTTCAAATTCTGGTAGTATTGTAATAGGAAATAATAATAAGGTAAATAAAAATGGAAAATAAAGAGATACACCCAAAGCATTATGGTACTGGTGATATTATTTTAGGTGATAGACATGAACACCATCATCAAGCCCCTCATATAATCCCCAGAGTCTTAACCAAACAAGTAGGTCTAGCCAACGATATAGACTTCGTAGGGCGAAAAAATGAGCTACAAAAAGTAGATGAGCTTTTAAATCAAAACGCTATGTTGCTTCTGCTCAATGGTATTGGAGGTATTGGTAAAAGTACATTAGCATCCTATTATCTTAATCAAAAAAAAGATGAGTTTGATTATTATGGTTTTGTGCAGGTTAATGAAGATATAAAACTAAGTCTTGCTTCTGCTTTTTCTACTTCTCTCGATTTAAAATCAGAAAAAATTGATGATTTGTTTGCTGAAATAATGAGTAAGCTCAATAATTTAGATAAAAATAAAAAAAAGCTTCTTATTATAGATGATGTTAAAGAGATGGATAATCAGAAAGATGAAATAAATACTCTTATGACACTTAAAAATAATGGTTTTCAAATTTTATTCACTTCACGAGAGGTTAAAGATAATATTAAAAATTATCCTTTACCTATGATGAATGAGGGAGATGCTAGAGATTTATTTTTGAAACATTATGATACGGATGATATAAATAATATTGATATTATTGTAAAAGAGTATTTAGATTATCATCCATTATTTATTGAAATGACAGCAAAAACATTATCTTTAAAAAGAAGATTATCACTTAACGAAATTATAAAAAAATTTGAAAGTGAAGAATATCAAGTAGTAAAAAGAGATGATATTGAAAGTTACCATAAGTTTTTGGATAATTTTTCTATGAATGACCAAGTTTTACAAAATGAAGAAACACTATTATTTATAAAAAAGTTAGCTTTATTACCGTCTATCGAAATTTCTTTTGAGGAGTTGTATAAGTTTTTAGTTTGTGATAATAAAGATAATAAAGATAAATTAGATAATTTTTTAATTAAACTTATTCGCAACGGTTGGTTAATTGAATTTAAAGATGGATATAAATTTCATCAAATTTTACGAGATTATATTTTAGAGAGATATAAACCTAAATTTGAAGAGATTGAAAAGCAAATAGATTATTGTATATATTTAACAAAAGATAGTTCAGATCCTCAAAAAGCTTTGGACAACAGAGATAATTTAATTTATTTTAAATCTATCTTGGCATTTATTGAGAAAGAAGAAATCAAAAATCAAAAAACAGCTACTATATACAATAATTTTGGACTTACTTTTAACTATTTAAATGAGCCTGATGAAAAAATCATCAGATTATATGAAAAATCTTTAAAAATAAGAGAAAAAATAGAAAATAAAAATACAGCTGAAACACTTAATAACTTAGCAGGAATATATAGTTTCCTTAAAAATTATAGGGAAGCACAGCTATTTCATTTTAAAGCTTTAAAAATAAGAAAAAAGTGTAAACTTGAAAATGAAATAGGTTCAAGTTATAATAATTTAGGTGTACTCCTTTACAGAAAAAAAGAATATCATAAATCAAAATTATTTTGGTGTAAATCTATACAAATATGGGAAGGTTTACGAGGTAAACTAAATAAGGATTCTAAAGAATTACCTAATCTAAATAGTTTACTGGCTAAAGCTCATGATAACTTAGGAGTATTGTATAAAGTAACTGAAGAAGTAAGTTCAGTTGAAATTATAAAATTACATGAAAAAGCTTTAAATCTAAGAATAGAATCTTTATCTGAATGGCACATTGATAAGGCTTCAAGCTATAAAAAATTATCGGACTTATATTTTGAAGAAAAGAATTTTGAAAAATCTTTTGAGTTTATACAGGAATATATAAAAATATATGAAGAGAATTTTCTAAAAAGTGGTTCTAAATTAGTTGAGGTAAAAGATAGCTTCAAGAAGAGCGTCTTAAATTTATTTCATCAATATCAAGATAAGAATATCTCTATAGGCATAGTTGATGAAAGTTTTAATATAGATAGAGAAGATGTTTTGGCTCTTTTCAAAAAGCATGATATAAATTCGGTCGATTCTGAATTAGAAGAGTTTAACAAATAAATGAAGATATTTATCAAAGCTATATTATGACCAAACAAATAAACCTACCCCAACTAATCAAAACCTCAACCGATGAAACATTCAGAACAAACCTAAAAACTGTTGTAGAAAAAAATGTCCCTTTTGGTGAGAGATTGACACTTTATAATCATATCGCAAATAGTATATATACTGATGGTTATACTGTTTTTGCTATCTTTGCTTGGGAGCTTGGGTTGGATTATCTTGATAGTGATGAGATAGATGGTGTTTTAAAGGCTGATTTGCTTAGGAGTTATGGTTTGGCTTGGATGGAGTTAAATCATTTTGATTTATCTATAGAGTATCTCAATGAAGCTATGGAGTTTTTAGATAATCGTGATGATGGGATATTGATAGATATATATTTTGGTCTCTCTATCGTATATAAGCATTTGACTGATATGCCAAAAGCCATTGAGTATGCTAAAATGGCTACCCACACTGCTAAAAAAATGAATGATGACTTTGAAATATCAAGAGCTTATCTAAATACAGGGAATTTACTCTCTAAGACAAATAGATATGATGAAGCCCTAGAGAATTATCAAAATGCTTTAAAGTATTCTACTATGGATGAAGTCAAATCCAATGTTTTGATGAGTTTGGGGCTTTTATATAAAAACACAATGGAGTATCAAAAAGCCAAAGAGACCTTTGATGAGGCAGAGAGACTTTTTAAGAAACTAAAATTTGTCAATGAGATGTTTGAGCTTTATATTAACTATGGCATACTCTATACCAAACTAGCAAAGTTTGATAATGCAAAAGAGTATCTTCAAATGGCATTGGACTATTTTGAAGAGATAGATGATAGTTATAATATGACCATTTGCTATCTAAATCTAGGAAGAGTAGAACAAGATAGAGCTAAATTCTCTACATCTTTGAAGTATTTTAATAGAGGTGTTGCACTTTGTAATAGTGATGATAATCTTATCTCTTTGGCTTCTCTTTTGTATTATAGTAGAGGAAATATATTTTTATCTCTCAAAGAGTATAAGAAGGCTTCTAGTGATTATCAAATCGCTATACAATATGCAAAAGAACAAAATGATACTTCTATGGAGGCTTCTATTAAAAATGCTTTGGCAGGACTTGAAGCAGATAAAGGAAATATTGATACAGCACAAAAACTCTATCAAGAGATTTTGGAGGTGTTTCAAAAAGATAATAATATTGAAGAGATAGTGGCTACTTATACAAATATGGCACTTTTATATGAAGAAAAGGCGATGCATCAACTCGCTCATAAAGCATATACTAAAGCTCTTAATTTAGCTCAAACAATTGATATACCACAGTTAGAAATATCTATACTTATCAATATGGCTGAGATGTTTGCTAGTATTGCAGATAGTCACAAAGCAATTGAACTCTATAATCAAACCTTTGAGCTACTAGAAAATTATGACAATGATGATTTACTCTCAAAGTGCTATTTAAATTTGGCTAATATATATGAGAGTATTACAGAGTTTGATTTGGCTCTTAAATATGCAAAACTAGGACTAGCACTTAAAGAGAAGTTGGGATATGATGATAAGTCACTCTATATCATTTATGATTCATTGGCTCGTATTTATGATGGGCTAAAACAAGAAGAGGAAGCTGAGAAATATTACATCAAAACACTTCAAAGTGCAAAAGAGTATAACCCATCACACTATTATGGAATGTTAGTGAATTATGGTCTATTTTTGTTTAAATTCAAAGAAGATATTCTAGGTGCAATAGAGTGCTATGACAAGGCAAAAGCCTATTTTGAAAAACATCAAAAATATGAAACACTTATCGCTATCAATAGTAATTATGCGATGATATACGAGTCTCAATCACAAAGAGAAGATGCCATAAAACACTACAAAAAAGCACTAGAGTATGCTGATATATTTATCTCTTTTATAGAAGATGAAAACATTATGATGAAATATAGAATTAACTTTGAACATATATACGAAAATTTAGTACAACTCTATATCCAAAAAAAATCATACAAAAAGGCTTTTGAAACCATAGAAAATCTAAAATCAAGAACCTTTTCAAAGATACTCTCCTCAAACTATTTCCACTCAAATAAAATCCCAAAAAATCTTTTGGCAAAAGAGAAAAAGCTCAAAAAGGAGTTAAATCAAATACTTTCTAATGATTTAGATATAGTAAATCTCGATAGTATGCTCCAACCCATCTATAAAGACTTAAGCAATCTCTATACCAACATGAGAAAGATTGATACAAATTATGTTTTAATCAAAGAGAATAGTATATTAGGGTTTGATAGGATTAAGGGTGTTTTATAGGTTTAAAACCATCTATGCTAGGAGAGGTGATATATGACTTAGTTTTATTCAAATAGTTCTAGCTTGGTACTATCTTCATATTTCTAAACAACTCTACAAAAAAACCATCAGGTATCATAGCCAAAATATGATAAGCAGTGAAGAAGAGAGTAATAAGTGCTGAATAAAACTGTACTTTTTTTAAGCTATATATTTTTGCTCCCCATTTATCACCATAGTTTGAATATTTCTTTCTATAAATTAAGATATGACTAAAGCTTATCATAAATAGAATAGTAATCATAGCAAAAAGAAAATTTGTAATATGCCATATCCCAAAGTTATCAGGATAAGCAAAAAATATTGTTTTGAATGTTGAAGGAAGTTCAAAACCTTCCAAAAGTTGTGGAAAAAATAGAGGCAAAAAAGTACAAATGAAAACAATTATCAAAGAGTAAACAAACATCAAATAATTTTGAGGAAGTGTTGTTTTCTTTTTCATTTTTTCAGTTAAATCAGCTTTTTCTGAGGGGATTATAAGCCAAAGAAGTGGTAAGTATATCCATGCAGTTGATTTAATAGAATATCTAAATAAAATCACAGGAATAAAAACAGCAAAGAGGAACAAAAAAAGTGTAATTATATCAATAAGTTTCACTATTATCTCTAGCTCTCCATTCGATTCTCTAACCAAAGTATTTATAGATTTATTAATAAATTTACTAGTTTTATATTTAGAATTTGTTTTTGATATGCTTGGCATAAGCTCAATGGGATGAAAAATATCAGTAGAAAAAGTTATTTTATACCAATTATTTGGGATCTTATTAATAGATCTCAATGAAAAACTTTTAATAGTTGTAAAGCTTTTTAAGATCCAAATAGGTAGATGAAAGGCTAATAAAAATGATACTAGTATAATACAAAAAAAATTATAGTTATTTTTTTGCTTTTCTATCATTTCAGTTGGAGTTAGAATATAGAGATTATTATACCATATAGGTAAATATTCTTTTAGTAAATAATCTTGAGGTAAAGAATTTTTTGGAAAAAATATTTCACAAAAAAGATAATAAAAGTCAGTATTAGTGATTATATCTATTATTATAAGAATTAGAAAAACTGTCAAACCAAGAATTAATGCTGTACTTAAATGATATTTCTCAAAAAGTGCTAATCCATAATTATCTGATTTCTCTGTTCTCAATAAAAACAAAGGAGCAACAATTAATCCAATAATAATATGCCAATAAAAATCATAAGTAAACCAAACATAAAAAGAAATACTTACAGCCAATACCGTCTCTACCAATGCTAAAACCGAAAACTGCAACTTATCAGCACTCTCTACCGAGCTTATCCATACTTTATCTTTGAATATCTCTTTGGAAAGTATATTGGAGTTTTCACTTCGCAAAGCTTCTTGTAAAGGTTTAAAATACTCAACTACCTTTTGAATCGGTATCATAGATTGGGCATCTATCATCACCCCACTAATACCTCCACTACTTATATCCCATAGTGGAGTACCACTAAAGCTATTGGCTATAATAGACTTTTTGTCTATGGTAATTTGTTTTTTGCTTTTGGATAAATTACCTTTATAACTCCCCTCTATCCAATCATTTATTTGACTATCAAACCCACAAGCGACAAACTCTTGTCCATAGTCAGCAGTCGTGACAAGTGGAATATTAAAAGGTTCTTCACTCTCTATCTCTAATAATGCAATGTTGTGGATGGAATTAGTCTCGACCACTTTAGCTTTAAATTGTAATTGAGGTTCACGCAGGGCAAAGGTGACATTTAGAGTCTCAAAATTGGCGATGTTCTCATAGGTAGTGATGATGTAGTTGGAGGTGATTAAAAATCCACTCCCTATAACCTCATTATCACCATTATAAATAGAGACGATGGAAGCGTTATAGATGTCAGGAATGGAGATATTACTATCTCTTTTATGGTAGATATTGGTTACATTATAGTTTTCATAGTAGTTTTCAGCATAGATGGTGCGTTGATTATTGTGTATGACTTTATCACCTGTGATATTGTCACCACTCCCACTATGATTTGATGAATTTTCCATCCTCTATACTCTCCCATTTGATTACTCTAATTGTACCTACTTATGATAAAAGCTTTTGAGAGGTAGATTTACATTTTGTTGCTATAATAGAATTTAATTTTTGATTAAAGGGTAGAGATGAGCGAACGATATATAATTGAAAAAATAGCAAAGAAAGATAATGGAGATTTTGATGTAGTTTTTATCCATGGGTTGGGTGGAGATAAATTTACAACATGGCAAAACTCAGAAGGACGATCTTGGCAAGATTGGTTGGTACATGATAATGAAAATATGTCAGTTTGGACTATAGGCTATGGAGCTAATAAAACCAATTGGATTGAAGATGATATGTCTTTGGATGATACGGCAGGTTTTCTATTG
The DNA here is from genome assembly GCA_016744315.1 of Sulfurovaceae bacterium. Classification (GTDB taxonomy): domain Bacteria; phylum Campylobacterota; class Campylobacteria; order Campylobacterales; family Sulfurovaceae; genus SZUA-451. The sequence continues at coordinate 9,246 of JADGER010000006.1, forward strand.
GGGTCATTACAAAGTAAAGGTATTGGAGAAAAGCCTTATATGTTTATTGTGCATAGTCTTGGTGGGCTATTGGTCAAAAAAATCCTGCTTAAAGCACAAATAAGTGATGAATATGAAAATATTTCAACCATGTGTAAATCTATCATCTTTTTTGGTGTACCACATAATGGTGCAGGATGGGCATCTTTGTTTAATTATGCTCAAACATTTTTGCGAACGAGTGATGTATTTCAGGCACTCTCAAAAGATACAAACTCTCTTCATCAATTGGCACTTGATTTTAATACTCTAGTGAGAAAAAATAAAATTAACACTTATGTATTTTATGAGACCAAGGAGATCCGTGCCAAGGGTTTACTTGGTTGGTTACATCTCAAAAAAGGAATAAAAGTTGTGAGTCAGCAGAGTGCCACACAAGTACACTCTACTAACACACCTGTAGCAGTCCACCAAGACCATATTTCCATGTGTAAGCTTGAACCAGAATTTTATCAAACTCATATATTACCAATTATGAAAAAAGAACATCCTCAAAAAGAGAAGGAAAAACAATCACAACAAGAAAGCAATAACCCTAACAATATATCAAATACAACGACTATCACACAAACACATTCAGGAAAGGGTGACAATATAGGTGGTAATAAAATCGTCAATAATAATGGTATCTCTATAGGTGGTAATAATACGGGTGCAGTTGTGTCGGGTGATGCTAACAGTGTCACAATAGAGAACAATGAACGCAAGATTGATGCGAAGAATTATTTTGAGAAGATTGATAATAATGGTAGTATGAATTTTGATTAAAGAATCATAGAGGCAGAGAATTAGCTTTTGTTTTTAGAAAGTTTGATTTTGGGGAATTTAAAAAATGACTACTACTGAAAATAGAATTAAATTTTCTACTAGAGAAATAGTCACACTCATACTAGTGACAGTTATGCCCCCAAACCTATCTTCGTAGCTGTTAAAAACAGATACTCTTTACCTGTAATGGTTACTCTAAATTTATGTTGTTGCAGATATTTTTTGCAAAAGTATATATCTTTGATAAGGAGTGACATCTCTGAAAATGGATAGTTAGGGGCTTTGGCTCCGTATATCATCTCTCCATCTATCCACCTAGAGTTAGGAAATCCTAATATAACTGCACCATCAAAAGAGAGATAGTTTTGGATAAGAGACATAAAAAATCTTTTAAAAGGGATACTTGGACTTTGGAGTGTACCTATGGAGATAATAAGATCTGATTTGGGGAGATTTAGACTCTCTAGGTCATTAATATCATGGCAATGGAAAGTAATATTAGAATGGTTAAATCTATTTTGAGCATACTCTATGGCTGATGGACTATGGTCTACTCCTATGAGACTCATTTGCTCATAAGTACTTCTATCTACCATTTTTTGAATAATTTCAAACTCATCACCACTATTAACCCCCAAATCTAAAATACTATGCCTTTTGGATATGTTTACCTGTTTTAAAGCATTACGATAGCTAAATAAAAATGCTGGTTCTTCATTTTTGTAAATTGTGGCAAAAAGTGAATCTCTTCCGTACTTCTCTTCTTTGGATTGAATCTCTGCATTATGGAAAGATGTAGTGCTACTGAGCTTTTGGAATCGAAGAATAACTTTTGTATCTAAGACTTTGGGAGTGAGCATACGACAAAAAAGCAGTGAAGCCAAATCATTCCATGCTCTCCAACTATGCAAAGAAGTGGCTAGGTCAGGATTAGGTATAGTAATCTCTAAAACTTGTGACGCTTCAAGAGTCTCTATTTGCTCTTCACATAGCATTAAAATTTCAAACATGGATTGTTTTTGAATCTCTATCATTTAATATTGCTCCTATATTTTAGAAACCATGATACACTTTTGGCTATAATACTTATATGAAAAAATTAAATACTTTACTAGCAATAATTATAAGCTCTACTCTTTTGTATTCCCAAAAGTTTATATTAATAGACTTAGAAGTACAAAAAGGCTATGCCTATGAGAATGGTGATTTGGTAATGAGTGGACGAGTTTCTACAGGCAAAAAAGATTATCGTACTCCTAAAGGATATTATACCATCCTAGAAAAAAAACGCTATCACAAATCTAATCTTTGGCCAAAACCAAAAGGGGGTGCTACTATGGATTTTATGCTAAGACTTACTAATACAGGAATTGCTATGCACCTAGGAGCTGTACCCAAATGGCCAGCTTCTCATGGCTGTATCCGTCTCAAAACTGGCTTTGCACAAAATTTATGGAAATGGGCTACAGTAGGTACACAAGTAGAAGTAAGTGGATTTATACCCGAACTCTATGCCAAAGATAAATCCCATCAAGATGAAAATGATTTTTTTGGTGATACTTACTTTATTGCAGATTAAAAGCATTATTATATGACAAATAAACTCTCTTCTTATGCAGGGCTAATCTCTGCTCTTCTTGTGATTACTCTAGCTCTACTCGTAACTTATGATGCTATGATGCGGTATCTATTTTCTGAAGGTTCTATAGCCTTACAAGAATTAGAGTGGCATATTTTTGATATTATATTTTTGCTTGGTATCTCTTATGCTCTAGGACATGATAAACATGTTAGAGTAGATATACTTTATGATAAATATACTCCAGATACTCGCTATCTTATTAATATTTTTTCTCTTATAATCTTAGTTATCCCTTTTTCTCTCCTGATTTTATTTAATGCATGGGATATGATGCTACAAAGTTATCTCCAAGAAGAAGTCTCTAGTGACCCAGGAGGATTAAAATATCGTTATATTATCAAAGGAGTAATCATAATAGGATTTGGACTTCTAATACTTCAAGCTTTGAGCCAAACAGCCTATTACTTCAAAAAACTAGAATCCAAAAAGGCACTTCTAAATACATCTCTCGCTTTGGGTTTTATTGCTATTTTTAGCTCTATAGGCGTTATATTTGAATGGACTTTTTGGATAGACCCTCTCTTTTTGATGTTTATACTCTCTTTAAGTTTATTACTTTTAGGTTTTCATGTAGCATTTGTATTTGCTGGTGTTGCACTCTTTTTTGCACTTATATCCCAAGAAGTAGGTTTAGTAATTTTTGAGATGTTACCTTATCGTATCTATGGAATTATGGGGAATATTACACTTATGGCTATACCACTTTTTATTTTTATGGGACTTATACTAGAAAAATCAAAGATGGCAGAAAAACTACTTATCTCTATGGCTCATCTCTTTGGTTCAGTGCGTGGGGGTTTGGCTATTTCTGTGGTTTTAGTAGGAGCAATACTAGCTGCCAGTACTGGTATTGTAGGGGCTTCTGTTGTGATGATGAGTCTTATAGCACTTCCTTTGATGCTCAAATATAACTACTCCCCTACCCTAGCCTCTGGAGCCATTGTGGCTAGTGGAACTTTGGGGCAGATTATCCCTCCATCTATAGTACTTATTATATTAGGTGACCAAATGCATCTAAGTGTAGGAGATCTTTTTAGGGCTGCTGTAATACCTGGATTGTTACTAATACTACTATATATACTCTATATACTGATAGTTTCATTCTTCCAAAAAGATATAGCACCAGCCTTACCAAGCCATAATAACTATAGCCAAACACTCAAAGAGGCACTTAAAGCCATTATTCCTCCTTTGCTTTTGATTACTATCGTACTAGGGTCTATCTTTACAGGAATAGCCTCTCCTACAGAATCAGCTGCTATAGGAGTAATAGGTGCAGGAATATTAGCATGGAGTAATAATAGTTTCTCTAAAGAGTTACTACAGTATGCTTCTATAGAAACCGTCAAACTCACGGCTATGATTTTTATGATTTTAATTGGAGCCACTGCATTTTCCTTAGTCTTTCATCAACTAGGTGGAGGCGATATGGCATTGGCATTTTTTGAAGAAGATATAGAAAGTAAATGGAGATTTATACTTATTAGTATGCTTTTAATATTTATACTAGGTTTTTTTATTGACTTTATTGAAATAGCCTTTGTTGTTGTACCTATTTTGGTACCTATTATACATCTACTTGGAATTGATCCTATTTGGTTTGCTATTCTTATAGCTCTCAATCTTCAGGCATCTTTTCTTACACCTCCTTTTGGATTTGCTCTTTTTTATCTCAAAGGTACAGCTGGTGATAGTATAACTACAAAAGCTCTCTATAGAGGGGTAATACCATTTATATCTCTACAGATTTTAGCTTTGATTATTGTTATACTTTTTCCTAATATTATATATCTTTTGGGGAAATAAAAAATGATAAAAAAAACAACCGTAAAAAAAATAATCAAAGAGATACTCCTTGCTAGTATTATTTTATTAGTAGTGAGTAATGTTATTAGCTATCTGCGTCAACCACAAATTGCTAGTGATACACTTCCACACCTTAGTCTCCAAACAATAGAGGGTAAAACTATTAATTTTGAAGATTATAAAGGCAAACCTCTCCTTATACATTTTTGGGCTACTTGGTGTCCTACTTGTAAGTTAGAAACAAATAATATAAATAGCGTATCTAAAAAATATCAGGTTATTACTATAGCTGTTAACTCTGGTGATATTCAAGGTATCAAAAAGTTTATGAAAGAAAAAGATGCACACTTTGATGTTATAGATGATAAAGAGAGTATACTTGCGTCTCAATTTTCTGTAGAAGTATTTCCAACCTCTTTTATATATGATAAAAATAGTAAACTTCTATTCTCTGAAGTGGGATATACCTCCACTGCTGGGCTACTAGCAAGAATGACTTGGGCTTCAAATAGATAATTTTTCAGCGACTAAATAACTTTTCAACGATAAAACACTCAACATAATGGCTCTATAATTCTTAAAATAGAGAAGATTATAGCCATAGTGTCCTCTATCAATTAAAAATTGTTATAATTACTTAGAATACACACTACTCAAGGATAGCTAAAAAATGAGAAATAAATTTATTGAAAACTTCTTTTCATTAACTCTCTTACGCATAATTACTCTTGTTGTACCACTTCTTACCTTCCCCTATTTAATTAGAGTATTAGGGAGTGAGACTTATGGTCTCATTATATGGAGTTGGTCTATTATCACATTTTTTATACTCTTTATAAACTTTGGATTTAATCTCTCTGTGACTAAATATATAGCCATACATAGAGATGACAAAAATAAACTCTCAGAGATAGTCTCCACTGCTATAGCTACAAGACTCTTTTTATTTTTTGTTTCACTTATATTATTTATATTACTTGTAGAATTTATCCCTAAAATGCATGAAAATAGAGTCCTATTGTATCTATTTTTTGGATTAACCATAGGTGAAACACTTATGCCTATGTGGTATTTTCAGGGTATTGAAAAGATGAAATATACGGCTATTATCACCTCAGCAGTCAAAATACTTTTTACCATTTTAGTTTTTTGGATAATCAAAGAGCAATCAGACTATCTAAAAGTACCTATTCTCTACGCAGTAGCATCTCTTGCTAGTGCCTTAGTAGCCTATGCAATAATTTTATTTAAAGACAAAATATACCTACAAAAACCAACCATAGAAAATATGATATTTTATATTAAAGATAGTGTAGCTCTATTTTTGTCTGATTCACTTTTTGTCATTCAAAATAATATAACTATTCTTTTTATAGAACACTATCTAGGTCTATCAGAAGTCGCCTATTTTGACCTCTTACAAAAATTTGTTAATATCCTTATAACACCTTTTCATATTTTAGCCAAAGTACTCTATCCTCATATAGCTAGAGTCAAAGACTTTATACTCTTGAAAAATGCTATGATTCTAAGTACTCTTGTTGCTATAGTGCTACTATCTATTATCTATATATTCAAATATAATATTATTTTGCTCCTCTTTGGAACAGAAAATGTAGAGTTAGAACCTCTAATATTTATTTTCTCTTTATCTATTATATTTGCGAACTTATCATCATTATTAGGTAAAAATCTTCTTGTCGTACTTGGCAGGAATAATAGACTTTTGATAAGTATACTCTTTGGTCTTATTGTATATATAACACTCTTATATATGATAATATCATCCGAACAAGCCACACTAGAGCTTATAATTATTAGTATTTTACTCTCGTATTTTACTGATATGATAACTAGAATCTATTTTGGAAGGGATATTTTATGGCACAAATAATTTTTATAACTCCTGAGATCAACAGAGCCACAGGAATAGTAAGAGTCGTGAATATATGGGCAAATTATTTAAGTCTTGATTCAGAAAATCAAATCACAATAATAGCAAAAGGAGTAGAAAATCCTTATTATGACTTTAATTCTAAGATACAAATACAAAAATATAATTTTGATTTTAAAAGAAAAGGCATAGGTATTATATATAATACTATTCAGCTTTTTAGATATTTATACTCATTAAGGAATCAAAAAAATATTAATATTATTATTGATAAATCTCTTCTTATAGAACCTCTTTGGATTTTAAAAAAACTTAGTCTTTTTAAGAAAATTAATTTTATCTATTTTACTCATAGTGGAAGTAGTGCATTTAGAGAATTTTATCTTAGTCGTCCACATACAAAACACCGGGTAGATATGATGTTTAAAACCTTTGATAAAATAGTATGTTTATTTGATGATGAGACAAATTATCCTAATATGGTACAAAAAGAAAAACTCTTTTTTCTCTCTAATCCTATTCCTTTTGAACTCTCTCATATTGATATAGAAGCAAAAGAAGATATTGTTCTTTATTTAGGTCGTGTACGCATTGAAAAAGGCATAGACACACTCCTCAAAGCTTGGGCAATAACAGATCATATTGGTTGGAAACTCCAAATAGTTGGTGATGGAAAAGAAAAACAAGACTTTATAGACTTGGCAAAAGAACTAAATATCCTTGATAGTGTTGAATTTATACAGAGTCAAACTGATGTTAAAAGCTATTACGATAAATCAAAAATATTTGTATTACCATCTATCTACGAAGGTATGCCTATGACTATACTCGAAGCTATGGCATGTAAAAGTACAGTTATTTCTAGCAATACTGCTGGAGGCTTACGACTTGTCAATGATAATAAAACAGGTTTATTATTTAAAAAGAGAGATGAAGAAGAACTAGCTAAGAAACTTACTTATCTTATGAGAGATAAACACCAAAGAGAGAATTTAGCAAATAGTGCTTATAACTATATTAATAAGCACACCATAGAAAATATTGCAAGCAACTGGAATAATATTTTAGTATGAAAATCAATCTCAAATATGATTTGCGTACTATATATTTGTCAACCTTTTTTATAATGCTTCTGCTCTATGGTCTTAATAAAGTACTCTTTATTGGTGGACTCAAACTTTTTTACTTAACTATTCCTATGCTTTATAGTATTTATCTCTTTAAATATGAATTTGAGATTACAAAAGAGATTCGAGTATTACTATTTTTTGTGTTGGCTCTTTCTATATCTACTATCAATACTCTTATCTTTCATGAGGGAGGACTCCATGCGGTTTTAATGAATCTCCAAAGACTCTATATAGTTCTGTTGATGCTTATTCCTTTATATGGTTTTTATATAAAAGATGACAAACTTTTTAATATTTTTCTTGTAATCTATGCAGCAGAAGTATCTTTTGCAAATATTTATCATTATTTCTTTGTTTATGATTTTGCAGATAGATTTGAAGGTACTTTTGGTGGGTCAAATGAGTTTGCTTATATGCTAGTATCCTTAATCTATTATGTCTATTATGTTTTTTATAGAATACCAAATATTAAGCTAAAATGGCTTTTTACTATAGCACTAATTTTATTACACATAGTAGTTCTTATTACCCTTTCAAGAACAGCAATATTAGGTATGTTTATCTTCTATTTTTTTGCATCTCCTTATTTTCATAGACATACAGAAAAGTGGAAGAAAGTGATGATTGTAGTAGCTTTTCTGAGTGTCTTTCTTTTTGCACTAGATTCACTAGGAAAAACTGCTGAATTGATGATAGAGAGATTTACAGGAGAGAGGGGTGCTAGTTCTTTGGGGAGTCGTACATTTGAGATGTTAGCAGGTATTAATCTATTAGCAGAGCATCCCATGAGTGTATTATTTGGCAATGGTATGAGTATTAGTGGGTCAGAGATTTTCCCAGATTTTTATAGAGGAATGGGAGGGCTTGGCACACGAATTCATAACTCCTATTTTGCTATGATTGTAGAAAATGGTCTTTTTAGTGTATTGTCATTTGCTTATTTAATGTATTTTATTCTCAAACAGGTATACTTTATGAAAGATGACTTTAAATATGTTATTTTAGGCTTTACTGTTTTTACAATTAGCTTTTTATCTACTATATATCTGCTATACTTCTTACCATTTTGGATGGCACTATTTATGATTAGTGCCCATATTAATATATTAAATAACAAAGAGAGTGAAAATGAAAAAAATTACTAAAGAAACCCTCAAAGAGACACAACTCATTATACTAGATATGCTAGATCAAGTTGAACTAATATGCAAAAAACATAATTTAACCTACTGGCTTGATGGTGGAGCATTATTGGGTGCAGTAAAGTACAAAGGGTTCGTTCGCTGGGATGATGATTTGGATATTGCTATGCCTATAGAAGATTATGAAAAATTTTGTCTTATAGCATCCAAAGAACTCCCCCAAGGAATGTTTTTTCAACATAGACAAACAGATGAGTTTTTTCCCTACGATTGTGTAAAAATTCGAGATAATAGAGGGATTATGGTAGAAAATCACCAAGTAGGAAAAGAAGTTTTGTATAATCAAGGTATTTTTTTGGATATATATCCCGTATTAACCATAAAAAGATCTTTTTTCTATAGAATATTACATATTATTCTATTTTTATTTGTTAAACTTTTTAGTTATAAATACCTCAATATTAAAACTATACGAGATATTTTAGTCTCTTGGAGTGAAAACTTTCATAGAGGCTGGCAAAAAGATAGTAAGGTTGTTAGAAGTGGAAACCACCCTACTATTAGATTTTATGTGGATGAGAAGAGTATATTTCCTCTGGCTTCTACACTCTTTGAAAATCGAGTCATTCCTATACCGCATGATGTTGATCACTACCTAGGAAGTCTTTTTCCAAAAGGCTATAAAAATCCACTACCAAAAGAGGCAAAGAGAGCACCTCATGCCTTTGATATTAAGTTAAAGGACTAAAATGAAATTTTCATTATTAATGTCAATATATGTTAAAGAAGCTCCAGATAATTTTGATAGAGCTATGATAAGTGTATGGGACGAACAAAGTATTAAACCAGATGAGATTATATTAGTTGAAGATGGAAAACTTACACCCAAACTCTATGAGGTAATAGAAAAATGGAAACTAAAATGCGAAGGTGTACTCCATACAGTAACATTAGAAGAGAACTTAGGCTTAGGAGATGCTCTGAATATTGGTCTTCAAAGATGTAGTTTTGAAAGAGTTGCCAGAATGGATACGGATGATATTGCACATCCCACTAGGTTCCAGAAACAATTAGAGGTTTTTGAGAAATTAGATATAGATGTATGTGGAAGCTGGGTCAGTGAATTTGATACAAATGAAGAAAATATAGTATCCTATAGAAAACTTCCTGAGTTTCATCAAGAGATTAGCTCTTTTGCAAAACTTAGAAATCCTATTAACCATCCAAGCTCTATGTATAATAAAACTCCTGTGTTAGAAGCAGGCAACTACCAGAAAATGTTATGGTTTGAAGATTATTATCTTTGGGCAAGAATGATCCAAAATGGTGCTAAGTTTTATAATATTCAAGATACTCTTATTAATATGCGAGCAGGCTATGGACAGCTTCAAAGACGTGGTGGATTAAACTATGCTATTCAAGAGTATAAATTTGAAAAGAAATTATTAAATATTAACTTTATAACCCTTAGGGAATTTGTAAGAAATATTTTTATCCGATTTATAGCAAGAGTGATACCTCAGGGATTACGAAAAAATATATATAAGATACTAAGAAAATAATGCGAGAAGAACATAAAGATATTATAGATATAAAAAAACTTTTTTTAGTTATAAAAAGTTTTATCATTCCTATAATTCTCTTTACAAGTATTATTGTTACATTAGCTGGATACAAAGTGTATACAGCTGCTCATATTTATATGAGTTATACAACTATAGACTTTGGTGGAAAAGAGAAGAAAAAAGATAAAGCCGCCATGCTCTCTGAAGCCTTTGAGTCAGAAGAAAGCAATTTAGATACAGAAATACAAGTTATTACCTCTAGGCTTACGCTTAAAGAGTTAATGGAGAAAATTGATTTTAGTACACACTATTACAAAAAAAAGAAATTTAAAAAGCGAGAAATTTATCAACAATCTCCATTTAGTATAAAATTTTTAAATAAAGAGGCTATTGGTAGAGTTAAATATTCACTTAAATTTATAGGAACAAATGAGTTTTTATTAGAATCAATAAAAGATGATAATAAATCAAAAGTACCTTATAGCAGAGTCCATACATTTGGTAAAAAAATAGATCTAAATAACTCTTCATTCATTATAAAAAAAGAAGATTTTCCTATTGATGCACATACATATTACTTCTCTTATACCAATGATAAAGAAGCAATCCTAGCCTCTATAAAATCTAAATTAACTGTAAGAAAATTATCTAAAGAGTCTTCAATTATTAAAATAAGTTATGAAGATAGAATCCCACAAAGAGCAAAAATTGTTGTTGAAACTATCTCTTATATGTATATTATAGATAATCTTGATTCACGAAAACAAGAAGCTCGAAACTCTTTGAAGTTTATACAAGCACAACTTGCTATTATTAATAAAGAACTAAAAGATTCTGAATCTAAATTAGAAGAATATAAGAGAAATAATGATATTATAGATATAGATATATCTACAAAACTCACACTCACAAAACTTACAGAATACGAAAATGAAGCCTCAATATTAGACTTAGAATTAAGTATGCTCCATAGTATTGAGAAATATTTATCTCAAAATGATATTGCTAGCATCTCTACAGAATCTTTAGCATTTTCTACATCAATATTAAGCTCACTCATACTCTCCTTACAAGAAAAACAGCTAGAGCTTAACTCTTTTTTAACAGAGTTTACAGACTTACACCCTCAGGTCATTAGATTAAAAGGGCAAATTAACAATCTAAAAAATACTATTAAAAAGAAAATTTATGGTATAAAAAGAAATTTAAAAAATAAAAAAAATACCTTTGATAAAAGAGTGACTAAATATAAGAAAATATTGTCTAATTTACCACAAAAAGAAATACATTTAGTAAATCTAAAAAGAAGTTTTTCTATTAATGAAAAAATCTATTCGTATCTTCTACAAAAACAAGCAGAAATGGAAATAGTCAAAGCTTCCACTGTCTCAAATATTAGAGTTTTAGATAATCCAATTGTTGCCAAAAAACCAATTAAACCTAAAAAAACACTTATTTTAGTTGTTGCCATTATCTTAGGTTTGGGTGTTTCTATTTTTATCGCATCAATTGTAGACCTTCTTATGAATAGAGTTTCTAGTCTACAAGATATAGGCAGACATACAGATGTTACTATTGTAGGCTTTATCCCAAAAAAAAGAAAAGGTAAAAAACATATCTTAGCGTATGAAGAAGCATTTATATCTTTAGGAACAACCCTCTACTTTAGACTCCCTCATGCCAAAACAAATATCATCTCCATAGTATCAGCAAGAGAAAATGAAGATAAAAATTATCTTTCAATAGACTTAGCTAAAGTACTTACAACACAAACAAAAAAAGTTATTTTAATAGACCTAGATATGAGAGATGCTCAGATACACCATATAGTAGATGGAAACCATAAAGGTATTAGTGATGTCCTCTTGGATAATGTTGATATAGAAACTCTTATTCATAAAATAGATTATCAATATCCTGAGGGTACTACTAGAAGTTTTTATAGTATCTCAGCAGGTGAACATATCCCTAGAAATCCATCTGAATTAGTTATGGATGACAGACTTGATGATATACTACTTTGGCTTTCTAAAAGATTTGATTATATAATAATTAATACAACTCCATTAGAAAAAGGTAAAGATGCTATAGTACTGATGGAAAAATCTAACCTAGTACTCCTAGCAATAAAAGATAGGTATACAAAACAAAATCATATAGATAACTTTGATAAAATCATACGACAGCATAATATTACATCCACAGGTATTGTACTATATCTATAAATATATCCCATAAAAAAGAGAAACTATGTATCAAAGAGAATTAGACCAAAAAATTAGAACATCTCTTCCTAAGGCACTGCTACTTTTTGGTGAGAATACTTATTTGATTGAATATTATATTCATTATTATACAAATAATCTTCATGCCAAAGAAGATATGCTCTCACTCTATTTTGAAGAGTGGAATTTTGAAAGAGCCAAAAATTATCTTGCACAAACATCACTATTTGGTGGGATAAACCTACTTCTTATTAAACATGAAAAAAAAATTCCTAAAAAAGAGTTAGATATATTAATTACACTTACAAATAAGAATAAAGATAATTATCTACTTTTTGATTTTAGAGGGAATGCTAGAGATGCAAAAGGTTTACAAAGTAGTTTTAACACTAAAAAAGGGGCTGAATGGGTAAGGTTTTTTGAACCTACTATTCGTGAAGGAATTGAGCTATTACAAAAAAAATCTCTCCAAATAGGCTTAGATATAGACCATTATGCCTTACAACATCTTATGCTTATTCTCAATAATAATTTAGCCCTATGTGCCAATGAACTCCCCAAACTAGCTATCGCTGGTACAAAAGTTACTAGCAAAGATATTGATAATTTAGTATACTCAACCGCACCACTTGCTACAGAACAATTTTTGACAGAATTATTTGAGAAAAAACCTATAACACAAATGATTCACACACTCTTAGAGCTTGGTGAAGATGAGTATTCTATCTTGCGTTCTACACAAAAATTTATTATAGAGATTTTTCTATTTAATGCCTATATCAAACTCCATGGGCAAGCAAACTCTTTTGATATACTAGGATATAAACTGCCCAAACAAATAGAAGAGAAAAAAGCGCGTCTAGCTATCAAAATCAAACCTGCATCACTTTTAGCAATATTAGAGCATCTTATAGAGAGTGAATTAGAGCTTAAACAACCACATAAAACCAACAAAGAAACTCTCTTATATGGAATTTTTATTAAGATACAACACTGTTTGTAAGTAACTTTAGGGTATTATAATCTTTCCAAAATTCTTGCTCAGAGTTTGGAGAGTCAGAAGACTCAAACAATGGGCTATAAAACCAAAAGGAAACAAATGAATTGTTATGAAACACTGTTTGTTGTAAAACCAACACTAACAGAAGAAGAGACTACAGCTCAAATTGAAAAAGTAAAAGCTGTACTTATAAAAGAAAATGCTGAAATCCTAGCAACTGATGATATGGGAATGAGAAAACTTGCATATCCTGTACAAAAGAATAATAGAGGTTACTATACAATACTTTTCTATAAAGCAAGTGGAGAAACAATTGCTGAACTTGAAAGAAATCTAAAAATCAATGAAGAAGTTATTAAGTTTTTGACTGTTAAATATACAAAAACTAAAGAAATGACTCAATTTAATAAACTTGTAGCTGCTGCATCTAAAAAAGGTGAATTGGCAGAAGCATCTGTAGTAGAAACACCTGTAGCTGAAGAAGCACCTGCTACTGTTGAAACTACAACTGAAGAAGCACCTACTGCTGTTGAAACTGCAAGTGAAGAAACACCTGTAGCTGAAAAAACAGAAGCATAATAAAAGCTTAGGAGTAACCTTATGTATAATAAAATAGTATTGATGGGAAACCTCACTAGAGATATTGAGATTAGATATTCGCAAGGCGGTGGTGCTATCGGGAATACTGGTATTGCAACTAATCGTAAATGGAAATCTCAAACAGGTGAGCAAAAAGAAGAAGTAATGTTTGTTGACCTTACCTTCTTTGGGCGAACTGCTGAAGTAGCCAATCAATACTTGCGTAAGGGAAGTAAAGTTTTAGTCGATGGTAGACTAAAACTAGATCAGTGGACTGCACAAGATGGGACAAAAAGAAGCAAACATACAGTTGTTGTAGAGAACCTACAAATGATTGGTGGAAGAGAAGATAACCAAGGTGGTAATGAGAGCTATAGCGGTGGTAGTGGATATAACCAAAATCAACCGCAACAAAACCAACCACAACAAAATCAGTATAGTGGTGGCAATCAGAACAACCAATATAGTGGTGGACAAAATACAGCATCTCAATATGGTAACCAAAACTCTACACCTCCTCAATATGGTGGTGAGCAACCACAGAGCAGACCCCCACAGCAGACACAAGCCACTACACCATCTATCCCAGAGATAGATATTAGTGAAGATGAAATACCATTCTAGGAGTATATTATGGCAGAAAGAAGAAAGTTTAAAAAGAAATATTGTAAATATTGTGAAGCAAAAGTAAGTTATATTGATTATAAAGATCTTGCACAATTTAAATTTAGTTTGAGTGAAAGATTTAAAATCATGCCAAGAAGACTAACAGGAAACTGTAAAAAACACCAAGAGATGGTAACAATTGCTATCAAAAGAGCGCGTCAAACTGCACTTATTCCATATATCGTAGATAGAAAAAATGTAGTTGAAAATCCATTTGAGATGATCAAATAGAAACTTCAGTCTCCTTTTAGGAGGAGACTTTATGAATAGTAGCTATCAATTCATCCACAACAAAAGGTTTAGTAATATATGCTTCTACATTAAGATGTTTTATATTATATAAATTATAATCCTCATCGTATGCTGATATAATAATCACTGGTATCTCTTTATCTGACTCTCTAATTTTACTAATCATTGAAATTCCATTCATTAGAGGCATTTTTATATCTGTAATAATAAGATCATACTTAGCACTTTCATAACATGCCAACCCTTCCAAACCATTTTTAGCAATAGTTATATTCTCAAAAAAGATATCAAGCATTGTTTCTGTATCTTCTCGTACCATATCATTATCTTCTACATAGAGTAGAGACATTTTATTGGTTTTAGTAGTTAACTTATAAATATCTATCATACGGCAACCTTTATTGTAAAAATAGCACCCAATGCACTGTTTGTAACAGAAATACTACCCTTACAGTGATCTTCTATAATAATGCGACTCATATAAAGTCCAAGCCCTGTACCTTCTTGTTCTTTTGTACTAAAGTATGGCTTAAATATATTATGAATTATTTCATCAGATATACCACCAGCATTATCACTTATCTCCAAAAATATCTCTGAGGCACTCTCGTAAGCCTTGATTGTAATAGCTGGATTTTCAATCTCTCTCTCTATCAAAACATCATAAGCATTTTGAATAATATTCAAGATTACCTGTTTAAACTCATTAATATATGTATTAATAATAATATCTTTTTGCAAATCAAGAGTTAATATAATCCCTTCATGATCTAAAGATGGTTTAATAATAATAGTTGTAGATTCTATGATCTTCTTAAAATTTCCCTCTTCTAATATTTTATCTTGCTTAAAGAAATCTCTAAAATCATTAATAGTGTCACTTAAATATTGTGAGTATAGTGTAATTTGATCAAGTTTTGTATCAAAAAAATCTTTCTCATAATTATCAAGCATATTTCGTAGTTTTAGTGTACCAATTGTAGCACTAATCGCAGCTAAAGGCTGTCTCCACTGATGTGCTATCATACTAATCATCTCACCCATCTGAGCAAGTCTTGATTGTTGCATAAGATGTTCTAACATCTTTTGTTCTGAGTCAACTGCTTGGGCTAACTCTGTTTCAATTTCTGTAATATCCACAAACAAAACTCGTATAAGCTCATACTCTTCAAATATATATTGAGAAATACTTAATGTATAACTAGCATCTTTTATTGTAATTCGTGCATCATTATTATAGCAATCTTGATTTATATCATCTACTATAGACTTCCAGAATTTTTTATCAATAATTGTACAAATATCATCATCAAGAACATTACCAAAAATATCTTTAGCTTTGTTATTAAGCCAATGGATATGATGAGAACTCTTGGTGCTAAAAAGTTCTATTACCATATTTGGAAGTGAATCAAGTGTATTTTTGGCTATTTTAAGTTTCTGTTCAATAAGATTTGCATAGTTACCTTTGATATTTTTCATAATATCTCTTGTCCCTATAATCCCTATAACTTCTAAATTTTCATCTGTAACAACAAGTCGTCTAATCTTCTTTTGTGTCATAAGTTCTGTTGCATCTGCTATAATCGTATCTTGATCTATAGTCACAACAGGACTACTCATAACATCCTTTACAGCAGTTGTTAATGGAGTTTTATTATTAATAACCTTAATAAGATCTCGTTCAGTAAAAATACCAAGCAATTTATTTTTATCTTTTACGACAACAGAACCAATAGACTGCTCTCTCATAATTTTTAGGCTATGCTCAAGACTTTCCAGAGGAGATACATAAATAACTTCTTGATTATTTCCTATAATATTTGAGACAGAGAGATGAATACGATAGGTATCCCGTTCTATATAGTTTAAAATCATTTCTTGAGTTAGAATACCAATAAAACGATTTTCATCATCTTTGATAATTAATCTTCTAATATTATTATCAATCAAAATATGTAAAGCATAATCTAAAGAACGATCAAGATGAATACAGATAAGAGATGTTTTATAATATCTTAATGCTCGAACATTTAAGGATATTTTTTGTTTTAGTATAAGAAGTAGATCTCTCTCTGTTAGTATACCTACAGCTCTATCAGCATCCAAAAAGACAACTATTCCTTCTCCATTTTTAAGCATAAGACTAATAGCATCATCCAAAGAAGCATTTTTATCAATAGAAATATTCTCTTTTTTGGCTATATCTTCAATCATATTAAACCCTATTTTCTTATAATAAAAATATTATAACTTCTTTTTTATTCTTTACACTTGATAGAAAACTCATAAGATATAAAAATTTTATGTTACAATAAAGAATGATGAAACATTTTGATACTCCGTACAAAACTATCAACTGCCCACAATGTGGGGCTTCACTACCACTCTATTTTGCTCATGCAAAGTTGGCACAATGTGAATTTTGTCACTCAACACTCTTTTTAGATGATGCATCAGCAAGAGTTGCAGGAGAATCTTCTGTATTAGCTCCTGAACCCTCTTTAATCAAACTCAATCAAGCATTTTCTTATAATAAAAAACATTATCTTCCTATAGGAATGATTCGCTACTCTTATGGACGAGGCTTTTGGGAAGAGTGGTGGATAAAAGATAGCTCTGGAGAGGAATATTGGCTAAGTGTTGATGAAGGAGATGTGGTACTTGAAAGACTTATTGCAAATGAAGAAGATGTTAGTATCTTCAAAGATGCAATTATTGGTCAAAAAATAGGTTCAAAATGGATTATATCTGAGATAGGTATAGGTGTATGTGAAGGCTTTATAGGTCTTTTACCCAAAACTATTACTATAGGGCAAGAGCATACATATCTACACCTCTCAGGCTACCATGCACAGCTTAAAACTTTGGAATTACATACATCCAGGATGCAGAGCTATATAGGTAAATGGCTGAATACTTTTGATATTAGGGAGGCTTTATGAGTTCAGAAAAATCCTCTCTGAAAGCTATCAAATGTACCAACTGTGCTGCACCACTTAAGCTCCTTGGTGGTGGGCGTATTACTACTATTACTTGTGAATATTGTAATAGCCTTTTAGATATGAATGATGAATATAAGGTACTAGTACAGTTTAAGGATAAATATCGCCCTATTGTACCCTTTACACTCGGAATGCAAGGGAAGATTAAAGATATTGAGTGGATGATTATAGGCTGGATAGTCTATCGTACTCAAGACAAAGAAGAGTGGAGTGAGTTTTTTCTTTATTCTCCACTCTATGGATATGCATGGCTTATTTATGAAGAGGGAGAACTCTTTTTTAGTAAAAGAGTTCGTGACTTTAAACTGCGTGAATGGATAGAGAAAAAAAAGTCCAAAACAATATTCTATCAAAAAGGACATTACTTAGCCAAAGAAGAGTCATATTCTGCCAAAATTCATTTTGTCCAAGGAGAACTTAGTTTTATAGCTAAAGCTGGTGATAGAGTCCAGTATTGGGATTATGTTGGTATCAGAAGAAAATCTTTATCAATAGAAAAAATAGATAATGAAATAGAAGTCTACCTCAATGAAAAACTTGATCCACAAATAATATATAAAAGTTTTAAGGTCAAAGAGAAAGACCAAATCAAAGCCAAACAGGATCTGATAGATAAAGTATTTGAAGAAGAGAGTTTAGACAAGACTGAAAAGTCTTTTTCTTTTTTTAATATATGGATGCTCAATCTAGTAGCTATACTTTTTGTTGCTATTATTCTCTCATTTTTTATCAATACTACTCTTATCAACGAAAGTAGTACGCAAGCCTTTAGTAAAGAGTTTACAATTAGCTCTGATACATTTATAAGTACAATAGAACTCAAAGCCCCCTCCCCTAGAATTTTAAATACTTGTCGCTTAAGTCTCTATCAATCTAAGAAAAAGATTTTTGCTATTGATAAAAATAGTATTTTTCCTTATACTAAAGATTTTAGGTCTACTTGGGAAAAGGGTGATGATGAAGTTTTGATATATATTAAATTAGCAAAAGGTCAGTATCGTCTACAACTAGAACGCACAAAGGCTACTGCTCTTAAAAATAATCAAAAGATTATTATAATTATTCAAGAGAGAGTTATGCGTCTATTCTATATAGTTCCTTTGTTTATACTAATGTTAATTATGCTATTTTTTACAAGGAGAAGGAATATATGAGTAAAATAATCTTGATACTCTTCTCTCTTCTTACCATAGGAAGTCTATTTATAACCTATAAAGGTAGTAACTTAGAGGGAATCAAAACCCATTCAACACTCAAACAAGTCAGATCGAGCCATGCAGGAAGTTGGGGTGGTAGTAGTGGAAGTAGTAGCAGTGGATTTAGCTCGGGTAAATAAAATTTTAGGAGAAGACATGAATGAATCAACACTTATAGGACAGGTAAGCGGAACACTCTTATATGCATTTATAGGAACTGTTGTTTTTCTTATAGTTATATTTTTAATAGAGAGTATTACAAAATTTTCTATTCAAAAACAGGTAGTAGAAGATGGAAATATAGCTGTTGCTATTGTATTAGCTTCAATTATAGCATCATTAGGCATGATTGTCTCTTCTGCCATAGGTTAGAAGTGCTAGTTTTATCTTTTTCAAGATAGCTATTATTATTCTTAAGTATAATTGCATAATTATCCTCTCTAACAAACTTAAGGAGTCCAAATGAGTCTCGTACATATCACTGTTGACAATACCAATATAGAGGTAGAAGATGGTGCATTACTTATTGATATACTACTTAACAATAGTATCAAAATACCACACTTTTGTTACCATGAGGCATTAGGTGCAGATGGAAATTGCAGAATGTGCATGGTAGCCATAGAAGGACAAAAACGCCCACAAATTGCTTGTGATACTTTTGTCAAAGAGGGAATGAAAGTCTTTACAAATAGCCCTATAATACAATCAGTACAACAAGATATACTAGAACTAGAGTTAATAAACCATCCTATAGATTGTCCTGTATGTGACCAAGCAGGAGAGTGTAAACTTCAAGATTATTATATGGATTATGGTCTGAACCATTCCAAAGTAGAGGTAGCAGACAAAGTATCTCATAGCAAACATATAGACCTAGGTTCAGAAGTTATGTTAGACCAAGAACGATGTGTATTGTGTGCTAGATGTACTCGTTTTACCTCTGATATTACCAAAACACACGAATTAGGTATTATAGGCAGAGCAGACCATGCCAGAGTCTCTACAATGCCAAACAAAAAACTTGACAATCCTTATGCTATGAATATTGTAGATTTATGTCCTGTTGGTGCGTTAACAAGCAAAGATTTTAGATTTTCTCAGCGAACTTGGTTTCTCAAAAACACTTCTTCTATCTGCCATGGCTGTGCAACAGGATGTAATATCTCTATTGATCACAACAAAGAAAAGTATAAAGATGCCAAAATATACCGTTTTAGACCTCGAATAAATAAAGCTGTAAATGGACACTTTATCTGTGATACAGGACGACTAAGCTATAAACAACTCCAAGAAAATAGACAAGAAGAGATTAGCTATAATCAAAAAACTATAGAACAGTCTCTCGCTTTAGAAAATTTTCAAGAGCTAAAAGATAGCAGTAAAAATATCACTATTTTTGTAGATGCAAACCTCTACACAGAAGAATTAGAAGCAATCAAAGAATATGCCAAGCAAATAAAAGCATCACTCTATTGTCCTTTAGATGTTTATCAAGATGAGAGCTTTGGCGATGAGTGGCTCAAATCATCTCAAAGAGTAGCCAATGCTAAAGCCATAGAACTCTTAGATATTACAACAACTATATCTCCACTAGAAGAGATTGATCTCCTCATCAATTTCAACCACCCAAATCCACCCAAAGCAAAAAATAGTATATCATTTCAAACACATCAAAAACAAAAAGCAACTCTTATCTTCCCCTTAGCAGTATTTAGCGAAAGTAATGGAAGTATCATAAATAAAGATAATATCGTACAACAGTGCCAAAAAGCCATATTTAGAAACACCCCTATTCCAACAGCATTGGAGTGGTTAGAGGTGTTATAGAACTTTTTATAGGATGGGAGAAAATCCCACCAAATTAGTTTATCATATAATCAATTACTATTGAAATAGATATTGCGATAATACCTATTCTAAAACTTATAATTCTGATCTTTGTTGCGTAATATTGATGCCATGTATTATTAATAAACTTTTGTTCTATAGAAGAACGAGACTCTTTTAGTTTTTCTGAAACACGAAAATATTTTTCTCTTCTTTTTTTGTTCATAAAGTCAGCACTAAGAAATTGTGAACAAAACATAACTAAACTAGTTAGCAAAAATAAAAATCCTACTAAATTTAATATATTAATAAGCATAACTTCTATTTTGAACCATCAACTCATCTTCTCTTTTTGGTTAAATTTCTCTTGGAGATAATCACTCAGAAGTATTAAAGAGAAGGTAATCAAAAATATCATAAATCCGGGGAAGAAGCTTACCCACCAAGCTATTTGCATTATTGATTTACCATCACTTAGTATACTTCCCCAACTCATATTTGGTGGGGTTACTCCTAAACCTAAGTAGCTAAGTCCACTCTCTGCTAATATTGCACCACTTACTCCAAAAGTAAAACTTACCAAGAAAATAGGTGCAAGAAGAGGAATAAAATATTTGAATATAATTTTGAGCCTAGGAACTTTGGCTACAGTGAGAATTTTAATAAAAGGTTGTGTGGCTATACGGTAGCTTTCTGCACGGATAAGTCTAGAAGTTCCCATCCATCCTGTAATAGAAATAACAATAATAAGAATAGGTGTTGATGCAGAAATATAACTAGCAAGAGCAAGAAGCAAGAAAAATGTGGGGAAAGTCAAAAATAGGTCTACTATTATAATAAAACTTTTATCAAAATTTCCTCGTAAATATCCTGCACTCACTCCCAAAATTAATCCTATTAACGAGGCTATTACAGCAGATCCCACACCAATAATCAAAGATACCTGTCCTCCTTGCATAATACGAGCAAGCATATCTCTACCAAGTCTATCTGTCCCCATAAGGTGTTCTAGGCTTGGTGCTTGGAGTATGGTATTTGGATTGAGTTCAAAAGGAGAGTGAGCATAAAAAAGAGGAGCTACAAATACTAAAAGAAATATCCCAATAATAATATTAAGACTAATTGTAGCTCTTTTGAGCATTTTTTATGCCTCTTGTGGACGAAAATAACTCATAGTACTTCTACCAAATTTTTTGCGTTTGACAAGCTCTAATTTTCCTATTGTTTGTGGCATATCAAGCTGTGTCATATGTTCTACTATAACCATTTCACACATACTTGTATCAATAGCTTCCATAAGCTCTATAGTCTTATCATAAACCTCATCCATACCATCACGAGTTGCAAAAGGTGGATCAAAATAAAAATAAGTTTTTTGAGTACTTCGTTTAAGAGACTCTAATACTATAGAAAACTTCTCAAAGCTATCACCAAAAAGTACATTACAATGCGTTGCTTTAAGCGTTTTTATATTCTGTTGCAAAGTCTTGTATGCTATTTTATTATATTCAATAAAATAACACTCACTTGCACCACGACTTATAGCTTCTAACCCCACAGAACCACTTCCAGCAAATACTTCAACAAAGTTTTTGTCTATAATATCAAACTGCAAAGTGTTAAATAGTGACTCTTTAAGTATAGACTTAGAGCTTCGTGTAGTGCTAATATCAGGAATCTCTATAGTTCGACCCTTATATTTTCCACCAATTATTGTTGTTGTAAATAGTTTTATTTTATCATTTTTTTTCATAAAAGGATTTTATCATATTAAGGCTTTAACCCTCAGATATATCACTCCTAGTGGTGGAAGTGTCAGTGATATTGAGTGTTCTTTATTATGCATAGCAATAGCTTCAGACTTAAGTACTCCACTATTACCTATATTCCAACCATGATAATACTCTGATTGAGAATTAAATATCTCTTCATACTCTCCTTCATATGGCACACCTATACGATAAGAACTATGCGTTGCATCAGCAAAATTACAAATAATAATAATACTTTCACTAGGTGTATCACTCTTACGAATAAAACTTAGACAATTATGTGCATAATCTCCATCTTCTATCCACTCAAAGCCTTCTCTTTTTTCATCATATTGATGCAAGGCTCTCTCTTTGATATAAATAGCATTCAAATCTGAAAGCATTTTTTTGAGTTGAGAATGAAATGGATTATCTAACAGATGCCAATCAAGACCTTTTTCATAATTCCACTCAGCATACTGTCCAAACTCTCCACCCATAAACAAGAGCTTTTTCCCTGGATGAGCCATCATATAGGCATACATAGCACGCAAGTTAGCAAACTTCTGCTCTTGTGAACCTGGCATTTTATTGATAAGAGAGCCTTTCATATGAACAACCTCATCATGGCTTAGAGGCAACATGAAATTCTCATCAAAGGCATACCACATACTAAAAGTTATATGCTTATGGTGAAATGCTCTATAAATAGGGTCAAAACCATTATATTTAAGCGTATCATGCATCCAACCCATATTCCATTTAAATCCAAATCCTAAACCACCCAAATGTACAGGACCTGTAACCATAGGCCATGCTGTAGATTCTTCGGCTATCATCATAATATCAGGGAACTCTGCATAGACAGAAGTATTCAGATGCTGAAGAAAATCCACGGCTTCTAGGTTTTCATTACCTCCATGCTTATTAGGAATCCATTCACCCTCTTCTCTTGCATAATCAAGATGAAGCATAGAAGCCACAGCATCGACACGAATACCATCAATATGATACTTCTCTAGCCAAAACATTGCAGAAGAGATCAAAAAAGCTTTTACCTCGTTGCGTCCATAGTTAAAGATTATACTTCCCCACTCAGGGTGAAAACCTTGTTTTGGATCATCATGCTCATACAAGGCTGTTCCATCAAAGTTAATAAGCCCATGCATATCTACAGCAAAATGAGAAGGAACCCAATCCATAATAACACCAATATCGTTTTGATGTAACAAGTCTATAAGGTACATCAAATCCTCAGGCTCTCCAAAGCGTGCAGTAGATGCAAAATATCCAACTACTTGATAACCCCAAGACCCACGGTATGGAAACTCTGTAAGAGGCATGAATTCTACATGCGTATAATTCATCTCTTTAAGATATGGAACTAACTCATCTGCTACTTCTCGATAAGTTAGATAACGATTCTCTTCTTCTGTTTTGCGTTTCCAAGACCCCATATGCATTTCATAAATACTCACAGGTGCGTCATGGGCATTATTTTTATGGCGTTTTTCCATCCACTCACTATCTTCCCATTTATAAGTATCTAAACCCCAAATACGAGATGCTGAATTAGATGGTTTTTCACTATAAAAAGCATAAGGATCACTCTTTTCATGCACTATGTCATGATGCTTTGAAACAATATGGTACTTATAAGTTACGCCTATTTCTATTCCTTCTATAAAACCTTCCCATATACCCGAATCATCTTCTCGCAATTGCAAAGGATGCATATCTATTGTATAGTCATTAAAATCCCCACGCACACAAATAGTGTCTGCACTCGGTGCCCATACAGCAAAATAAACCCCTGCTACACCATCTACTGTCATAGGATGCGATCCCATTTTTTCATACAGCTTTGTATGATTTCCTTGTTTGAAAAGGTAAATATCTAAATCAGTGAAACGGGTGGTCTTATAGTGAATATTATATAACATAATTATACTCCTTATTTTTGGTAAACTCTTCTTTGGAATACTTAAAAAACAGTATTCTACGCTCTGTTTTTCATAACTTATCTTTACTTTATAGCGATTATAGCTATAATAACCAAAAAGGAAGTAGCCTTATGAATATAAATGTAGTCTGTCCTCACTGTCTTAAAGTCAATCGTATACCCAAAAAAGAGAACTATACCAAAGCAAACTGTGGTGAGTGTAAACACTCTCTTCTTAATAATAAACCCCTAGAAGCTGATAGCAGTAGTTTAGAACTCTTTATACTCAATAGCGATATTCCTGTAGTTGTTGATTTTTGGGCTCCTTGGTGTGGACCATGTCTTTCTATGGCTCCTTCCTTTGAAGAAGCTTCAAAAGCAATGTCTTTGCAAGCTCAGTTTCTTAAAGTTGATACACAAGCACAGCAACAACTAGGTGCAAAATATCAAATCCAAAGTATTCCCACGATGATTATCTTTAAAGATGGCAAAGAAAAAGATAGAGTCAGTGGTGCTTTGAGTAGTCAAAGAATTCAAAACTGGGTAAATCAGCAATGAGAAAAATAGTATATATTTTTACAATCATTGCCCTAGCCTCACTCTTTTCTTACGCTGATGCAACAAAAGGGCAAAGACTCTATAAACACAAACTTAGAAAAGGATGCCAATATTCAGGTCTAAAGTTTGCAAGAACTTATACACAATCCCAATGGAAAGAGTTATATGACAAAGGTCTCTTTCCAGAAAAAACAAAAGAGTTATGCCCCAAAATAGACCTAGAAAAAATGAACAAAAAATGGTGGAAAGATATTTATGATTTTACTTATGAGTATGCAAAAGATAGTGGAAATGTTCCTAGCTGCTGAGGTATTCTAATCTCTCAACCAAACTTAGATATAATCACTCCAAAATTATAAATTATGAGGATAGCCACTTGAGAACACATTATTGTGCCCAAATAAATGAAGAACATATAGACCAAGAGATTACTGTTAGTGGATGGGTTGCTAGCCGTCGTGACCATGGGGGAGTTGTATTTATCGACCTCAGAGACAAAGATCAAGTTCTCCAACTTGTATGTGACCCAGAAGATAGTCCTTCCGCACATAAACTAGCTGAAGAGATTAGAGATCAATTTGTATTGATAGTCACAGGGAAAGTTCGTGCTAGAGGAGAAGGATTAGAAAATCCTAATCTTAAAACAGGAAAAGTTGAAATCGTAGTAGATACAATGATTATCGAAAACCGTTCACTTCCTATGCCTTTTGATCTTGGTGATGAGAGAGTCAATGAAGAAATTAGACTCAAATATCGTTACCTAGAGATGCGTACACAAAAATCTTATGATATTTTTAAACTCCGTTCAAAAGTTACAATGGCAGCAAGAAATACACTTGATGAGCTAGGTTTTTTAGAAGTTGAAACTCCTATTATCACAAAATCTACTCCTGAAGGTGCTAGAGATTATCTTGTGCCAAGTCGTGTACATGGTGGAGAATTTTATGCACTTCCACAATCACCACAACTTTTTAAACAACTCTTAATGGTTGGTGGATTTGACCGTTATTTCCAAATTGCTAAATGTTTTAGAGATGAAGATTTGCGTGCAGATAGACAGCCTGAGTTTACACAAATAGATGTAGAAATGAGCTTTTGTGACCAAGAAGATGTTATCACTGTAGCAGAAAAACTTATTTATGATATATTTACACAAAATGGACATACTGTTCCTAGCCAATTTAACCGTATTACTCACTCTGAAGCAATGGAAAAATATGGTTCTGATAAGCCAGATATGCGTTATAACCTAGCAATGGTTGATGTTATTGATATTTTTGAACGATGTGATAATGAAATATTCTCAAATATTGCAAAAGCTCCAAAGAAAAACCGTATCAAAGCACTTAAAGTTCCAAAAGGTGATGAGATATTCTCAAAACGACAGATGAAAGGTTTTGAAGATTATGTCAAAAAATTTGGTGCTGGTGGCTTAGGCTATTTCCAAATGAAAGAAGATGGACTCAAAGGACCTTTGACTAAATTCTTTACAGAAGAAGATATAGAGCTTCTTATCAAAAGATGTGAACTCCAAGTAGGAGATGCTGTATTCTTTGGTGCTGGTGATAAAAAAATAGTTCTTGATTATATGGGTCGTTTCCGTATCTATCTCGCACAACTTATGGATATTATCCCAAAAGATGTATTTGAATTCTTATGGGTTATGGATTTCCCTATGTTTGAGGTAGAAGAAGGAAAGGTTAAAGCCCTTCACCATCCATTTACTATGCCAAAAATGTCAGAAAAAGGTACACTTGATTATGATGATATAGAAGAGATAGAATCTATTGCTTATGATATTGTCCTCAATGGTACAGAGCTAGGTGGTGGCTCTATTCGTATTCATAAAGAAGCTATCCAAGAAGAGATATTTAAACTCCTTGGCATAGAAGAAGAAGAAGCTCAAGATAAATTTGGATTCTTATTAGACGCACTCAAATTTGGCGCACCTCCACATGGTGGTTTTGCTATGGGTCTTGATAGAATGATTATGCTTATGGCAGGTACTGATAGTATCCGTGATGTTATAGCATTTCCAAAAACACAAAAAGCCCAATGTCTGCTTACACAAGCACCAAGTCCTGTAGATGCACAACAACTCAAAGATTTAAGTCTCAGAGTTAGACAAACACCAACAGAATAGTACCAATTACTCAACCAAACAAAAAGGAACATATAATGAAAAAACTCTTTCTTATCATCGGAGCCCCTGGTTCTGGTAAAACAACTGACGCTAGTATTATTGCACAAAATCATAGTGATAGTATAGTACACTACTCTACAGGTGATATGCTTCGTGAAGAAGTAGCAAGTGGTAGTGAACTTGGTAAAACAATAGATGGCTTTATAGCAAAAGGGGCGTTAGTTCCACTTAACATTATTATTGATACAATTATTTCTGCTATCAATAATGCACCTGTAGATGTTGTTTTGATTGATGGGTATCCAAGAAGTACAGAACAGATGACAGCACTTGATGAAATTTTATCAAACCAAAGTGATATTGAACTTGTTTCGGTTATTGAAGTTCGAGTAAGTCAAGCTGTAGCACAAGAGCGTATTTTGGGTCGTGCTGCTGATGCAAAAGAGGGTGAAGAACGAAGTGATGATAGTATGGATGTATTCTTTGATAGAATGAAAATCTATACAGACCCACTAGAAGAAATTCAAGCTTTCTATACACAAAAAGCTCTCCTAGAAGTTATTAGTGGTGAAAGAACTCTTGAAGAAGTTGTAGAAGATATGCAAGCATTTATCCAAAGCAAAATATAATACCTCTACTCTAGCAAAATCCTGAAGTACCTTCAGGATTTTTTCTACTCTCCATTAAACTGTTGTGCTTGAATAGCAGTAATGGCTACCGTATTAACTATATCATCTACCAAACACCCACGGCTTAAATCATTTATTGGACTATTGAGACCTTGGAGTATAGGTCCTATAGCTAAAGCTCCTGTAGAGCGTTGTACAGCTTTGTAGGTATTGTTTCCTGTGTTAAGGTCAGGGAATATAAGAATAGTAGCATCTCCCGCAATTTGACTATGAGGAAGCTTTTGTGCAGCTACTTTGGTATCAATGGCCGCATCATATTGAATTGGTCCATCTATTAATAACTCTGAGTCTAAATCTCTGGCTATTTGTGTTGCTTCGCGTACTTTTTGTACATCTGGTCCTGTTCCTGATTCCCCTGTAGAATAGGAGAGCATAGCAATGCGTGGAGTAATATCAAAACTCTTGGCAGTCTCAGCCGAAGAGAGAGCAATATGAGCTAACTCTCGTGCATTAGGATCTTGATTGATAGCACAATCTGCATAAATCAAAACCTTTGTATCCAAACACATAAAAAAGAGACTAGAAACAAGTTTGGTATTAGGCGTTGTTTTGATAATCTCAAAGGCTGGTCTTACAGTATCTGCTGTGGTATGATTTGCACCTGAAACCATTCCATCAGCCATTCCTTTATAAACCATCATTGTAGCAAAATAATTTACAAGCTCCATAGACTCCAAAGCCATCTCTTTGTTAATTCCTTTATGTTTTCGCATCTCATAAAAAATATTAGAAAACTGCTCCAACAATACAGGATCCTTAGGGTTAATAATAGAAGCATCAGAAACATTAAGTCCTAATTGCCGTGCTTGATGCTCTATAACTACTCTATCTCCAAGCAAAATTATATCTACAACATCCCTACGAATTAATATATCTACAGCTCGTAAAATTCTCTCATCATTACTTTCTGGAAGTATTATTCTTTGGCG
>JADGER010000123.1 GCA_016744315.1 Sulfurovaceae bacterium
CTATGCTTCTACAGATGCTTTAGAAAATTATGTTCATCGGGTTCTTAAATCTTATGGTGTTGATAAAACTTATGAAATTAATTTTAGGTAGGTACTTAAGTGACAAACAAAATCGTTTACTTGGAAAAATTACTTTATTTTTAGAGAGTTTGGATACAACACAAAACAATTCTAAATTAACCATAGATATAGAATTATTGACTAAGCAAATATATGAATTAGAATCTCAAATTAGTAAAGAAGAAAAAGAAAATAAACTCAATTCTATATTAAATAGGATTAATATTTTAATGAGTTCTTGGAGTGATAAATTAGAGTGGGAATATACAAATCATAATCTAAGATTTGGTATCAATAAATTAACTGTTTTTGCAGACTCAATAGACGGAGAATCAGAAGCATTATATGATATGGGTAGTGGAGAAAATTGGTTGGCTTGTCATCTATTTATTCATCTTGCATTACATCAATACTTTATAGAAAC
Organism: Sulfurovaceae bacterium; assembly: GCA_016744315.1. GTDB lineage: Bacteria > Campylobacterota > Campylobacteria > Campylobacterales > Sulfurovaceae > SZUA-451. The sequence goes on from JADGER010000123.1 coordinate 485, forward strand.
AAAACGACCAGTTCCCAATTTTATTATTTTTGACCAACCCACACAAGTACACTATCCTAGTGGTACAAAGGATTTTGATAATTTAAAAAGTGATGATGAAGAAGCTGATGAAAAAATGTTTAATTTTATTTTTGAAGTTACAAAGTCACTTGCTCCAAATTTACAAATTATTATTACAGACCATGCAAATTTTAATAATGAAAATTTTCAAGATGCACTTATTGAGGTTTGGAATGATGATAAAAAGCTTGTTCCTCTTGAATGGGTATAATAAAGACTAAATCTAAAATAAGTTCTCTAATAAAAAGTTGACATCTGTAAATTTAAAAAGGATATTGAAGCAAACTGTGACTATAAAATAACTTATAGACCAAAACTACCTCATCAGTAGATAAAAAAATATACTCATAAATATCTTTCTAGAAGGTAAAATTAGAATTCTTCTAAAACTAAATATATATTTTGGTGGGATACTCCCACCCTACAAATATATGCAGTCGTAGGGTGGATAAAATCCACCATTTATATATTGTAATGATTTGATTTGTAAGGTAGCTCCTGAAACAACTTCAGGATGCTATAGTTCAGGTTGATTCTAGTTGAATGTCTATGGAGAGTGCTTCAAAGTCACCTTCTCTCTCTTTTTTGATTTCTATATCTTTGACACCTATGTATTTTTTGACTACTTCGATAATTTCTGCTTTTAACTCATCAATAAATGGATAAGTTTCGTTATTTCTATCTGACATAATGGCAATCATTAGCCTATCTTTGGCTACAGAAGCACTCTTTTTCTTTTTTGTCCATGGAAACATTATGAAAACATCCCTTTTATCTTTGTCATAAGACCTTTATTTTCACTCTCTATATCTTCCATTTTGACAGTCTGTCCGCAGATACGCTTTGCTATGCGTTGATAGGCTTGTCCTGCTACAGATTTTTCATTTAAAATAATTGGTTTTCCTTGGTTAGAGGCATCTATTACGCCTTTATCTTCGGGAACTTTTCCTAGAAGTTTTATATTAAGTATTTCTAATATATCTTCGCTGTTGAGCATCTCACCACTTTGTACCATAGAGGCTACTATACGATTGATAATAAGATATTTTACTACCTCTTGCCCATCTTTTACTTTTTGGGATTTAGAGTCTAATATACCTATGGCTCTATCTGCGTCACGGATAGATGATACCTCAGGGTTGACCACGATAATAGCAGCATCAGCAAACTCAATAGTGTGTTCATATCCACTCTCAATACCAGCAGGAGCATCCAAGATTACATAATCAAACTCTGCTTTTAATTCTTCAAGTAAATCTTTGACTCGCTCTGAATCAAGTACGGTTTTATCTTTGGTTTGTGATGCTGCAAGAAAGCTTAGATTATTGCTTACTTTGCTTTTAATAAGTGCTTGTTTGAGGTTTGCCTCTTTCTCCATCACCTGTACCATATCATACACTACACGGTTTTCTAATCCCAAAATCATATCTAAGTTTCTTTGACCAATATCAAAGTCTACTAATACAACTTTTTCATCGTTCATAGCGATACCCAAACCAAGATTTGCTGTAGCAGTAGTTTTACCTACTCCTCCTTTACCGCTAATAACTGCTATTACTATGCCCAATTAATCTCCTTTTTAAGTATTGGTGTGATGATTACTTCACCATCTATAAGTTCTATTTTATTGAGTTTTTCTTGCAATAGAGCATTATCAACTCGCACACCATTAAATATAATATTTGCTTTAGGAGAGTTTCCTATCATCATAAAGTTTCCATTACAATAAATATCTCCTTCTACTGCCTGAGTAATGATAAGATTACCAGAAGTCTCTACTCTTGCACCGCTATTAATACGATTAAGCAGGAGTAAATCCCCTTCAATAATTACCTCTTGCCCACTGCGAACAATACTGTCTTGAACTTTGAGGTTATTATTGAGTCTATTTGAGAGCTTATTAAACTCATTGGCTAGTATCTCTTGTTGTTTAAGCTCTTTTGCTTGTTTCTCTTCTAACTCTAGCTGTATATCTTGACGAGATCTACTACTTGGGAGTTCTATGTTGTTTGTATACAAGAGAGATTTACTTTTGAGATACTCTTCTATCCTAGGAGATAGCTCTCCTTGGACAACTATTAATCTATCTTTGAACAAGATATAATTAGCATCAAAAAAGGAGATAAATCTCTCTTCATCTCCAACACTAGTCTCATAAACTTTTACTGAATACTGTTTACCCTTCATAAAGAGATACCTTATGTTTTAATCTGATATGATTTTATCTTTTTTGTAGTAATAGAGTGGTTAAAATAGCTATAAATTATCTAAATAGGTTATAATAACTGCTCTAAACTAGAGGAGTTTTTTTGAAGATTTTGGTCATTATTTTTGCTATTTTATTTATCTATTTTGCATTTTCAACACTATTTTATGGAACAGAGTTAGCAGGGAATATAGGTGACACTATAGGGCTTACTAACCTAACACTTTTTGGTAATTTAGCGTATGTCAATATATTTTTGCTATTTTATCCTTTGTACCGACTCTATGAAGAGCCTACACTCTCTAAGAATATAGAGTTTTATGTTGGATGGTCACTATTTTTTATATCTACGATTATTTTACCTGCTCTTATTTTTGATGCACCAGAAAGTGGAATGCTTTCAGACTCTATTGCTTCCTTTTTGCTTCCTTTAATTGGTAAGGCTGGATTATGGTTGTTTTGGTTGATGGTTGTGTTGCTCTCTTTTGTCTTAATAGTAGATGATGAGTGGGACATAGAGACGCTCAAAGAAAGTTTTGACTCTTTTTCTTATTTTTTAAGTAAAAATAAAAATAAAATGCCTTCTTGGAAAAATAGTATAGAAAAACTCTCCAAGGTTGTATCTACTATTTTTACAAATCCTTTTACCCCATCACATGCAGATGTTATGATGCCAACACAAGAAGAGTTAGCTCAAGAGCTTCCAGAAAAAAAGCAAGAGACAATGCTATTACTCAAAGATACTGCGACAATAACTAAGAAAAAGATAATCCAAAAAGAGAAACCTAGCAACAAAAAGACTCCAAAGCTTCCAAAGCATAAACAGCAAGAAGAAGAACTCAAAGAAGAAGAGAATATCAGTCCTAAAGCAAAGCTTTCAAATAACTCTCATGTCATTATAGTAGATGAACTTGAAGAGAATTCAAAACTCCTCAACGAGATAGAAAAAGGGACAAGAGAAGCACCCAAAAATTTTAAACTCCCAAGAATAGACTTTTTGCAAAAAGTCACAAAAAAGTCACAAAAAATAGATGAAGCTGAGATAGATAGAAAGATAGGAGAGCTTCTTGATAAGCTTGGTCGCTTTAAAATAGAAGGTGATGTAGTACGAACCTATACAGGACCACTTGTTACTACATTTGAGTTCAAACCAGCACCTAATGTTAAAATTTCAAAGATACTTAATCTCCAAGATGACCTCGCTATGGCACTAAGTGCAGAAACTATCCGTATTTTGGCACCCATCCCTGGTAGAAATGTAGTAGGTATTGAGATTCCTAATGAGATTTTTGATACTATTTATTTGCGTGAGATACTAGAGAGTAAACTCTTTAAAGAGTCCAAATCACCACTTACTATTGCTTTGGGCAAGGATATTGTGGGCAAAGCCTTTATTACTGATCTCAAAAAACTCCCACATTTACTTATAGCAGGAACTACAGGAAGTGGGAAATCTGTGGGTATCAATGCTATGATACTTTCTCTTTTGTACCGCAATGATCCTGATGCACTCAAACTTGTACTTATTGACCCAAAAATGCTAGAGTTTTCTATCTATAATGATATTCCTCACCTTTTAACCCCTGTAATTACAGAAGCCAAAAAAGCTATTTCTGCTTTGGCAAACCTAGTGGTAGAGATGGAGAGAAGATATAAAACAATGGCAAAAAACAAGGTTAAGAATATTGATTCTTTTAATGAAAAAATGGAGAAAGAATATGGTGAAAAGATTCCATATATTGTAGTATTTATTGATGAACTAGCAGACCTTATGATGAATGGTGGAAAAGAAGTAGAATACTCTATAGCACGATTAGCCCAAATGGCAAGAGCTGCTGGTATACACCTAATTGTAGCTACCCAACGCCCTAGTGTCGATGTAGTAACAGGTCTTATCAAAGCTAATCTTCCTTCTAGGCTAAGCTACCGTGTAGGTCAAAGAATAGATTCTAAAGTTATTTTAGATGCTATGGGTGCAGAGAGTCTTCTTGGGCGAGGAGATGCACTCTTTACGCCTCCTGCGTCTACAGGAATAATTAGACTCCACGCTCCGTGGAATACAGAAATAGAGATAGAAGAAATAGTAGAGTTTCTCAAAGCCCAAAGAGCTCCTGATTATGATGAGAGTTACCTTATGATGACAGGTGCAGATGAAAGAGACACTACTACAGCCCAAAGTATAGAACTAGATACCCTCTATCCACAAGCCAAAGATATTGTACTTGAAGACAAAAAAACATCTATCTCTTATCTGCAAAGAAAACTACAAATAGGCTATAATAGATCTGCCAATATTATAGAACAACTTGAACAAAATGGCATACTTAGTCCACCAAATAGTAAAGGTAATAGAGAGATTTTATAACTATTTAAAGAGCTTTCCAAAAATACCTTTAAGCTCTTTTTCTAAACGATTAAGATGTGTAGAGGCTCTACTTACACCTAATTCACCTGCCTCTTCATAAAGGTCTAATGCTCTTCTTTTGTCTTTTTTAATCCCAATACCATGCTCATAAAACTGTGCAAGATCACACACAGCTTCTGGATATTTCTCGGCTGCGAGGTAATTAATTTGAGTAAATGCCTCTGGAAGATCTCGCACAAGTATAATACCTTGATAGAGTTCACGCGCTAAAGTAAACTGTGCATACAAAGACTCTGTAGTAGCAATAGTAAGTAATAAATGTGAAGCTTCTCCTAATTTATTCTCTCTTTTAAGTGCTTGTATATCATCTACAACTCTCTCAATATCATCTTCTGTATAGCCTTTGAGACTAATCATATAGAGTAATCGTTCTTCACTTTTGAAAGACTCTGTAGTCTCTTCTGTTTGTGGATATTGATTGAGCATATTTCTAAGTTTTTGGTCGAGATAAGAGATTGCTTCATACTCTTTGACTTCACTAGTTGACTCTTTTTTTGTATTACTTTCTATAATCTCATGACTCTCTTTTGCTTCCTCTTGAGCAAAGAAATCATTCTCTTCTTCACTCTTTTGAGACTCTTCATAAGGGATGTTTTCTTCTAGGTCATTTGCTAATGCTTGGGCAAAAAGCTCTCTATTACTCATCTCTTCTAATTCACTTATCTCATCTTCTGTTTCTAGTATTATTTTTGGCTTTTCTATTACTATCTCTTCAATCTCTTCTGGAGCTTCTTCTACAACAGGTGGGAGAGTAAGATCATCTTCTTCATCATTAAAAAATATCTTATGACTTTGTATATTAGGTTCTATCTCTTCTTCATTGGTATAACTTGCAGATTTTTTTACTTTATCAGTAGAATCAAGAATAGAACCCTTTAATGGAATATCCTCTTTGATACTATTAAAGCTTTCCATAATATCAGCGGTTGAGGGAATAGAGTAACTCTGCTGTTCTACAAGTTTAATCTCAAACATCTCTTGTTCCATCTCTTGCATTTCATCTCTTGCAATAGGATTATAGATCTCTTCTCTTCCTTTTTCTCTAAAAAGTCCAAATTGATTAATTAACTCTTCTTCTTCTATATCTTTATATTTTCTTGCTAATTTTTTCTGTTTATCTTTCTCTTTTTGTGATACTTCTTCTTTCATCTGCATAACTTTTTGTTCTATCTCTGCAGCTTTCTCTTCCATAACAGCAATACTTTCACTACTAGACTCTTGTCCATCAGCTCCATGAAGGTATCTATTAATCAAGTTAGAAGCCTGTGCATAATTTTCATCATCAAGAACTAAGAGAATATTTTGTAAAAGCTTATCGTTTTTATAAAGTCTTAGTTTTGAATGTTGTAAGCTTATAGTCTCCCTATCTGTAATAGAGATTGCAATTTTTATAATTTGTAATCGTTTACCAACCTGACCTAGTTGTGCCATTAGATTCTCCTAAAGCAATGTTTTTTTTAATGATTTATAGTATAACAAAATTATCTCGTAGTTTTGGTTAAGACCACCCTAAGAGAGGGCTATATCAGAGTGCAGCACTCAATACTAATAGGCGACAACTATTTTCTAAAATGGCTATTTTTTTTGCCATTTCTATAATATCACGATCATAAGAAATAAGCCCAAAACCTTTGATAAGAAGCAAGTGTGTATCATTTTTTTGAAAAAACTTTGGTATTTCATAGGGAGCTCTTTCTAGCCAATCATTAAAGTTTTTGGGATCATATACTATAACATCTCCTAGTATTTTTCTTCCAAAATAGTCTAAAGGTGATACTTTACTATGTTTGAGTGAGTATGCTGTGGTATAAGGAGGCATTGTATAGGATATATATTTTGCACTTGATATACTGAGATAAATATGTTTATGTATCTCTGCATCACTGGAAGCTGAATTCCATCTATAATCTTGTTTAAGGCAATTAAGACGAATAAGAGAATCCATACTTACCTCATCAAGAATAGTATCCTTTTTATTAATAATAAAGTCATTTGTTGATACTCTCGCAGATATAGAACCGTGATAAACACTAAAAAAGTTCTTATTAAACATAGAAAGAGAGATGTGCTTTATCTCTTCAATTAAATGTTTATCTAAATCCATTGGAATCCTTTTTATATAATTTTGGTATTATAGCATTAAAAAGACGAGAGAACTCCATGAAAACACCTCATATACCTGTACTCCTTGATGAAGTATTAGAAAGTTTCCAAAATTTAAAAACTGGCTATATCGTTGATTGTACTCTAGGATATGCTGGACATAGCTCCCAAATACTCCAAATCCACAC
>JADGER010000124.1 GCA_016744315.1 Sulfurovaceae bacterium
AGAGTATGCAGATAGTTTAGGGATAGATTTGGTAGCTACAGGACATTACCTTAAGTGTGATGGAGAGTTTATCTACATGGCAGAAGACAAAAGCAAAGACCAAAGCTATTTTCTTTGTGAAGTAAACAAAGCTGTACTCCCAAAACTCCTCTTTCCTCTAGGTACTTGGATTAAAGATGATGTCAAAGCCTATGCTAAAGATATAGAAGTATTAGCAGATATTGCTACACAAAAAGAGAGTTCTGAAATATGTTTTGTAGAAAATGACTATACAGAAGTACTTGAAAGACATATGGATATAGACTTAGCTGGTGAGACTTTGGATAGTGAGGGTAATGTTGTAGGGACGCACAAAGGATATATGCACTACACCATAGGCAAACGAAGAGGATTCTTTGTTAATGGAGCACATGACCCACATTTTGTTCTTGCTATCAAGCCTGAGACTAATCAAATAGTAGTAGGTACTCGTGAAAAACTTCAAGAGAGTGAATTTGAAGTAAAACAGGTAAACCTTTTTGAAGAGCTAGTAGATTTTAAATGTTTGATAAAAGTACGCTACCGTACTCCAGCAGTAAGTGGACATGTTATTATTGAAAATAATAAGGGTAGGGTAGTACTAGACGAACCTGTCTTTGGTTTAGCCCAAGGACAAATCGCTGCATTCTATGATGGAGAAAGATTACTTGGAGGTGGGGTGATTTGTTAATCACCACCTTCTTTATACACTGAGAGAGATGGAAATGCAAATTCCAAAGAATTACTCTCTAATATTTCCATTATTTGAAACATAATATCTTCTTTTGTTTCTAGCCATTGTCCCCAAATTGTTTTTTTTGTGAAGCAGTAAACGAGTATATTAATACTTGAATCAGAAAACTCATCAAGATAAACAAAAAGTGTTCGTTTAACACCTAAGGCATCTTCTTTTGAGACAAGTTTTGAACTCTTTTTGAGATAGTTTTTATAATCTGTTTTATCTGTGGCTATATCTGGATGGTTTTGAAGCATCTCGCGAATTTGTTTTACAGCATTTTTAATATCTTGTGGTTTGGAGTCATACTTAACGCCCAAAGACATCTTAATACGCCTTCCTAATGTTCGTCTATTCCAATTTTTAACATCTTTGTTTGCAATAGTTCCATTGGGAATAGCAATAAGAGCATTATCAAAAGTTCGTAAGGTTGTAACTCTTAACCCTATCTCTACAACAGTTCCCTCTTCATCATCAACAACAATCCAGTCACCTTGAGAAAATATATCACTCATTAATATAGAAATAGTTCCCAAGAAGTTAGAAAGGCTTTCTCTAGCAGCTAAGGCTATAGCAAAACCACCTATTCCTAATCCAGAGAGTACAGTAGCCAAATTTGCACCAGCAAAATGCAAAATAAGAAGGACTCCGAGTATGAGTATTAAGAAATTTATAATTTTTATTCCCACATTTACCATTTCACTTTTAATAGCTGTATGAGATTTTTCTATATCAAGAATATGAATAGAAGCTACAGTATTGAGTGTACGATAGAGTATAAATGTAAATAAAAAGGCATAAAGTACATTAAAAGATTTGGATAGTATATCTACACTATTGAAATTATGATAAATATAGATAGCTATATCTAGGTTTATCGCTACAAGAAGATATTTAATAGGTGAGCGTATATCTTCAATAATCTCTTGGCTATATTTTTTAAAAAATTTAACCTTTAAAAGTATTAATTCTATACTTTTGTATATTTTGGTTCTAAAAAGATAAACAAATAAGGAGATAAAGGATATTAATACTAGTTTCATAATACTAAGATTATAAGCTCTTAAAAAAGTATTTAATTCTTCAGCTGATGATAGATTATCAAAATAGAGTGCAATATTCAAAATTTTGTAATTGCTATATTTATTAAGACGATACATTCTCTCTTTGTTAATAGCAAAATAATTGGATATAGCAGTATTTATCTCTATTACAGAGTGATAATCTTTTATATTTTTTTCAATAGTTTTAAGGAGAGGAGTATTGGCTTTTGTATCTAAGCGTACTTTTGGAAGACTCTTTTTTATTTTGTCTATTTCTAGTTGATTTTTTACAAATTTCTCATTCATTTTCTCATTAAATTCTTGGAGAGTATAATGGTCTAGTAGACGCAATATATCTTTAGACATTTCACTTGTGGAGCTGAGTATTTTATAAGATTTTATAAGTATCTCATCTCTAAGAACAGCATATTTATACCCTTTTCTTTTATTATATTTAATAGTATTTTTGAGTAAAAATATTTTTGATACATAAGGCTGAGGTTTTGCTAACATTTCATCTTTATTAAGTAAAAAATCTTCTATAGCTTTTGTATATAATAACTCTTCTTGTTTCGTTATTGTTTCAATCTTCTCTTTGGTAATATTTGCATCATTAATTTGGTTTATTAACTCAATTTGGTTTTGTATAAGTGGTTTGAATTCTGCTTTTGTTTGTGTAAGAAGCAGAATAAAAAAGAGAAGAGTATACAATATATTTTTGCTTGCGTGTTTCATCGTGTTAAAATCCTTTATTATAGTTTATAGAGCATGACAAGAAGTATCATAGAATACATGGTTATAGAGAGGTATCGGAGTTTGTCTGTGTGTATAGTATCTTTGAGCCATATTCCTATATACACCCCACCTAATGAAGCTAACCCCACAATAATACCACTGCTCATATCTATCTCTCCATATATCAAGCGACCTAGTAGCCCAGAAACAGAAGAAAACATTACAAAAAATAGCCCTGCACTTACTGCTTTTTTAAGAGGATAGTGTAAAAAACCACTCAGAAGAGGAATTAATATAATCGCTCCACCTACACCAATACTAATAGCAAATATACCAATACCAATACCAATAGCAAAAAGAGTCCATTTTGATACTACCTTTGTCTTACACTCCTCTTTTTTAGAGTCAGCAAAGAGACGGTAAAGTGCAAAAATAACAAAAACTATAAAAATATATTTTAAGATTATATCCGAAATCAAAAGGGTAAAGTATCCACTCAGATAGCCACCTACAAATCCTCCAAATCCTACAAAAAGCCCCTCACCAAAGAGGAGAGAGCCTTTGCGATAATTCAAATAAGAGCCATAGATAGAGCTAAATACCATTTGTACAATAGAGATACCAACAGCTTCATTCATTTTGTAGCCTAGCAAAAGTAAGATAGGAATCAAAACTGTTCCACCACCAATACCAAAAAAGCCAGAAAGAAATCCGACTCCTAGACCTATAAGGGATAAAATACTATCCATTTAGACTTTTTTAAGAAATTTGGAGAGTAGCACTATGCGAGTTCCATTAACTCTTCCTTCTATTTGTCCTTCTATTCCATTGAGTCCTATGTTTTTGACTACAGTCCCTCTTTTTGCCGTAAACCCAGCTCCTTTGACTTCTAGGTCTTTGATAACAGTCACACTATCCCCAGCTTCAAGTGTACTTCCATTACTATCTTTGACAGGCTTAGTCGTCTCAGTTTCATCCTCTGTTACCATATTTGCCCATTCTAGTACTTCTGGTTCAAGATACATCATTCCTAATAGGTCTTGATTATCTATTTTTTTGAGCATTCTATACGCCATCACTTGCACCGCTGGTACAACACTCCACATACTATCATTCAAGCAACGCCAATGATTAGCATCAAGAGCTACTTCACCCTCAATCTGCCCTTTACAAGTAGTACAAATCAAAATAGATTGACTATCTTTCCCATTACTAGGCTCTACCCCAAACACATCCAAATTCTCAGTAGCACCACAAAGTTCACACACCCCACCACTACGATCTATTAAGTTTTTTTTCATTATATTATCCTTTTAGTTTTGGTGTATTATGCCATTTCTTAGCTTGTATGATTGAGTTTAGACCTACTTTTGGATAAAATAAGAAGATATAAAATAAAAGGTTATTAAATGTTTCAAAAATCATTACTTAAAAATTTTATCAAATCTTTTCATAAACCAAAATATGATGATATTATGAAGCTTATTACAAGAGAAAAGTTTATAGCAGAAGATGCAAATGGTGCAGAATTTATAACACTTCTTGGCAAACTTCTAAATTGGGAAAATTATACAAGAGAAGTCAAAAATGATTTAGATATGAAAAAGGCTGATGGAGTAATATATGATACAAATAATAATCCTATAGCTATAATAGAGCTAAAATCAAGTGATAAAAAGATTTCAAATAGAGATATTATTGCTCAAGCTTTTAGATATAAAAATGAAAAACCAACTTGCAGGTTCGTAATAATATCTAACTTCAAACAATTAGATATTTACAGTGATAGTAGCGATATATGCTTTAGTTTAGATATGACATCAAGCAATAGCTATACCACGCTTTACGCTCTTCTAAATCAAACTTCACTAGAGACAAACGAGATAGCAAGGCTCAAAAAGCTTTCCAAATCACAAGACGAGATAACAAAAGAGGTATACAAAGAGTACAGTAACTTTAGGCTCAAACTTCTCAATAATCTCATACAGAACAATAAAGAACTATCTAAAGAAGATATACTTGAGTGTGCAAATAAATTACTAGATAGATTTATGTTTATCCTCTTTGCCGAAGATAGAGGGCTTATCCCTGCAAATAGCATAGATGCCATTATAAAACAGTATGAAAACTCACAAGAGTGGGGAGACGAGATTCCTCTCTATCACTATTACAAAAAGTATTTTCAGTTTATAGATATAGGAAACTCAAAAGTAAATATCCCCAAATACAATGGCAATCTCTTTAAACCTGATGAGCAGTTAGAAAATCTCACTATAGATAACGACATTATCAAAGATGACCTATCTCATTTAAGCTCTTATGATTTTAGCGATGATGTAGGCGTAGAGGTATTAGGGCATATTTTTGAACAATCACTCAATGACCTAGAGAAGATAAAAGAGTCTCTACTAGAAGAGCATCAGATAGTAAACACCAGAAAAAAAGATGGTGTTTTTTATACCCCTAAGTTCATTACTGAGTACATAGTCAACAACACAGTTGCGAAGCTTTGCAATGATAAAAAAGAGGAACTAAGTCTATATACAGAGACCAAAGATACCAAAAAAGCAAAAGAGAAAAGAAGAGATACTCTGCACAACTACAGAGAATACCTAGAAAACCTAAAAATAGTAGACCCTGCTTGTGGTAGTGGTGCATTTTTGACGGCAGTTTTTAGGTACTTACTGAGTGAACACAAATGGCTACAAGATGAACTTTTCAAGTATGAAGCAGGACTTTTTGACTATCACGATATAGATAAACAAATTATAGAAAATAATCTTTTTGGTGTAGACATAAACGGAGCATCTGTAGGCATAGCCAAACTAAGCCTATGGCTTCAAACTGCCAAAAGAGATAGACCCCTATCAAATCTTATGGGAAATATCAAAAGTGCAAATAGCCTAACTGCTGATTGGAATGAGTTATTTCCTGAGATTATGGCAAATGGTGGTTTTGATTGTGTTGTGGGGAATCCTCCGTATATAGGAGAAAAGGGAAGAAAGGATATATTTAGACCTATTAGAGAAATTTTTAAAGATAGATATGAGAGTAACTCTGATATATTTTATTTTTTCTTTATGAAGTCTATTGATATATTAAAGGAGAATGGTAATTTTGGATTTATCACAACTAACTATTTTTTAACTGCTGATGGTGCTGTAAAATTAAGAAAAGAGTTAAAAGAGAGAACGGCTGTTTATGATATTATAAATTTTAATGAAATGAAACTTTTTGAAAGTGCATTAGGACAACATAATATAATCACAATATTTAAAAAAACTACTAAAATTCTTGATACAAATATTATAAATGTTATTTCACCTAAAAATATAACACAAGAACAACTTTTTAAAAATAGTGATGAAGTAGAAGTTTTTACAGTTAAGTCCAATGAATTATATGATGGAAATAAAAATTATATACGGGTATCTAAACAAGGTAATATTTTAGAAAATGTATTTAATAAAATGATAAATAGTTCCAAGTTTATAAGTGAAATTTGTTTACTTGGTGTTGGATTTAAAACAGGTACAGATAAAATAGTTAAAAAAGATATTGATAAAGTTTACAAAGAAAATCCAAGTAATATAAATTTAAAAGATGGTGTTTTTATTTTAAATGAAGAAGAATACAAAAAAATAAAACCCGAAGATGATTTAGTATATAAATGCTATAAAAGTTCAGATATAGAAAAATATATTTCTCATAACTGGAAAAATCTTTATGTTATATGGACAAATAAAGATACAGATATTGAGAATTATCCAAATATAAAAAATCATTTAGAAAAATATAAAGAAATATTAGACTATAAAATGCAAGATAGAGGAGAAACTTTACCTTGGTATTCTACTTATAGATCAAGAGAATATGATGTATTTACAAATAAAGATAAAATAGTTTTCCCTTATCGTTCAAAATTAAATATATTTTCTTATAGTAATGATAATTATTTTGCTAGTGGAGATATTTTATATCTAAGACAAAAAGATAAAAATTTCAATATTAAATATATATTAGCACTCTTAAACTCAAAGCTTTATTATACTTGGTTATATTATAAAGGTAAACGAAAAGGTGAAATATTAGAGCTATATGTAACTCCTATTAGTCAAGTACCTATAAAAGATATACCAAAAGAAGAACAAGAACCATTTATAACCCTTGCAGATACCATTATAAATTCAAAAGAAAAAATAGCAAAATATAATAAACACTTTGATAGTTTAAATGCTGTTGATAAGATTGAGATAAAAGAAGAGATAGAGAAGTTGGAGATATTGGTTCAAGAGAGTGTTGATGAGGTTGATAAGTTGGTTTATGGATTGTATGGGTTGAGTGATGGGGAGATTGGGATTGTGGAGGAAGTGAAATGAGTGAGCTTATCTTAGATAAAATCAATAATGATTTTAATATAAATTATAAAAATGGTTTATATAGTTTTGATAATATAAATAATATTCCAAATTTATCACAAAGAATTATTAAGTCACTCACAGAAATAAAACCTAATAATATATTTACTATAAATGGTAAAGTAATTATTCTATTTTTTAATAAAGATAAAAATAAAAAAGATATATTTAAAAAGTGTTGGAATTTTGGAGAAGCACCAATTATAATTATTGAAAATGAGAGTGATTTTGAAGTTTATAATGGCTTTGAATTTATTTTAGAAAATGGATTATTTGAATTAGAGCCTTTGGATAGTAAAGATTTAAACTATCTCTCTTTGATGAGTGGTAGATATTTTACAGAGGATAAATTTAAACAAAAAGAGAAGAGAATTGATAAAGTTTTACTTAAAAATATAAAAGATGCAAGAGAGATATTAATTATCAAACTTGCAA
>JADGER010000262.1 GCA_016744315.1 Sulfurovaceae bacterium
CCCCTATAAGTAAAAATAAAATTATTTTATGCATTTAATCCTCCAAATAGTAATTGAATAAATTGTATCATAGAAAGATTAATATTTATCACTTTTTTTCCTTATCTAATAACTCTTGGCTATATTTTAATATACTTCCCTCATCATTAGCAATATAAAAAAATCCTTTTGTATCAAAAGCAATACCTTCTTGAGCACTTTTTGGTAAATCTATCTTTTTCTCTATTTTCCTTTTATCAAGATTATATTTTATAACTTTGTCTTTTTTATCAGAAACCATATAAAAAGTCTCTTTATAGTAAGTAAGTCCTGCTACATCAGCTACTTCTGGCTTAATTATATCTACTATTTTAGCTTTATTATTATGAATCTTTACAATAGCAATCAAAGAGTCTTTTTTCTTTTTAGACTGCTTAGAAAGATAATAAAGTTCTCCCACTTTAGTGATCCCCTCTATCCCATTGTTTTTACTTATAAGTTTTATATTTTTACCATTATATTCCATATCTATAGAGATGAATTTTTTCTTTTTTGTCTTTCGGTTGACTTTTAGAAGACCTTTATTCTCTACAGCAAACAAAAAAGTCTCATCTTCACAAACTACACCCTCTAAATCCCCTTTAATTTTGTATTTAGTAAGTATTCTACCATCTAGTGATATTTCATAATACCATCCCTCATCATTAGCCACTACAAGGGTATTACTATTAGTACAATAATCAATGCCTGATGCCTCTGGAATATCTACTATCTTGGCAGAGGAATCTTTAGCACACCCCAAAGAGAGCATCACTACTCCTAAAAGTAAAATTTTATATATCATATATTTCCTTTTTAAAATTATTATATGTAAGATACTATCAAAACTCTCTACGATAGATAATATCTACTCCACTACTCTCTCCATCAGTCATAATATTTGATTTAATATTTTTATTCCAGTCATATTGAAGTCTTGCACTAGAAACCTCATCATTGCTATAAATAATAGTAACTTTATCAGATATTTTTTTGCCTACTTCCATACTTCCATCTGTACCCAAAGAGAGATGGTCTATCTTGATTCCTACTCCTGATAGAGCCGATTTTGCCATAGCACCACCCATCATTTTCATCATATCATCACCACTACTAGAATCACCTGCATCTTCATTATCAAATAATATAACTGATAAAATTTGTTCTCTGCTAAGAGGAGGAATAGAAGAAAATATAAGATTTGGTGTTTGAGGATCTCCTGTAACTTGTATTTTTATTTCATAGTTAATAGAGTTATACAGAGCCATAATATCAAGTATAGGTTTACTAGGAACTCCTGCAAAAGCTATTAAACTATCTTTCAGAGTAAATCTTTTCTCTTGAAACCTATAATAAGAGCCATTCACAATACTAGCTGTCCCATACACAGCCAAAGGTGTACTACCTATCTGCTGAACTACAACATCTGTGTTAAGTTTAATATTTGCATCAGCATTTTTATAGACTAATGGTTTTTGTGTATCTATAATAATTGACAGCATCAAATTATCCATAAAAGGATTAGGCTTTCTTTTTTTAATATTTTCGACTATTATAATATCACTATCAGTTGCAAAAGTTTTTTTATCCATATCAAGATACACTCTCCCACCCATAATAGTTACTTTTCCATCAACTTTGGTTTTGACTCCATCTATACTAGCTTTAATATTAATACTACTCTTCAAATCTATCATCTTATGTGAGACTACAAAAGTATCAGAGAATGCTAGAATGTCACCTTTTTTATCACTTAGATTATAATTTCCTGTAATCTTAAGCGAGTCATTCAGCCAAAATGGTGCCATAACTATTATATTATTTTCAAATGTTATAGA
>JADGER010000125.1 GCA_016744315.1 Sulfurovaceae bacterium
CTCTACTTCTATCCTGAAATATAATTAATATATTCTGAAGCAAACCAATAGCAGACATTCTAATATTTTTTAACTGTTCTACATCTCTTGAAAATTGATAATTATCATCTGCAATTAAATTGAACTCTTCTTGTATATCTTGAGTAAAATCAAATATTATAATCTCTAATTCATCTATTTTTTTATTCACTGTAGCTTCTATAAATCTATTACATAAATTAATACTTTTATCAAATTTCTTTATATAATTATCTTTTGATATTAAATTACTATTTTCAGAAAAATATCTATTAACATAATCACTATCTTTACTCCATTCTATTCCTATATCATCAATTTTATCATTCTGAGTTATTGTTTCAAGTTTATATTTATATTTTTTATTATTCCACTGTGTTCTACAAAAACACATTTGTGCATCAATATTCCTATAAAAAAATATAGATAGAGTATTAATATCTCCATACAAGTGAATATACCTATCATATATATTTTTTATAATTCTCTTAATAATATACTGATTTGTTTCTGTTATTATAACTTTAAGTGTATATCTAGTAGCTATATTAATTGATCTATTCTGTTCCTCAATAACTTGATAATTATTAATATTAAAACATTTATTTAGTATTTCTTCTTTTGAACTATTATTTAAAATTTGCTCTGATGGTATTTTAAGAGTCCAGCCCTTATCATTTACATTAATATTTTCACTTTCTGAAGATACAGATTGCCAATAAAGACTTTTGTTAGATGGTCTATACCATATAAACACTACAGGTAGAGAATGATTTTTCCAATATTCTAAATGCCTAAGTTTTCCTTTTCTATATGTAAAAATACTCTTACTTTTATTTTCTTTGCAATAACTATCTCCACTTTTTATTTGTAGTGCAATCAATACACCTGTTGCTTTTCCATTTTCTTTAATTTCTATATGCATATCTATTCCATAATCTGAAGTAGGCTGTTCACGCTCAATCCAATCAAATTCTTCAATAAAGAATAGACCCGTTTTGTGTACGCCTATTCTTTCTATTTGACTATTATCCATCTAAATACCCTTCACATAATCTAAACAAAAAAGTATTACTTTCACTACCCATCCATCAATCCTATCCTAAGAGCTTCTTCGTAGCTTGTATCACCTTGGACTAGCATCTCTTTGAGTCTGTCTGCGATTGTTACCATTCCTATGCGTTTCATTCCTTCTCTTATTTGGTGGTCGTTGAATCCATCTTTTATCATCTCTTTGACTTTGTCATTGATTACAAAAAGTTCTCCTACTGCTTGTCTTCCTTTGTAGCCTGTAAAATCACATACTTTACAGCCTTTGGCTTGGTAGTAGTTTCCAAAGGTTGGGAGGTTGATTTCTTGGGCTACAGTTGGGGATAGGTCTGTAGAAACTTTGCACTCTTTGCATAATTGTCTTGTGAGTCTTTGGGCTAATACACCTAACAAAGTAGAAGACAAAAGATAATCTGCAATACCCATATCCATAAGTCTTGTAAGCGATGATGTAGCATCATTGGTATGGAGTGTAGAGAGCAGGAGGTGACCTGTAAGAGCTGATTGTAGGGCTATCTCTGCTGTTTCTGCGTCACGAATCTCTCCTATCATAATTACATCAGGATCTTGACGCAAGATAGAACGGAGTCCAGCAGCGAATGTAAGTCCTACTTTTGTATTCACTTGTATTTGATTGATATTATCAGCATTATATTCTACAGGGTCTTCTACTGTAATAATATTTTTATCAGGGGTTGCAATGTGTTGTAAAAAGGAGTGTAGAGTTGTGGATTTACCAGAACCTGTTGGTCCAGTAACAAGTATCATTCCATGCGAATGGTTAAGAAACTTATAAAACTGCTCGGTTAAATCTTTTCTAAATCCAAGGTCTTCAAGGGTAGGAATACTATCACTTTGCATTAATATCCTCATAACTACTCTCTCACCATAATAAGTAGGCAATACAGAAACCCTTACATCAAGCGTTTTACTAGCAATAGTTATTTGTGTTCGTCCATCTTGGGGTACTCTTTTTTCTGATATATCAAGGTTAGAAATAACTTTAATACGATTAATAACCAAACTAATAATACTTTTGTCTAAATCTATATGCTTTTTTAATGCTCCATCTATACGCAAACGCACTTCACCTTTGCGTTCGGATGTTTCTATATGAATATCACTTGCTCCCTTTTGAATAGCCTGAAAAAAGAGAGAATTAACTAGCTTAATCACAGGAGCAGAAGCTTCATTAGATAAAAGATCTTGAGAATTACGGATAAACTCTAAAAGATCTGATTCTACTTCTATCAACTCATCAGAAGTAGTAGACATTGCGTCAAAAGAGTCTCCTGTTTGTCGCTCCAAAAATTTATTACGAAGCCGTACGAAGCTTTCATCATCTACCAAATAAAGACCATAATCAAGTTCTAGCGTAGAGAGGTGATTGAGGGCTGTAGTGAGCGTAGCTACCTCCACAATACCTACACTTTGACTCTCTACAGTAGCAAATAACAACGAGTGTTTCAGCGCTAGTGCATGGTCAATTCCTTCTGCCCAAAGGGGTTGGAGATCTACATCTTTTAGTTCTGGTAAGTTCATATTAGTCTCCTATAGTAAACACACCATCAGCACTGCTAGCATTTGTACGGTTACTTGCTGGGTGTTTGTAGCTATGATCTATACTTAAGACAGTATCATCTTCTATTTCTGTTCGTTTACTTGCTTTATGATTAGAGTTATCAAAGAGAGATTTTTCATACCATTTTGGTGCTTTTTTGGACTCTAATGCTTTTTTTACAAAATCATTATAACGGGTCTGAATATTTTCTAACTCCCCTAATGCTTCACGAAGTTTTTTAAGATCTCCACTTTTTCTTACTATATACGGAGTTAGATAAATAACTACATTAATCTTTTGGACGGAATTCCCTCTGGATTTAAAGAGTTCTCCTAATACAGGAATATCTCCTAATATAGGCACACTTGTTACACTCTTACCACCAGAATTTTTGATAAGTCCACCCAAGATAATAGTTTCACCATTATTTACAATTGCATTAGTTACTACATCTCTTTTGGTTGTAGTAGGTCTATCTGCATTTGAACTAGAGTTAGGAAGAACATCTTCTATAGTAGCATGGACTTCTAGGGAAACTTTATTATTGCTAGAGAGTCTAGGTTTTACTTTGAGCGTAATACCAATATCTTCACGAGAATAGTTATTAACAATATTCCCTTGACCCACTGTAGATTGCTGTGCTTGGGTCATAATAGATTGTGTGCGTCCTACATAAACTGATGCTTCTTTATTATTAATACATAATACAGAGGGTTCACTTAATATATGTGCTGCTCCATTTTCTTTGAGAAGGTCTAGTTTTGCACCCAAAGCAAACATCTCACTAATTCCTGATTCAAAAGAAAATGCCTGTTCTGTTGTGGTTACTAAATTTCCACTTTGGTCATATTGGGTGGTATCTGAATTCAAAAATCCTAAAAGGCTATCAGAAATCATTAATGAACTAGCACCTGCATTTCCTGCTAAAGTAAAAAGTCCCTTACTTGTAATTTTTCCTGTTTCCAAACCATAACGGAGTCCAATTTGAGAGGCTAAATCTGTATTGATTTCTACAATTTTTACTTTTACATAGACTTGTGGTTTTGGAATATCAAGTCTATTAATAGTCTTACGAATATTTTTAATCTGATCGCTATCAGCTAGAATAACAAGGGCATTTCGTTCTACATCACTTACAACCATAGCTTTTTTGGGTGCTTTACCATCTTTGGTTTTTGGAGTAGGAGTCATACTGTTCATTTGGCTTACAAGTTGACTCAAAATCTTTTGCATATCTTCTACATTAGAGTTTTTCAAAGGAATAACAAACATCTGTTGTGTTGTGCTTTCTCCTTCTACATCTAGTCGTTTAATATAATTTATCATCTTATTCATATTACTATTTTTACCAACCAAAATAATAGTATTAGTGGCTGCATCTTTGAAAATATCTACCTGTTCACTCTCTATAGCCTTGGGAAAAAGCTTGCGTGACATACTTACAGCATTAGGATAAACCTCTTTGATACTTGCATGTTTGAGCTTGATAAAAGTAGACTGTTTATCCCCTTTTTCTTCTATAGCATCAACTACATGTCTAATTGCCCGTAGTGTTTTGGGATTAGCCGTCACAGAGAGTAAGTTATTTTCTTTAAATGAAATTACTTTGGCATCTTTGTGCAGAAGTGGTTTGATTTTGGCACGGATAATAGATGCACTGGTATTTTTCAGAGGAAACATAACTGTCTTCATTGTATCACCATCACCTACCTTTGTATCAACCACAAGCCCTTCTCCTGCAGCTTCATTACTCTTCATAACCTGATAAAAATCCCCTTGGTTTACCAAAGTTAAACCTTTATTTGCCAAAATAGAGTTTGCCAAAGGAATAAGAGAACTCTTTTTGATAGGAGTTGTAGAGACAAAATTAATATCGCCTTTAAGTTCACTCGTAATTAAGATATTTTTTTGTGTAATCTTTCCTACCATTTCAATAAAATCTTTTACACTCAAATCTCTAAAATTAATATCAACTTTATCATCTTCAACACCCATACTTAGTGTTGCTACAATAACTAACCCTAATAATATTTTACTTAATTGCATATTCTAACTCCATCTCTTCTCTTCCTCTTTTTATTCTTAGTGTTAAATCTTCTATAGTTTCTATGTTACTATAAACATCTAATGCCTTAGCATAATTATCCAAAGCATCCCCATTAATTGCCACAATCAAATCACCTCTTCGCAATCCTAGTTTGGCAAAATCACTTCCTTTTTTGACAAAGTTTACTTTAAATCCTATAGTTTTACCATCTACCTTTTTTTCATTAATTCCAATATTTTTCCAAATATCATCCATATTTTGACTATACTTTTCTAAAAGCTTCTTGTCTATAGTTGTAATTCCATCAATATTTACAATCTCTTTAGAGATATTTTCAGAAATTTTGGGAGCAGAAATTTTGGGACGGTCTGCATACGAGATACTACTTTTACCATTATTAGAAGAGCTTTTACTAAGCTCAATACGATAGAGCTTTTCATCTCTTAGAAAAAGAGCTTCTGTACTTGTAGCTCCATCAAGAGTATAGCCATCAATAGTATCACCTCGTACCAAAACAGAAGTTTTCCCTTTTTTTGACACTGTCACCACAACTCTATCATTAGAATGATACAAAGCCAAAAGCTTAATAGAGTCAATGGTATCAGCAACTATAGTAGGTGTTTCTTTGGGTTGCTTAAGTTGTTGAGAAGCAAAACGGGTACGATAATACAAAGCTTTCACTTCTGATGGTTTGCTAAACTCTACACCTTTTTTATCAAGCCATGCTAGCTCCACAACAAACCACCCTATTTTAACAACTAAAGCAACAGCCAAAATCAAAATAAGCGAACTTATAAATTTGGGACTAAAAAGAAGTTTCATAATACCATCCCTTATCATCTTTTTTGAGGAAAGGTTTTAATTTTGTTATCAGTTGTTCATCACTTAGATTCACACGAGCTACTCTTGTATCTAATAAAACTGATCCCTCAATGAGACCAAACCCACCTTCACCTTGTAAGGAAAGTTGCTGAGGAGCTATTATAGTATGAGTAATAGCCACTTTTTCTACTTGTGTTGCAACAAAGCGTTGCAGTGTTTTATCTAGCTCAATACTTTTAATAGCAAGTTTTGTATAAAAGAGTACAGACCATAATCGCACACTCTCTATTTGCGCTACACGAATACCTTTAAAATAAATTTCAGGATGCTTTAGCGTCAAAGAAAGCAGACCATCTTCAATAACTTCATTAGTAATAATAATATCTTCTTGCATCAATCGTTCTTCCAAGAGATAATAAAGTTCTCGCTTGGGAGCAAAAATAGCCAAAGAGAGCAATACCAAAAATAACACTAAAAGAGCTTTTTTTACCACTTGCATTTGATCTCCATATTATATTTTTCTTCTGAACTTGTCACTTTTAGCTTGATAATTTGTACAGCAATATTCTCTAGCTTAATAATAATTTTATTCATCTCTTTACTATCCAAATCAGAAAAGGATGCCGTTAGTTTTTTGTTTTTTATAGTAAAAGCCTTGATATCTTTTTCATCTATATTCTCTTTGACTTTTTTGATTTTAGTACTTAATTTTGGGTCTCCCCATTGATTTTTAAGAGCAATAATCTCAGCAATTTCATCAATAGAAGCAGAAACTTCTTGTTTGGTTTGGTCAAGTTTATTGGCTTGACTCTGTTTGTAAAAATAGGCTGTTAGCATTAGTAAAAGTGCTATAACTACTATTAGCTCATTTTGATAGCGTTTCCAAATCATAAACTTCCTTCTACTTTAATAAGTTTTTCATCACCTAAGCTACTTACTTTATACTCTTGTTTCTTTGCCAAAGAGCTAATCTTCAAAAGAGTTCTAGGTGTTTGGGACGAAAAGACAGCAACAAATTTTTTGCTATCAAGATCCAAAGACTCTATTTTCACATCAGAAATAACAAGCATAGAAAGACTTTTAAGCAATTCTCGCTTATGCCGTTCTATACTATCTATTTTTTGATACTTTTTGGCAATATTATCCCTAGCATATTGACTCTGTAGAGAAGGATATTCATTGAGTACGGTTGCTACTTCTTCGTTCATTGTACTCACTACGCTTTTATAGCCTAAACCCTCAATACCTAAGATAATACTAAAAGAGACAAAAAGGAGTGTTAAAAGCACTGACTCTTTCTGCCCCAATAAAGAACCACTATTTAAAGAAAATGAAACACCCTCTTTCAGTTGTATCTGTGAATCAAATGGTGCATAGTAACGACTCGTATCAACAAGCATCTTGGGCAAAAGAACCACAGTATCATGCATAGTTGTCAAAAGTTCTCCGCTCTCTAATAAAACAGGCTTTGTAAAATCATCTACATAATCTTGAGCAAAAAACATTTGAGAGACATTTGATGCATAAATACCTTTGCTGAGTAAAAACTGTTCTATAGACTCCAAATCATACGCTATAAAAACCCAAGCATTTGCTCGTTTAAATACATGAAATCTATAATTTTTATCTTCATCTAATAACTCTTCAAGAATAGAAGGAGCTAATTTTTTTGCCTGATAAAGATACTTTACAGGGAGTTCTTCTTGTTTGCTAATATAAAATTGTGGAGAGAGCATAATATTGACCAATGAAGTCTGTTGTGATACCTCCATGGCTTTATGTACCAATATAAGTGGTTTACTGCTTTGCGTAAAATTCAAATCTATCTGCCTTTTCTTCTAAATAATCTAAGCCAAATGAGTAGACCTCATCTTCATA
>JADGER010000126.1 GCA_016744315.1 Sulfurovaceae bacterium
ATCACCCTCCTCCTACAAAGTCTAATAACTCTATTTTATCACCATCTTCAAGAGTATGAAGAGACCAATTATCTTTTTTGACTATTTCCATATTAACAGCAGCAGCCATAACTTTATCAATAATTCCTAAATCATTAATAATATACTCCAAAGTTATTTTTGAAGTATATTCTCGTGTTTCACCATTAATTATAATTTGCATCTACAACCCTTATTCAAAATCTGCTATTGTATTTCTTTTTTTCTCTTCAGCTTCTTGTGCAACTTTTACACCATGGGCTAATCGACTTTCCATACCATTTTCATCTTCAAAATCTTTGATAACAGAACGGACTTTCGCACCCTCTATTACTTCCACTTCCAAAAGTACAGCAGTCATATTTTCTATTGCACCTGCATACTCTTTAAGAATAATTTTTACTTTTGCATAATGTTCGTCTAGCATAAGCTTTACAGACTCGTCTATCTTTTCTGCCATCTTTTCACTATAATCTTTTTGTGCCATTCCGCCACCCAAAAAGCTATTTTGACTCTTTTCTAGTACCATAAGCCCAGCTACATCACTCATTCCATAGACTGAAATCATAGATTTAATAATATCTGTAGCTCTTTGGAGGTCGTTTCCTGCACCTGTGGATATTTCACCCAAAAATACTTCTTCTGCTGCTCTACCACCCAAAAGTACATCTATCTCTGCTAAGAGTTCATGCTTTTGTTTGAGGAAACGGTTCTCTTCATCAGGAAGATGCAAAGTATATCCTAACGCACCAAGTCCTCTAGGGATAATAGAGACTTTTGTCACTCTTGTAGCACCTTTGGTAAGTTCTGCCATAAGAGCATGACCACTCTCATGGTAGGCTACTATCTTTTTCTCTGTTTCATTAATCTTACGATTTTTCTTCTCTAATCCTACAAAGGCTCGCTCAATTGCTTCCATAAGATCGTTTTGCTCAACCTGTTTTTTGTTTTGACGACCTGCCAAAAGAGCTGCTTCATTAATGATATTTGCTAAATCTGCTCCTGCAAGTCCTGCTGTTGATTTGGCAACAATCCCTAAATCTACTAGTTTGGAAAGCTTTACATCTTTGATATGGACTTTAAGAATAGATAATCTTCCTTCATAATCAGGCTTATCCACAAGTACTTGTCGGTCAAATCGTCCTGCTCTTAGCAATGCTGCATCAAGTATTTCTGGACGGTTTGTCGCTGCTAGGACAATAACGGGTGTATTTGTACCAAAACCATCCATCTCTGCTAGAAGTTGATTAAGCGTTTGCTCTCTCTCATCATTTCCACCCATATTCGCCCCACTAGCACGACTCTTACCAATAGCATCAATTTCATCTATAAAGATAATAGAAGGTGCTGTTTTTTTGGCTTGATCAAAGAGGTCACGCACACGACTTGCACCCACACCCACAAACATCTCAATAAAACTAGAACCACTCACAGAGAAAAACGGCACAGATGCTTCTCCTGCTACTGCTTTGGCAAGAAGAGTTTTTCCTGTCCCTGGAGGTCCTACTAAAAGAAGTCCTTTTGGTATTTTGGCACCAAGTTCCATATATCGCTCTGGATACTTCAAGAAGTCCACTATCTCTTTGACTTCCTCTTTTGCCTCTTCTGCTCCTGCAACATCAGCAAAAGTTGTATCAGGTTTTTCAGAACTTATCATTCCATCTGATTTTCCTACACCAAGCATACCGCCCATACCCTTTTGCATCTTTTTAGCAAGAAATATCCAAATAGCAAAAAAGATGAAAATCGGTAAAAGCATACTAATAAGTTCAGAAACCAAACCATTACCCATAACACCTTCATACTTTATCTTTTTTTCTTCAAGAAGAGGAATAAGTTCTCTATCAAGAGCAGGAATATTTTGAGCCACATAACGAGTTTTGTTCACACCATCAGCAGTCATAGCTTCTATAGAAGAAGATGTTATTTTGACTGCTTTTATCTCGTTTTTCTTAATTAACTCTTTGACTTCTGAATATGTAACATGTTTCGTACGGCTATTCTGCCCATTTACCATGTTACCTAATCCGTCTCCTTCTCCAACCATTGACTTAAATAGCATAATAATAACAATCGAAAAGAGTGCGAATGCAAGCAGTGGATTATTATTAAAAAAGTTATTATTATTGTTACCGTTATTATTGTCATTACCGTTTTGATTATTCATTTGTTTCCTTATAATAAATGAGTGTGACCCATTCATCTTTTTGTTTTTGTTCGATTAATTTAAGTTCTAAAAATGAGGGAAGAACTAAAGCTAACTTTGTATCTAAAATCCCCGAAAGAATCAAAGTCCCTCCTGCTTTAGTTGCATTTTTTAAGTCAGATGCAATAAATCTTAAGACATCTACAATAATATTAGCTATAACTATATCATACTCTCCTTCTGATTTATTGGCTGAACCTTCCCAAAGATTATTATACTTAGCCTCATTGAGTTTGAAGTTATCTTCACAACTCTGTACAGAGACTGGATCAGTATCACAAAGGTCTACTGTAGCCCCTAATTTCGTACATGCTAAACCCAAAATACCACTTCCACAACCAACATCTAAAATAATATTACCCGCAGTAACTCGCTCACCAATAGCCTCAAGACAAGTATGCGTTGTAGCGTGATGTCCTGAACCAAAAGCTAAAGCAGGATCTATTTTGATATTAATTTTATCCTTTTTAGGCTCAAACCAACTAGGATAGATATAAAACTTTCCTGCTTCTATTGGCTCAATAGAGTTTTGATACTGTTTGATCCAATCTACATTTTGCTTCTCTTCTAGTGTAAATGTTACCACTATTACACTCCCAAGTGTAGCAATCAAAGACTCAACAGCCTCTTTGACATAGGTAAGATCATTCTCGCCTCGTACAATAATATTATTTTTACCTATCTCCAATCCATCACCATAGATATTAGCTACAAAATCAGCGATAAATTCTGTATATTCTTCATTAAGCGTAAGTGTTAATTCCCAATAGCTATCCTTCATAAGTTCCCTTTTGCTAATTTAAATGCCTCTTCAAGGTCTAATGTACCCTCATAAAATGCTTTTCCAACAATAGTACCATCACATCCTGCTTCTATAAGCTTAGATATATCTTCTATATCCTTAAGCCCACCACTTGCGATTGTTTCCAATCCTGAAGCCTTGGCTATTTCTACAGTAAACTCCACATTTACTCCTGTAAGCATACCATCTCGTCCTACATCAGTACAAATAATAGCTTCCACACCAGCATTAGCAAATTCACGAGCCAAGTCAGTAGCTTTCATATCACTAACTTCACCCCAACCCTCTACAGCCACCATGCCATCTATTGCGTCAATACCCACTACAATAGGATATTTTTTTGCCATATCTTTTACAAACTGAGGATTTTTAACAGCAATAGAACCCAAAATTACTCTATCAATTCCAAGTTCAAGATACATTTTAATAGTCTCTTCATCTCTAATTCCACCACCAAGTTCCATCTTAAGATTACAATTTTCACGAATCTTTTTAATCTGATCTAAATTCTCTGGTTTTCCTGCAAAAGCACCATTAAGATCCACAAGGTGCAACCACTCGCTCCCAAGCTCTTCAAATCTCTTAGCCACTTGCCACGGCTCATCACTATATATCTTAGCACTCTCCATAAGTCCTTTAGAAAGTCTTACGGCTTTACCATCTTTAAGGTCAATTGCTGGTAGTATTGTCATTTTTGCTCCTTGAATAAGTTTATTAGTTTTTGTTTTATTGGTTTAAATCTTTCATCTTTAAAATCAAATTGAGGATAAGGATATAAATCTCTATACAGATTGGCTATTGGTTTTTTATTAGGTTTTAATTTTTCTACTTCTAAACATGTAATTAAATTATCAAAATGTGTATAACATTCTTTATCCTTGATACTTTCTACTAAAAAATAGTCTAAATTTCTATCAAAAATATAAACATCCATTTCAATATCCCAATTTAATGCTAGTTTTAAATTATCAAAACATTTTTGAGATTCTTTCATCCCATTACATTTATTATCATCTATTTCAAAATCACAATCAAATAAAAAAAGAACCTTTTCCACTTCTCCAATCTCTATTAATTTAGTAATCTTTTTATATTTTTCTTGATTTGCATCTAAAAGTTTTTTTTTGCCACCAAATCCATTAATAATACTTCCAAAATTAAAACTAGTAGGGACATCAATGGTATTAGATTTTCTCAAATCATTCAAAAGTTTGATAATAAACTTCTCGTCATCTACTCCCTCTACAAGAATTCTCACCACCCTCGTACCTCTTCTTCTTGCTCTATAGAATCAATAAACCACTCATAAGGATAGACCATAGCTTTTATTTCATTTTCTTTATTCTTACCTAATTTAATAAAAGCTATCTCTTCATCTTCCAAGCTCTTAGCCACCCTAGCATACGATTCTATACACTCTTTTGAATGAGTAGTAGCAAAGACTTGGACATTTTGTTGTTTTGAAATGGTTAGGATTATTTCCCATAGTTTATCTAAGTTTGTGTAGTGGATACCATTGTCTATTTCGTCTAATAATATTTGACCATCTTTTGAACTATAAAGTAAGATAAAAATATTAATAAATTGTTTTAATCCTTCCCCTAATTGAGTTAAAGAAATATAATTTTTATTTTTATTTTGGATTAAAGGTTCTGTATTCATGATTTTTAATTTTATTATATCTTTATCAAAAATATGTAAATATTCATTTAGTTCATTTTCCTTATCTAGCTCTTGAATATACTTATAATATATATTAATCTTTGAATTAGATAAACCAATAGAGCGTAATAAATGTTTATTCTCTGATGTTAAATTTTCTTCTGTAAGAAAAACTTCTTTTAAAGCATTTAAAGATAAATTTTCACTTTCGTTATTTTCATTAATTTTATATTCTATTATTGTACCAGTAAAGTGGTCTATAAAATTAAAATTTATAATATTGTCATTTGTCTTTATAAAGTTAATTTTATTCTTCTTGTATTCTTCAATTAGAGTAGCATTATATAAAAAAGCTGTTTTAATAAATTTTACTATATTTTCAGCTGTATTACTTATAAAAAAGTTATCTCTACCTCTAATAACTTTGACAATAGCATTTAGAAACCAAATTTTATTATCAGAATTTAAATTAATATACATAGCTTCTAGAAGTGTTGTCTTCCCCACATTATTCTTCCCACCAATTAAATTAACTCGACCAAAACCCTCAGCCTTAAAATCTTCAAAACATTTAAAATTCTTAATTTCTATATTTTTGATAAAATGCTCACTCATTGGGTCTCCTTTGGTGCTTATTTATAGCTTTACAAAATTCTCTATAATCTTTAAACCATTTTCATGACTTTTTTCTGGGTGGGGTTGGATGCCGTAGATATTATCTTTTTGTACGCACGAGACAAATTCATATCCATAATATGTTTTACCTATAGCGTATTTATCATCACAAAGAGCGTGAAAAGAGTGGACAAAATAGAGATAAAAATCATCTGCTAAACCATGAAGTAGTGCAGACTCTTTTTGTTGGAACATCTCATTCCAACCCATGTGTGGGATTTTGCGTTTGTGGTCAAATTTCTGTTCATCAAAAGCTACTATTTTGCCTGATATAAGACCCAATCCTTCACTTGTACCAAACTCTTCACTACTTTCAAAAAGCAGTTGCATTCCTAGACATATTCCTAATAAAGGCTTAGAACTATTGGCATACTCTTTGACTGCTGTATCCATGCCATTTTGTTTGAGGTGTTCCATTGCATCTGCAAAAGCACCTACTCCAGGGAGAATGAGTTTATCATACTCTTTGAGTTTACTAGGGTCACTTTCTACTACTACATTTGCTCCAACTTTGTCAAAAGCATTGATGACAGAAGCGAGATTTCCCATGTTGTAATCTACGATACCAATCTTCATAATCATCCTTCTAGTCTTTAATTAAGTGTGATTATAGCTAATTAAGCTTACTATTGAAAAAATAATCTAAACGAGAAAAAGAAAATATGAAAAATCAAACTCTTAGTAGTTCACATACATATCATACTATAGTTATTGGTGCTGGTATTGCTGGATGTTGCGTTGCCCATTTCCTCCAAAAAAAAGGTGTAGATGTATTGGTATTAGACCGTAGTGATATTCCTGCTAGTGGTGGATCTGGTGCAGCAGGGGCTTTTGTGTCACCAAAAATAGGCAAAGGCTCAGCACTTCAACAAATTACAAATGAAGCATATCTTTTTGCCAAAGAGTTTTATAGCCAAAACTTTGCTGAATATTTTCATCAAACAGGGGTAATTCGTATCCCCAAAGATGAAGCAGACGCAAAAAAATTCTTGGAATATGAAGTATTTAATGATACATCCTATCAAAAATTATCTAAGCAAGAACTCCAAGAGCTAGGGATTACTGGGGATGATAGCTTTTTGTATAAAGAGGCTGGAGTTTGTGATGCTCCTGAGCTTTGTTCTGCAATACTTTCTACACTTCCTTTTGAACAGTATGCAGTTGAAAAACTTATCAAAAATGATGAATATTGGCAAATAGGTGAATATAAAACAAAAAATATTGTTTTAGCCACAGGGTATCAAAATAATCTTCTGGATATGCAATATATGGGAGTCAAAGGAACTTGGGGATCGCGTGGTGATTATCGTAGTAATTTAGATTTGGATATTAGCATGCATCAAAGTATCTCTGTTTCGGCTAATATCAAAGGAGTTATCAAAATAGGTGCAACGCATGTTAAATCTAAAGAACCATGTATGGTATGTGATGGAGAACCATTAAAATCTCTTTTTCAAAAGGCATCAACAATGGTTGATACTAATGATTTTGAGTTGATAGAGACTTATTGTGGTATGCGTGCTGGATCAAAAGATTATTTTCCTTTAGTTGGGTCGATTATAGATGTGCCAGAGATGTTTAGACTTTATCCTCGTATTGCTACAGGTATCAAGATTAAAGAACCTATTGTAAAAATAGAAAATATTTTTGTTTGTAATGGCGTAGGGGGAAGAGGATTTGTATTTGCACCCCTTCTTGGTAAAATGTTGGCTGAATATATAGTCGATAACAAAACTATAGACAAACGAATAAATCCTGATAGACTTTTTTTGAAATGGTGCAGGAAGAATAAGACATTAAAAAGGTAATACCTACACAAACTTATGCTATCATAAAGATTAAATTTACTTAAGGAGAATATCGAATGAAAAAATTATTTTCAGCGACGGCATTAAGCGTATGTTTGACACTAGGGGCAACTGTAGGGGTAACAACTATCCAAGCTAATGAGGTAACTCAAACAAAA